>NC_014377.1:1920023-2280035 GCF_000144645.1 Thermosediminibacter oceani DSM 16646
TGTTGATAACCTGTATGCCCCGGCAGATGCCGAATACCGGCTTTCTCCTCCTGACAGCCTCCCGACAGAGGTAAAGTTCGACAGCATCGCGCTTCGGGTTTATTTCTCCCAGACCGGGCCGCGGGCTCTCGTTGAAGTGACGCGGGTCTACGTCGGGCCCCCCGGCAAGCAGAAGGCCGTGGACCCTATCGAGCAACTCGCCGAGATCCTGCTCCCTCCCCAAAGGCGGGACGACTACGGGTATCCCACCGGCCCTCTCTACAGCCCTGTAATAGCCGTGATTTAGAAAAATTCTACCATCTTCCAACGAACATGTTATCGCTATCAGAGGTTTCACCCTATCTACTCTCCGCTTCTTCCGGCTGTGGATGGTCAGGAAGAACCCTGACGGCCACCTTCACCACCTCCGGGTCGAACTGGGACCCCGCCCATTTTACGAGTTCCTCTTTTGCCTCCCAGCCACTTTTCTGCTTCTGGTAGGGCCTTGCTGAGGTCATGGCATCGAAGGCGTCGGCCACCGCCATTATGCGGGCACCCAGTTGGATGCCGTCCCTGGACAGGCCGTCGGGGTATCCGGAGCCGTCGTACTTCTCGTGGTGGTGTCCCGATATAGGTGCCAGATCCTTAAGGGCGCCTACCGTGCTCAATATCTCCATCGTATAGACCGGGTGCCTCTTCATTGTCTTGAACTCTTCCAGGGTAAGGCGCCCCGGCTTATCGAGTATTGCCCGGGGAATGGCCACCTTTCCCGCATCGTGCAGGTATGCAGCAAACTCGAGTTTTTCCACCTCACTATCGGCAAGGCCCAGGTTTTTGGCTATGAGGGACGTATAAAAGGCCACCCGGCTGGAATGGCCGGCGGTATATTCGTGTTTGGCGTCTATTACCCGTCCGAACACCTGTATAACCTTAGATATGTCCCTCTCGCAGTATCCGGTTTTGGTGGGCGGCATGCTTTCAACTATTTTGAACACCATTTCTCCTATCTTCTGTTCATCTATGATCTCGTCGAAGAAATTGCCTTCCCCAAGAACTTCAACCATGACCTCATACATCAGGTCCGAAAACTCCCACCCTCTTCTGGCGGCAAGGAGTGTCTTCATACCGACGATGTCAAGGGGAGGTTTTACCCTGGAGAGCACGTCAAAGGTGTCACAGATCCTGAGAATCTGGCCTCCCAGGCTTATCCTGTCGCCGCAAATACCGCGCGGGTAACCGCTGCCGTCCCAGTGCTCGTGGTGGTCCAGGATCATATCCACCACACCTTTCAGCGGTTCGATCTCCCTCACTATTTCGGCCCCTTTGCGCGGATGGTTATAAATCACCGGATAGCGAAGGTGGTCATCCGGATTGGTATAGTGCACCATGTGGTCGGGCAGGGATATGGCTCCGATGTCGTGCAAAAGACCGGCGTAAAATATGTGGTTGGCGTATTCCGGCATTACCTTCCGGGCCATTTTCTCGGCCAACACACCTACTCTCCAGGCGTGGTAGAGCTTCCGGTTCTCTTCCAGGTCCATCATCAAAGAGAGGGCGGTCATTAATTCGGTAAAAAGTTTATCCTTAATTTCCATGCAAACCTCCGATGCGAAAAAGTATACAGTTAATGTATATATTCTAAAAAAAACTGAAATATCCTGCTTTAAAAAAACTAATAAGCCCGTTACGGGCTTCCTGAAATTGATATTTAAAAGTCCACCAGTCCCAGGCTTATTTTCAGCGCTTCATCTACTCTTGCCATAATTTCCTGGTCTAGGTAAGCTATCTTCTCCCTCAATCGCCTTTTGTCGATGGTCCTGAGCTGTTCTAAAAGAATGACCGAATCCTTTTCCAGGCCGTATTCTCCCCGCTTTAGCTCCACGTGGGTCGGCAGCTTGGCCTTGTCAATCTGGGACGTAATTGCAGCAACAATTACGGTAGGGCTGTACTTATTTCCCACGTCGTTTTGCACAACGAGGACGGGCCTTACACCGCCCTGTTCGGAACCCACAACCGGGTTTAAATCCGCATAGAACACATCTCCGCGCCTTACCAGCACTTTAGTCACTCTCCGAAAGCCTTATCTCGTAAAGCGCAAGATCTCTGAAATCCTCGTTTATCCCGAATTCAGCGATCCTAAGGTTTATATCGGCCATTTCCTGGTAACCGTTTTTGAGCTGTTCTCTCATTCTTATCCTTTCCCTTTCTCTAATATATAATCTCATCGCATCCTGAATAAATTCGCTGCGGTTCTTTTTTTCCTTAGATATTATGCCATCCACCTGCTTTAACAGGCTATCCGGTAAGCTGACGACTATCCTTTTTAACTCAGCCACAGCGGCACCCCCCAAAAAATAGTAACAAATCAGTATCATTATGTGAATCGCGTATGTAAATTATACCTTTGCTGCCAAATGATTTTTGATTTTTATTATTTTACCATCCTTAATATATATTCTGGGGACCCGTTTAGATATGCCGCAGACTATCTCATAGGGGATAGTCCCTACGATTTTCGCTATTTCATCGGCGGTAACGCCGCCGTTTTCGCCGGTGCCAAAAAGTTCTACTTCGTCACCGGGCTGAACTCCGGGGATGTCGGTGACATCTACCATGCACTGGTCCATGCAGACCCTTCCGACCAACGGAGCCCTCCGCCCTTTTATGACGACTTCAGCCCTGGATGATAAGAGCCTTGGGTAGCCGTCCGCATAACCTACAGGCAGGGTGGCTATAACACTTGTCTTTTTGGTGACAAAGGTGCCCCCGTAGCTGATGGGCGTACCGGCGGGCACGGTTTTTACATGGGATACCCTTGTTTTAAAGGTCATTACCGGCTTCAAAGTGATTCTGCTCCTTTGCACCTCTTCTGAAGGGTATATGCCGTAAAGGATTATACCCGGCCTGACCATATCAAGGTGCATCCCGGGCATGTCTATAATAGCGGCGCTGTTGGCCACGTGCTTTATTGGAACCCGAAGGCCGCGGCTTTCCAGGACGCCGACAGTCTCGCGGTACTTTTTATACTGCTCCTCTGTAAAGCTCTTGTCTTCCTCGTCGGCTCTTGCAAAGTGGGTAAAAATACCCTCTACTTCTATTCCGGGCAGTAAAAATACCTTCTCGATGTCGGAAAGGGATGACGGTTCGGCCGGAAAGCCGATGCGGCTCATACCGGTATCGAGTTTTATGTGGACCTTTGCCTTCATGCCTCGCTTTTGGGCTTCCCGGGACAGAACCTCCGCGGACCTCACGTTATAAACGGTCTGCGTTATGCCATACTCTAATATTTTATCAAACTGGTCTTCCGGTGTAAAACCCAAAATTAGGATGGGAGCTCTGATCCCAGCTTCCCGGAGGACGACGGCCTCGTCCAGGAACGCAACGGCGAGGTATTTCGCACCGAACGAAAGGGCGGTCATGGCCACTTCCACGGCACCGTGGCCGTAGGCGTCGGCCTTGACCACCGCGCATATGCCGGCGTTCGGGCTGGTTATCCGCCTTATCTCCTTTAGGTTGTGCTCCAGGTTGTCCAAGTTAATCTCGACCCTGGTGGGCCTGACCTTCACATCCATCCAAGCTTTCCCCCTCTAATACGTATTTAAAAGCCTCATGGATATGATCTAAAATATCTCCCGCGATCAGGGGGATTTCTCCTTTTTCCCGGGCTGCCAGATCTCCGGCCAGGCCGTGCAGGTAAACCCCTGCCGCGGCCGCCTCATGGCATTTTAGACCTCTTGCCGCAAGGGCAGCTATCATGCCGGTGAGCACGTCTCCGCTGCCGCCGGTAGCCATCCCGGGATTCCCGGTGGGATTGATGCAGGTTGGATAATCCGGCGAAGCCACCAGAGTGCGGGCACCCTTTAAGACCGCGGTACACCCGAACCGGTCGCAGGCCTCTCGCACTGCATCCCACCTGTTCTCCTGCACCTTTTCGGCGGTTACCGAAAGCAATCTTCCCATTTCCCCCGGGTGCGGAGTAATCACTGCAGGAGCAACCGATTTTTTCAGCACATCCGGGTCTTCGGAAAGGGCATTCAGCCCGTCGGCATCGATCACCACCGGCACCGGACACTCCGCTACAAATTTCCTTACGAACTCTGCGGTCTCCTCATGGCGGGACAGTCCCGGCCCTATGGCCACGGCATCGCACCCTTTTGCGAAATCAAGCGCAGGCTCCAGCGCCTTTATAGACAGGCTCCCCTCGTGCGTCTGGGGAAGGGGCAGCGTCATAACCTCGGTGACCTTAACCTCCAGGATGTCGTTCAGCCCCTCGGGGATGCCTATAGTCACAAGGCCCGCGCCGCCCCTTACGGCCCCGAGGCCCGCCAGGGCCGCAGCTCCCGTCATACCCTTCGACCCGGCAATGATAAACACCCGGCCGAAATCGCCCTTGTGAGCGTCCGGAGCGTAGGGCTTGAAATAACCGGAGATCACCTGCCGGTCCAGGAGCAGGCCCTCAGCCTTAACATCATCCAGAATTTTCGCTGGAAGACCTATATCCGCCACAATGATCTTGCCAGCATAGGATGCGCCCGGATAAAGCAAAAGGCCGATCTTGGGCAGCCCCATGGTCACCGTCACCTCGGCGCGCACCGCAGCTCCCAGGACTTTCCCGGTCATGCCGCATATCCCGGAAGGTATGTCCACAGCCACCACTGGGCAGCCGCCTTCATTTATGAATTCTATCACCCTCCGGGGAAACCCCTTTATCTCTCCCCTGAGGCCGGTGCCGAAAAGGGCGTCTACGGCGGCAAAGGATTCCGAGTAAAACCCGCGGGCCTTTTCCAGGTCGGTTTCACCCCGCAATGTGATTACCGGAATCCCCATCCTCCTGACGATCTCAAAGTTTACCGCCGCATCACCTTTTATTTCCGACGGGTCAGACGCAAGAAACACCCGAACTTCAAAACCCATATTTACAAGATGCCGGGCGGCCCCGAAGCCGTCTCCACCGTTGTTTCCCCTTCCGCAGAACACGGCCACTTTCGGAGGGACGCGGCGGTTCTCCTTAACCCGCTCCCAAATCCTCCATACTGCTACTGCCACTTCCCGGCAGGCGTTTTCCATGAGCACGATGCCGGGCACGCCGAAATCTTTAATGGCTCTCCTATCGATATCCCTCATAGTCGAAGGGCTGACAACCTTCACATCTATTCCCCTCCTCCGCTATCGAAAAAGCCACGGCGTAATCCTTAGAATGCGATATGGTGACGAGAACCCGGGAATATCCCCGGGCTTTGAGTATCTCAAAGGCCCTGCCGTGAAGCCTCACTTCCGGCTTTCCTAAGGCATCTGTCAGGATTTCGATATCGTGCCACCCGAAAAACCTGATCCCGGTACATAACGCTTTGCTCACCGCCTCCTTGGCAGCAAACCGGCCGGCTATATGCCGGAAGTAGCCTTCCCCTTTTTTGTCTTTGAAAGCATTTATTTCCCTTTCGGTGAAAATTCGCGTCAAAAACTCACCGTTTTCAATGGCCTTTTTTATCCTGTCGACCTCTACTATGTCAACTCCTATTTCCATGAATAGAAGTTTCACCTCTGAAAAGATGTAATAACGCAAAGAAAAAAGTGAAACACTATACCGGGAGAAATATTTATATAATATATAAATTCTATATCCTACCCGTAATACCTTTCGAAATTAAAAAATTTTTACGCACAGGCATATTGACCTTCTTTGACCTTTATTATATAATAATAATTGCCAATACTAATTTCTGTAAAAGGAGGAGTTAGTATGCGCGGTCGGGAATTGTTTCCTTGGAGGAGAAAGAGCTTTTTCCCTGCCGTTTTCGAATTCGACGTGGAGAATTTCCTGGACAGCTTCTTCGACTTCTTCTCACCCCAGGCCATAAGGATTGACATGAGGGAAACCGAAAGCGAATATATCGTAGAAGCCGATATGCCCGGTTACGACAAAAACAGTATAGATATCCGCTACGAAAACAACCTGCTCACCATTTCAGCGCAGCATGACGAGTTTACCGAGGAAAAGCGCGACAATTACATCCACCGGGAACGGCGCAGGGGCAGCTTCAGAAGGACCATCCCGGTACCCGAAAACGTGGACGCCGAAAAGATAAGGGCAAGTTACAACAACGGCGTGCTGCAGGTAATCCTCCCCAAGATCACTCCCAGCAAACCCACCGGCCGCAGGATAGAAATAGAATAATGAAATTAAAGGTTGGGCAAGTCGCCCAACCTTCAGACTGTCGACAAAGTAACTGTCGACAGTCTTTTTTTGCAAAAGCTAGTACAAAAATCATCAGCTTTTTAGTAAAATTAAAGAAGATACAAAAATATTGTGGGGCGATGAAATGTTAACGAAGAAAAATCGAGAAATAATAGAGCAGGTAGAATTAGTAAGCATCGATAGCTTAGTACCTCAAGACCATCTCCTTAGGGCAGTAGAAGAAAGCATCGACTTTAATTTCATTTATGATGAAGTAAAAGACCTATATAGCGAAAATACAGGAAGACCTAGTATTGACCCGGTAGTGTTAATTAAGCTACTCATGCTCCAAGCATTGTATGGAATCCGCTCCATGCGCCAAACCATCAGAGAAGTAGAAGTCAATGTAGCTTACCGTTGGTTTTTAGGCTATGGATTACAAGAAAAAATACCTCACTTTTCAACTTTTGGAAAAAACTATGAACGGCGGTTTAAGGAAAGTGATCTATTTGAAAAGATATTCGAGCGGGTGTTGATGGAAGCAATAGAATGCGGGTTTGTTAAAACAGATGCAGTATTTATCGATGCTACTCACATAAAAGCCAGTGCCAATAAGAATAAATATATCGAGAAAGTCGCTAAGCAACGGACTCAAAAATATAAGGAAGAACTTTTAAAAGAAATCAACGCCGAACGGGAAGCAAACGGTAAAAAGCCCTTTGAAGAAGAAGATGATGATGACGATAACAACAAAGGAGAAAATAGCTCTAAAAAAGTCAGGGTAAGCACCACAGATCCTGAAAGTGGGATGTTTCAAAAAGGGGAAAAAGAGCGCTGCTTTGCCTACACAGCTTCTGTAGCCTGTGACCGGAACAACTTTGTCCTTGGTGTCAAAATAGCACCTGGAAATGTTCATGACAGCCAGGTATTCTCCGATTTATTTCAAGAAGTAAACGATAAATTTTCTAAAATAGAGGCGGTAGTGGTTGATGCAGGCTACAAAACCCCCGGGATATGCAGAGAAATCATTGAGGCAGGAGCGCTTCCCGTTATGCCCTACAAGAGGCCGATGACCAAAGATGGTTACTTTAAAAAACGCGAATACGTCTATGACGAATATTATGATTGTTACATATGCCCCAACAACCAAATATTAGAATACAGCACCACCAACCGGGCGGGATACCGGGAATATAGGAGCAACCCCCAAATATGCTGTAAATGTCCCATGCGCCTACAGTGCACCAAAAGTAAAAATTACACAAAAATCATAACTCGGCATATATGGGAGCATTACATAGAAATAGCGGAAGATATAAGACACACCCAATGGGGTAAAGAACTATACAAAATGCGCGGCCAGACCATCGAGCGGGTATTTGCCGATGCGAAGGAAAAGCATGGCATGCGCTATACAAATCTACGAGGCTTGAGGAAAGTTGGACATTACCTCACGCTTCTTTTCGCATGCATGAATTTAAAAAAGCTGGCTTTATGGAAGAAAAGACGGGGAACGTTTCCGCCAACAGTCCCCGCTTTACATTCGTTTTTCTTAAAAATTTTCTTCGCCTTCAACAAAAAGCCGCTTTTAGGTTATGCATCCTAAAAGCGGCTTTGTCTACAAGCTGAAGGTTGGGCAAGTCGCCCAACCTTTTCATTTTGCCACCGCATTTTTATTTTTTCGCTGGCTCTTCCGCTACAAATTTCATATTTGCCAGGGCTGCCGCAACACGGTCATAGTCTCCCGGTTCGATTTCCTTCCATTCAACCCGTACTGTCAGGCGTTTCACACCTTTCACGTTCAATTCCACGTAATACGGATAAGCGCCGGGCTTGAGAACGGGCGTCTTCAGGAGTTCGCGCTCATCGCCCAAAAAAGTCAGCACGAAACTGCCGCTGCTGTTTTGGGTATCATCCTCTACGCCGGCAAAACCACGCAAAACACTATATCGCGCCTGCAAATCCATAACAGCTTCTACCACCGGCCTATTTTTATCAACTTCCACAACTACACCGCGACCGAATTCCCTTCCCGCTATGGCTATTTTCCTGGAGCCAACGGAATAAAAGGGCCCCACATTGCGCAACACCTTTGCCCCCTCAAGCCACGGAAGCGCTATCCGATTGCTTTTGCCGTCAATTGATGGAAAGGTATAGCTGGAAATGGCGGGAATTGAAAGGGGCACGTCTTTTTGGGGAGTAGGAGTATCCGGGACTTTAGGCAAAGCCGGTGTTTCAGGTGAAGGAGGAGATAGTTGGGGTAATTGTTCATGCGGTTTTTCCGGCCGGTTGACCGCCACCGCCGGTTCAAAGATATTCTTCCGGCTCTGAGGCAAGATTTTTTGTTCATCATTGCGGTCATCACTTAATGGAATGCTTTCACCTTCCACCCCTATTTTAAAAAGATCTATAACAAAACCGGCCTCCACTTCCCCCAGCTTTTCACTCCCAGCCGAAATTTTGAGCTCCCGAATTTCAGTCATTGCCGGCAACGTATCAAGGTACAGCAAATAGGTCATAATGCTCGGGTAATCGCCTGACACGGTAACCTTGAACGGCTGCACGCTGAAAATTCCCCTTTTTTCCTCCTGCATCGGCTGGAAAAGCTTCACCCGGACTCCCGGTTCCTTGGGCTGGGCCGCCAGTAAAAAGGAATCCATATCATCGAAAGCAACGCCAAGCTTTTTCTTGGTTTCGGCGAGTTCCATCTCTGCAATTTCCACATTTTTTTTCAGAACCGGTAAGCTGCCGGCAGTCTCCCGGGTGGAAGCTAGCTCTGCCGTTTCCTCCCGCATCCGGGCTTTTAACTGGATATAGTAGGGCAAACGCTGGGCGAAGATAAACTTCTGTATAAAAAACAGGACAAGCGATACAACCAGGATGATTATCAATACTTTTTCCCGCCGGCTTAAGTTTATGGTCTGTAGCCTCATCCCGATCCTTCCTTCCTCTACCCCGGTGTCCGGAAGTCTTACTGCTTTGCTTTTCCGGCAAGCGCATTAGTTTGTCTTAAGTCCGCTGTTATACTGAATTCCAGGACGGTTTCTTCGCCGGTTACATCCTGTACCGACTCCAACCTAACGTTTTCCAGAAACGGCTGGTCCTTCAGTGCGAAAAAAAACCTTCCCGCTGCCGCAAGATCCAAAGACCGCCCCGTAATTTTAACTTGCTGTTCCCCGTTTACCTCCAGCCCTGTCAGCCACACTTCCGGCGGAACAGCATCGGTCAAAGTAATCAGCAGCTCCGACCTTTTTTGACGGCCTTTCGCGAGTTTTTCCAGCTCCGCCTTCTGCTGGCGAAGGCTGTTTAGCTTATTTTCCGCCTCTTTCACCGCTTCTACCTGCTGCCGGTAAAAAGTAACCTGCTTTTCGATTTCCGTCAGGCGATTTTCCATCAACCACGTATGAACCAGCAGAAACGAATATGCAGAAAAGAGAAGCACTAATACCGAGATCAGGATTAAAACCGGCTTGGACCGGACCAAAAAAATCCGCCTGCTGGAAGGCCTTAACTCCTGCGGAAGCAAGTTTATAGACGCCATAACCCTTATCTCTCCCTTAAAGCCAGCCCCACCGCCACCGCAAATTCCGGCCCCAGCAAAAACGGGCTGGCAATTTCCGCCGGTAAATCAAGTTCTAAACCGAAATAATCCTTTATCCCTTCAAGGTAGGCTCCTCCGCCTGTCAGGTATAACCCTGCCGGACTAAAACCGCTTCCACCCTGGGAACGATAAAAATCCACAGAACGCCGCACTTCCTGAATCAGATCTACGGCCCGATTTAAACCGGTATAAAGGGTGCCACCTCTCAGCTCCCGGCAACCCATTCTGACTGTCCTGCTGAAAAGAAGCCGGCTCCCGCGCGCCAGCACAACATGGCTCCACTGCTCACCTATGTCCAGTATGATGGATTCCTTTTCTTCACCGGTGGTTCCCAGGGCGCGGCACAGGGCTGCGGGTATCAGGTCCAATGCTTCCAGCTCAAGACCGGCTTCCTTAAAAAGGTGATGATACTGGATTACCTGTTCTCTGGGCGTTGCCGCCAGCAGGACCAGCATCTGGCCGGGATGGCCTTCCGGCTCCCTATCCAGTATGGCGAAATCCAGCACCATATCCTCCGTCCCCACGGGAAGATAGCGCTCCGCCTCATACTGTAACCCGGCCCGCAAGTCCTTTTCCGGCATGCGCGGAAGGCGCAGGTATCGCACAACCACCCGCTCGCCGCTAACGGCGGCCACCGCTCTCCGGCCCCGCCAGCCCGTTTGCTGTACCGCTTCGGCCAGGGCGGCTATCATTTCCGTTATATTATCCCATCCTCCGGCAGGAGCAGGAACCGCCCCTTTAGCCAGGAGGCGGTCTCCCCTCACCACCGCCACTTTGATCCGGGCAGTCCCCAGATCCACTCCCAGCAATCCTTTTTGCCGCCTCAAGCTAAGCCAGTGCACTTCTTGACCCCCAATTTAAAATATTATGATCACTCTTTCAACAATCGCGCGGTTGATCCAAAGCTTTAGAAGACCTATTGCTCGCTCCAGCTTTCAATTTCAATGCTTGTAGGCCCGCCACCGCTGCCCCCGCCAAAAGCCAACCCGATTAATTCAGGATGGCTATCGATCAGTACAGGGTTGGAGTATATTGTCAGTTTATTTGTGTTTTCTATTAGTCGCACCAAAACTCCCCCATTTAGTACTACTTTATTATCACAAAATAATTTACCGTTGGCTATTATTAAGGCGTCTATGATAGAGTCCGAACCTTTTTTATTTATATTTACCTGACCACCTAAGGAAATCAAAACCAACAGGTCTTCATCAGGGGTGTTAGCCTTCAGGTCGTCGGTAACATCGATATTACCGCTAGTTACGATAACCGCCTGTCCGCTATACCTACCTGAAATTTTAACATTTCCATTCACAAAATAGATACCGCTATATTCGGTAGTATCTTCGCTCTTTCCACCCTTCTCTTTTCCCGGGTCATTTATAGGAAAAGTTGTATCTTGCCCAAAATATTTGCCAGTCATCTCAGCTTGTTGTCGGTACCAATCTTCTCTCAAATCTGGAAAATCCGGAATTGCTTGGTGATATTCGGTGATTTGACAGTTATTCAGTTCTGCATCTTTATTAATAGTGATTTTACCAGAAGCGTAAATATTAAAATTTTCAATTGTCGATTTGTCACCAATATTTAGGTTGCCGTTAACATAAATTACCGGTTTTGGTTCTTGTGAACCTATGATCGAAATATGTTTTAACAAATTAATATCAGAATTCTGATCTTCCGGTAAGAGGCTGACACCTTTAAGCAATTCCGCCGGGCTGCCGGAGGTATTGATGCGCACCTTTACGGTCAAAGTCTCGCGCGCCTTATTAAAAGTTCCCACGGAAGTTATCTTCACAACGGTACCGGATTCTTCCTCGATTTCTTCGACGGTCACTTTCTCAATGCTGCCGCCGGCAGAAGGTTCGGGATAAGGTTCATTCGAAATCAAAGTCAAAGAGCCCCCAGGAGGAATCTGATTCACAACTCCCGGGTTTTGCCTAATCATAACCAGGGCCCTCTCCACACCGGCATCGGCTGCGTAGTATGCCTGCAGGCGGTTTCGCTGCCGGGCGGCTGCCTGCCTATGGCTGGCAGTCAAAGTTACAGTGGCACTGCCGAGTATGACCACCACCATCAGCACAAGCATGACCAGGACGAGGGCCTGTCCCCGTTCCGCGCCCTGGCTCTCCTTTATATTCATGTGCAAACCCCGGCACCCCCTCAGTTAAGGGCCCTGATCTTGACGGAAGTAGTCATCTTGACCTCAGGCCCGTTACCCTTTTTCCCGGTGAGAGTGATCTTAACCCGGCGAATGTTTTTGTGGTCCTCATCGGACAATGGAAATTGCAATTCATCCTCGTCTTTTTCGTCGTAGTAAGCCAGCTGAAAATCTGTTACATACTCAGCCACCGGCTCTTTTTTCCCGTCTATTTCCCGAATCAATCGTTTTTCGCGGGAATCCAAGTAATAACTTACGTTCTTCGTACTATTATCCGAATCTCCCCCAGGTTCCATTACAGCCAAACGTATCCATGATTCCCCGGCTTCGACCAGCCCCCTGGCGGACCTTATTTCCCCGCTCATCCTTTCCAAGGCGATGCGCAGATTTTCTTGAACATCGACTCTCGCCTCATCCTTATGCCAGGACAGAACGGCCTGCTGGTATAGGGCCAGCGCCGCCCCCACCACCAGGCTGAAGATGGAAACTGCCACGACGGCCTCGACCAGGGTAAAACCGCATTCCTTCGTGCGCCTGCCCGTCATCTCCAGTCACCCCTGTCCATGGTCAGGGAGAGGATTTCCCGGCTGGTCGCGGCATCGTAAATTTTTATCGTTATCGTTTTCAAGTTTTTTTTATCGTTTTCAAAGACGCTAATCCGGTAAGTATATTCCGGATAACCGGTAAAGGGACGCGGCGGTTGATCGGGGTCGGTGGGTTCCCCAGCCTCAAGGCTTGCATAAGGTTTGTTCTTCAGTTCCTCCAGCTTACCTTGGGCCAGATTTAAGGCCGTTATTAGGTCTCGCGACTCGGCCGTCCATCGCGCACCGTGTATAAAGGCGTTCATAAGGGGAACAATAGCAGCGACGAGAACCAGGGTGGCTATTAACACCTCCACCAGGGTAAAACCGCCGTTATTCGGGTTATCCTGCTGACTTGTTTTCCCCTTAACTTTTGGCGCCCAAATCACTTTCCCATACCCTCCTTAAGCAATAAAGGCGTTTCTCCCCCAGCCTCCCTGGCCTCATGTGCCCTATTGATATACCAAAACACGTCACCGCTCTGACTAGAACAGAAAAACCTGCTTGTACCAGTCAATAATATGTGAACCCCAGAGTGCCGCAGCAAGCGTGCCCGCTGCAATAAAGGGGCCAAAGGGAATGGCATCCTTCGGCCCTTTCAGCCTGAAAAGCAGGAGAACGGCAGCTACCAGGCCCCCGGTAATCACCGCGAGAAACAGAGCCAGAGCCGCCAGCGGCCAACCTATAAAAAGACCCGCTACCGCGGCCAGCTTTACGTCACCGCAACCCATTCCGCCTTTACTAAATACGACAATAGCAAATAAAAATCCTGCTCCCGCCGCGCTTCCCGCCAGGGACGACCAGACCCCCACATCCCTGGCCGCAAACCCCAGAACGATGGCGGCCGCAAAGCCGGCCAGTACAAGGCGGTCCGGAATAAGGTAGTGTTCCAGGTCGATGAAGGCAGCCGCTATTAAGACGGCGCCGAGAAAAAGATACTTGACCAGGGCCGGCACCGGTCCATAACGATAAAACAGCGCGGCAAACACCGCGCCTGTCAACAATTCCACTACAGGATACCGCGGGGAAATTCGCGCCCCGCAGTAGCGGCACCTCCCCCGCAGGGCGAGGTAACTTGCCACCGGCACGAGATCGCACCAGGCCAGCACGTGCTCGCAGGCCGGACAACGGGATCGCCCCCAAACCACCGTCTCTCCCCGCGGCAGGCGGTAGATGACGACATTGAGGAAACTGCCGGTGAAAAGGCCGAGTAAGAAGAAAAACCCTACCATGAAAAACATAATTTTCACCTTTATAGACTTTCTTTCTATTTACTTAGTAATATTACAGGGTGCTATGTAGGTCCAATCGATTACCTCTTGTTTGCTGAAACATGATATACAGCAAGTTCCGGCAGTTGCTGCTTGGTGGGCACCATCAATGCCAGCATAACTTAATTTGAGATTAAAATATAATTGACTGCGAAGTTAATCTTTGGAAATTAAAATATATACTACATTGCTGGTTTGGCTGTCTTTCATAACCATATTTCCGCCCAGGTCAGCCCTTAATCTGTCGTAAAGATTGTCCGGAACATAATCAACTTCTAGATACCTAGCAGAATCTCCACTTCCCTGGCCATCCCAGTTTACCGCGCTATCATTTTTGTAAGTATACGTCCCGCCCCACGGGTTCTTGTTTGGCCAGCGATCCAGGTATGGCCCGTTCCATCCAGGATAACTATTATCATCAGGCTTATCAACAAGGTAAGAGTAATCATCACTTTGCGGCCATTTTCCAGTATCCGCATAAAAATTCAACACTGCCGTTTTAATCGACTTATAATCTGCCTCAGCCGCTACAACTTTGCTCCTCTCGATAGCATTGAAGGCATTTGGAAGAACTACGGCAGCCAGGATAGCAATGATGGCTATGACTACCAATAGCTCTACCAGGGTAAAGCCCCGCTGGTCTTTTACTTTTTTCCGAAAGCATTTCATCATAAGAAACAACGCCCCCCATCAATTTGTTTTATAAAATGGTTCAGATTACTTTACCGGTTTTCCGCCGATTTCAACCCCCCTTGCAAAATTATATATTATCCTATATTTCCTATATTCCCAAGTATCTGGAAGTAGGGCAGCAATATGGAAATCACAATAAATCCCACCGCACCGCCCAGCATGGCGATCAATAAAGGCTCTATCAGAGCAGACAGGCGGCTGACGGCTTCTTTCACTTCACGGTCGCACAATTCGCTGATTTTCGCCAGAAGGAAATCAAGGGCACCGGTTTCTTCGCCTACGGCGATCATTCCGATGATCATCGGAGGGAAAATACCGCTCTCCTTCAGCGGGTCCGCAATGCCCTTACCATCCCTGACACTTTCCTGTGCCCTAGCTATGGCTTCAGCTACTACCCGGTTTCCCACCGTTCGCCGTACTACATCCATAGCCTGGAGAATCGGAACCCCGCTTCTAAGGAGCGTGCCCAGGCTACGGCTGAAGCGGGAAAGGACCGCCTTCTTGTGGAGCGGGCCAAATACCGGCAGTTTCAGCAAAATACCGTCCAGGCGGTATCTGGCGTTATCTGTTTTGAGGACCCCGTAAGCCACATAAGCCAGAATACCTGCCGCAAAGATCAGGATAGGCCATCCCCGCCGGAGAGCTCTGCTTACGCCCATCACAATCCGGGTCGGGAGGGGCAATGGCACCCCCAAGGCGTTCAGCATGTTTTGAAAAGCCGGGAGAACGAAGACCAGCAAAACGATCAAAACCGCCAAAGCCACCGATACGACTAAAGCCGGATACGTAAGGGCGGACTTGACCTTCTCCTGAAGCTCATGCTCCCGTTCCAGGTGGGCAGCCAACTCCTCGAGGGCCTCATCGAGGGACCCTCCCAGCTCAGCCGCCTCTATTGCATGCACCATTATCGGAGGAAAAACCTGCAACCGGGCCAGCGCTTCGTGAAAAGTCTCACCTCCTTCAAGGCTTCTCACAATCTCTTCAATGTTCCTGCGCAATATTTTATTTTCAGCCTGCATGGCCAGGATTTGGAGAGCCGGGACGATCGGAAGTCCCGCTCCGAGCATGGTGGCCAGTTGCCGGCAGAAAACCGCAAGATCCTGTTTTCCAACGCGGCGTAAAAGTCGTCCTGAATTTATCGCAAACCGTTCCCGCCCGGGGCGAACTTCCACGATAAATAAACCCTTATCCCTTAAAAGCCGGACGACAGCCGCCTCATTTTCCGCTTCTACAGTACCGACCACCGGTTGACCAAAAGCGTCGCGCGCACGATAACTGTAAATCGCCATATCTCCACCTACACTGTCCCAAAAAGACGCACCGGGCTGCTTTGGAAGAACGATTCATACCGTCCCCCGGCAGCCCGGCGGCCGATAGGCTTTATTACCCTTAGGCCCGTAGCTTTGCGCCCCCGGCTTTCACCGGGTTTGCCCTTTACAGGGATTTTTATAAATTTAATTCGGCAAAATTATCCAAAATCCTTCTTCAATTGATATAAATCCGGGTGAATTAATCCCTTTTCACGCAATTGCCTGAGCGACATTTCCATGGTCTGCATTCCGAATCGGCCGCCCGTCTGCATCAAAGAAACGATCTGGTGGGTTTTCCCTTCCCTTATAAGATTGCGCACAGCAGGGGTAGCAATCAAAACTTCCACAGCCACCACCCGTCCTTTGCCGTCAGCCCGGGGCAGCAGTTGCTGGGTAATGACTCCGGCCAGAGTATCCGAAAGCTGGATTCTGATCTGGTTCTGCTGGTGCGGAGGAAAAACGTCTATAATCCGGTCAATGCTCTGGACAGCACTGCCGGTATGAAGGGTAGCCAGCACCAGGTGCCCGGTTTCCGCCGCAGTAATTGCCGTGGCTACCGTCTCCAGGTCCCGCATCTCGCCCACCAGAATAACGTCGGGGTCCTGGCGCAGGGCAGCCCTTAAAGCGCTCGCAAAGGAAGGAGAGTCACTTCCGATTTCCCGCTGGTTCACGATACTCCTTTTATGCGTATGCAGGTACTCTATGGGGTCCTCCAGCGTAATTATGTGACAGCTGCGCCGCTCGTTAATCCGGTCGATCATGGCCGCCAGAGTCGTGGTCTTACCGCTGCCGGTAGGCCCGGTAACCAGGACCAGGCCGTGGGGCTGATCGGCCAGCTCGCCTACCACCGGGGGTAGCCCCAACTCGTCAAGGCTGTGAATAACATCGCCAACCAGGCGTAAGGCAGCCCCTATACTTCCGCGCTGGTGAAAAATATTTACCCGAAAACGCCCCAATCCCGCTGCCGAGTAGGCCAGGTCCAGTTCCTTTCGCTCAATAAATTCTTCCCACCGTTCACCCAAAATCTCCCTTGCCAGTGCTTCAGTATCAGAAGCAGTCAAAGGAGGCCACTGCCCCTGAGGTTCGAGCCGTCCGTGATGCCGGAAGACCGGCGGTAAACCCACCGTCAGATGTATATCCGATGCCCCTTTTTTTATGGCTTCTCCCAGTATTTCCCGCAAATGCATCAAAACTATCACCTGACCTCTGCGCTAAAATTCGCCCATGGACACGCGAATCACTTCTTCCACTGTGGTTAATCCCTGGCCGGCCTTTAAAAGTCCGTCTTCCCGCAAGGTAACCATTCCGCCGGCGACGGCAGCCTTTTTTATTTCCGTAACGGGTGCTTTGGCAGCCACGAGAGAGCGAATTTCATCGGTCATCACCAGGATTTCCTGGATAGCAGTCCTGCCCTGGTATCCTGTGTAATTGCACTGCCGGCAGCCGCGGCCCCGGTAAAACTTTTTGTCTATGTTTTCCCCGAGGAAGGCGTAGGCCGCATCGCCGGGCGCCGGTTCGTAGGGCTCGCGGCACTGCGGGCAGATGAGGCGGACAAGACGCTGGGCCACCACACCGATCAGGGAAGAATTTACGAGAAACGGCTCCACACCCATGTCCAGCAGCCTTGTCACCGCCCCGGCCGCGTCGTTGGTGTGCAGCGTGCTGAAAACGAGGTGGCCCGTTGTAGCCGCCCGGACGGCTATATCAGCCGTCTCCCTGTCGCGAATCTCCCCTACCATTATAATATCCGGGTCCTGGCGCAAAATAGCCCTCAAGCCCGCTGCAAAATCCAGGCCTACTTTGGGGTTTACCTGCACCTGATTGATGCCGGGCAAAAGGTATTCTACAGGATCTTCTATGGTGATTATATTTTTTTCCGGGGAACTCAGGGCGTTTAAAGTGGCGTAGAGGGTGGTGGTCTTGCCGCTGCCGGTGGGACCGGTGATCAAAATCATTCCGTAAGTGCTGCGTATCAAACTTTCATACTGCTCCTTGGTAGCGGGCGAAAAGCCCAGCTTATCGAGAGTAAGGAGCATAGTTTTTTTATCCAGGATACGCAGCACAACTTTTTCGCCATAAACGGTGGGCATGGTGGAAACGCGCAGGTCTATACTGCGCCTCTCCAGCGTTATCTGGAAACGGCCGTCCTGAGGCAGCCGCTTTTCGGCGATATCCATACCCCCCATAATTTTTATTCGGGAAGTCAGGCTGCTAAGCACCCCCGGTGGCAGGCGAAGCACTTCCCGCAAAAGCCCGTCCACCCGGAAGCGCACCAGCACGCTCCCTTCCTGAGGTTCGATATGGATATCGCTGGCTCTGGCGCGCACGGCCTGGGCAATCAGCCGGTTCACCAGCTGAACTGCCGGCGCACCTTCTATACCGGTCTCGGCCGCTTCATCCAGGTCGAAGGAGTCCCATGCGGCCGCAGAGGTATCCGCCGCTGTCTCCTCAAAACCGGCCATGGCCTGATTTTCCAGGAAGGACTGCCAGAAACGGGACAAAGCCGTTTCAATCTCTCTTTCCGAGGCGATGGCCGGTATGATTTCAAATCCCGTAGCCAGGCGCAGGTCATCCAGTGCTGTAAGGTTTAAAGGGTCCGCCATGGCCACCAGCAGTCTATTCCCGTCCCGGCGGACGGGTATAGCCATGTGGCGGCGAGCCAGGCGCTCCGGTATCAGCCGTACCACCTCAGGTTCCAGCTGGTAATCTTCCACTACCACTTTAGGTATACCCAGCTGAAATTCCAGGACCTCCAGGATATCCTTCTCGCTCACATACCCCAGGCGCGTAAGTACCTTGCCCAGGCGCTCTCCGCTCCGCTTTTGTTCATTTAAGGCCTTCTCCAGCTGTTCGGGGGTAAGCATGCCCGCCTCCACCAGCAGGTCCCCCAGCCGGCGTTTACCGTCCACTCATGCCACCTTCTCCCATTCCCAAAAAGTCTAAGTTTAATTAATATTAATTATATCACGCATATAAGGCCATTACTATACAAACTTTGACAGAAAAGGCGGGCATTGCCCGCCTACTTTTATCGGAGACTCTTTTTCATCAAAAAATTAATAAAAACCATTCCCTTATATTCCTTATTCTGCTTTTTCACGCATACGAAGTCGTGTTTTTCAAAGAAAGGCCTTGCGGTAATGCTCGCTTCCGTTGTAATCTCACTTACACCAAGGTTTCTAGCTTCACTTTCAAAAGCCTTTAAAAGGGCTGAACCTATCCCCTTTCTCTGAAAATCCTTATGCGTGTAAAGGGTATTCAGGTAACCCTTCTCCGTTAAATCCCCGAAGCCGACTATTTTATCATCGATTTCCGCCACATAGCAGATATTATTTTCGAAAAAACCGGACCATTTCTCGACCTCCGGCTCTTTCGGCGCCCATACATCAACCTGCTCCGGGGAATAATCCTTTATGTTAATATTATGTACGGTATCGTAAAGCAACTGGAGCATTTGCTCTAAATCCTGCGGCGCATATCTTCTGATCCGCATACGGGAAGCTTCACCTCTTTCTTAAACTTTACACTTCAGAAGTATAACTTGACAGGCCCCTCTTCAGCAAGCCTTGTTTTTTGCTTTTGCTTCGTGTAATCTATAAATGGACTGTATATAAAATTCCCGACACATAGGCTGGAGGTTAAAATGATTAATGAAATTGCTGAAAAGATAAGTAAGTTGAGAAAGCAGAAAGGCCTTACTTTGAAAGAATTAAGTGAAATGACAGGCCTTTCGGTCAGCTTTCTATCGCAGGTTGAAAACGGCTACTCGTCGCTGGCCATAACATCCCTTAAGAAAATAGCCGATGCATTAAATGTTCCAATAACTGAGTTTTTCAGCTCTTACCATAACCACAGCTACCATATCAAATTAAGTGAACAGAAAGTATTCAAAATAGAGGGGAATTCTGCAGAATACGTGCTTTTAAGCGGGGAGTTCCCTAAAAGAACGTTAGAAGCAATGATCGTGTACATCCAACCGGGAGAAGGGCTGGGGAGCAAATTCAGCCACCCGGGAGAAGAATTTGTGTATGTGCTTGAAGGCGCCGTAATCGTCGATATCGACGGTAAAGAATATCTGGTAAAGGCAGGAGAGTCGATACACTACCCGTCGACAATACCCCATTCATGGTTTAATCCTCTAGAGCGGAAGACAAAATTGCTGACCGTGCTAACCCCTATTATTTTTTGATATAGAATCCAAAACCCACATAAGCGCAAGATCGCTTATGTGGGTTTCAAGGAGTTATTCGATAACGGTTAGATTTTTATCGTACCCGGTTAATACTTCGCAACCGTCTTCGGTTACGACCACCAGGTCTTCTATTCTTACACCCACGATGCCCGGAATATATATGCCCGGTTCTATGGAAAATATCATACCCGGTTCAACCCTGTCGGTATTTGCAGCCGAGACATCTCCGAGTTCATGAACCTCTATTCCTATAGAGTGTCCTGTTCTGTGAGTAAAATATTTGCCGTACCCGGCTTTTTCAATATAATTTCGCGCAGCAGCGTCAATATCGCAAAATCTTACGCCCGGCTTTACAGTATCAATTGCTCTCTTGTTGGCTTCCAGAACTATATTGTATATTTTAGCTGCCTCATCGGAAACCTTCTTATAAAATACAGTCCTGGTTATATCGGAGCAGTAGGAATCCTTTACACACCCGATATCTATGATAACGCAGTCCCCTTCCCTTACTGTAAAGTTTCCGGGTGTATGGTGGGGGTCTGCCGCGTTAGCGCCGTAGGCGATGATGGGATCGAAGGAACAGCCCTCAGCGCCTAACTCTTCGTAAATCTCTAAAAGAATTTGGCCCATCTTCTTTTCGGTATATTTTTGCGGTATAAGTTCGATTAATTTCCCCACGGCAAGATCGTTGATTCTCGAGGATTGGCGCATCAGCTCGATTTCCCTGGGGTCTTTTCGCATCCTCACTCTATCGATGATATTTGAACCGATAACGAATTTACAATTACTCTTTAATTCCATTAGCCTTAACAGAAACCGGGCAGGCCAGTTTTTATCTACGCCCAAAGGTTTTCCCGCTTCAACATACCTCGACAAAATCTCTACAGCATCCTGGGTATCATTGAAAATGACCTTTTCAACGCCCAGGTCTTCATGCACGGGAAAAAGCTCGTTGATAAAAAGCCTCTTGTCGCCGTTGACATTTAGATACAGCGCCAGCATTCGCTCTCCGGGATGTATCCACTTCCCCGTGAGATAGAAAATTGAAGCAGGGTCAGAGACTACAATCTGCGGGATATTTTGTTTCTCCATCTCCCTCAAGACGACATTTAGCCTTTCCTGATTCATGTCATTTCCCCCTTTTAAAGCTTTTCAAACAGGGCAGGAGACTATCTTAGACGATAGTCTCCTTTATTTTTTAAGGGCCGCGCTTTTCCCGATCGGGGATCTTTTCTCATAATTATTCCATATCAGCAGTCCTGTAAGTATTACCAAAAGCCCTCCACCTATCATTTCGATTTCATATATAAGGTTTTCCCTGAAGGTCTCCATAACGGGCGCTGCCGAAAGCACTATGCCGATCATTGTAATAGCCAGCACCATATTGGCAATCGCTATAGCTTTTCCATTGTCCCTCGTCATTTCATAAGGCCTATTCTCATTGGGCCTTTCCCTTCTCAGTTTAATATAAGAACCAAATAGAAGGACATAGGGGAAGAGCTGTGTCAGGGCGGTCATAGTCACAAGTACGTTGTATATGGCATCTACCGATGGCAGAAGGTTCGTTCCAAGGAGTATCGCCGTTACCAGGATTGCCTGGAATATTACGGCATTTGCAGGAATATTGTAAGCATTTACTTTGGTAAAGTACTCCGGAAAAATTCCCTTTTGGACGCTTCCGAACAACATCTTAATGGGAGAAGCTATATAAAGTATTATTGCACCGAGTATTGAAAAGGATATAGAAACAGCAATAATTTGTATGAACCAAGGCCCGATACCGAGCTTTGATGCAACTGCTGCAAGGGCTTCCAGCACACCCCTTGAAGCTGTTATCTGGCTCGTCGGCAAAATTGACGTAATGGCTATCGAACCGAGAACATATAAGCCCCCTACGATCATAGCCGCGAGCATAATCGCCCTGGGGAATGTATTTTTTGCATCCTCAACTTCGGTTATAAAGTTGGCGGTAGTTTCGGCCCCGCTGAGAGCAAACATAATCGACGATATTGCTACAAGAGAGTCCATATTAAGCTTGGGCATAAGTGTTGATACCGTATAAGTGGAAGCCGGAGGATTTTTGAATATTACAACAGAAATAAATGCCATTAAAATAAGCAGCACGGAGGGTATTGTAGAACCCAGAGCCCCAATATTGGTAAATATCTTACCGAAGCTCATGCCCCTTACACTGATGAGAGATAATATCCAGAAGGTCACAAGCGAGAGTATTAATACGAACATCTTATCGCTTGCAAGTTCGGGTTTGCCCAGGGCGAAAGATACGTTGACTGTAAAGAAGGTTAAAAACGAAGAATACCAGAATATTTTGGCAGTCCAGTTAAGCCATGATACCATAAATCCCCACTTTTCGCCGTAAGCTTCTTTAACCCACTCGTAAAGCCCACCGTCTCTCGGATACGTGGCCGCCAGTTCTGCGCAGATGAGGGCACTGGGCACGAAGAAGATGAAAGAAAATAAAACCCATACCGGTATGGCCCCAAGCCCCAAACCGAAGCTGTCCGCAGTAGACTTCGCTATCCATCTTATTCCGTACAAGGCGGAAACATTCATGAAGACCAAGTCCCATAAGCCGATCTTGTTTTTCATCCAATCATCCTTTCTGTTTTATGGTTCCTGGGATAATTAAATATGCCAGTTTGTTTAAAAAAAAAAATCAGCCATAAATCTGTGAACGACCACCACCTCGGGTCCGAATTTATTGTTTGTTATTATATCATAGAAAAAATTTTAGTTCAATAAAAATATTTTTGTTATACTGCAATTTTTATAGGTTAATAAAAATAATTAAAAAGGGATAAGCGCTAAAGCTCCTTTAGAGCTTTGCGCTTATCCCCTACTTATTAATTATCCCTTCTCCCTGATCATCACTTTCTCTCAAAAGCTGATCTTAATTGGGGGGTTGCCGGACAGGTCAGATATAATCACTTCACTGGGTTCAATATAAAAGACCTCAAAGATAGGATTATCTGCAGATTTATATATGGCTTTTATTCCTTCGTTTTTTTCAATAATTTTTCTTTTAACATCCAAATCCTTTGTAAAAATAACCCTACCGGACAGTCTGACCGTCACCATATCCTTTGATGTACTGGTAAATTCTGCAAAAGGATTCTTTTGCAATTGTCTAAAAACGTCTTTGGTGTTGGATGTACAGAAATAAAATTTCCCGTTTTCTTCAAATTGGAACTGCCAGGGCCTTACGCGTGGTTTCCCGTCGTCCACAGTGGCAAAGGCACCATTGGGATTTTCGTTTAAAAATTTAATTACTTCTTCCGTCTTCATCTTGAACCCTCCACCATTTAATATTTGATATATTTCATGCAATTCAATTTAATGATATTCTAAAAAATCGTTTTGAACAAGTACGTTATAATGTAAAGCGGCAAATGGAACTGCAGAACGGAGCCAAGCAGTACAATGAAATTTAAAAAGCAGTTGAGAGAACTTGAACGAAACGGTTTTGAGGGATTAAAAATCGCTCCCGGGCTTGAGCGCGCCAACCACTAGTTTAACCTTACCCGATATCTTATCCACATCGAGCGAATCTGTTAAATCGACGGAAAATTTGACGTTGCTCAGATTTTTTCTGGTGAGGAAGGCATTGACCTGTTCTCGCGCTTTTTCAGTAAGACTCTCTCCGTTGGTCCCCGGTTCGGGAACTATCCTGAGGCGGAACGATATCTCATTGACCTGAACAAACTGGAACTCCTTGATACCCGGAACGTTAAGGTCATCAATAAAGAGGGGATGGAGGAAATCCCATTTCCCCGCGGGATTTCTGAACCACATCATGTCTTCGCTCCTGCCGAGAACCTTGTCGATACGCGTATACGGTAAGGGACCCACCGGACCTCTGGTAAAACCCAGCACAACGTCGTTGAGGCGGTAACGTATCAGGGGAAAAACCTCGTTATAAAGTACAGTTACTATGAGCCTACCAAATTCATCTACCTCGCAGTAGTTCATGTCATCGAAAAGGTAGATGCCGTCGTACCAGCTGGCACCTGCCCCGAGAGCTAGTGACTCGGTACATGCGTAATAGTCTATAATATCGCAGCCGAAGACCTCTTGAAAATAGCGCGCTCTTTCCACGGTGATAGGTTCTCCTCCGGTGATCACCTTCTTCGGACGTATATGTATGCTTCCCTTGGCCTGCATGTCTGCCACGATTTGTATACACGAAGGATAACCTGCAAGGTAATTTGGATCAAACTCTTGAATCTTTTCGGGCCAGGATTCTAGGGGATCCTGGACGTTCAGAATCAGGCTCTTCGCGTTGTATTTCTTTATCCCATTTAATGCCAGAGTTGTGCTGGCATATCCCCTCCCCACGGAAGCCACGAACAGCACACGGACAGGAAAATCCCATAGTCTTATCTTTGCCTTACCTCCCAGGCTCAACCTGACCATGTTTGCTACAACCTGCGTGATGGCTGAATCGTTGTAGAGGAAATTGCAAGGCTTTCCCGTGCTCCCCGAAGTGTGCACAAGAGTGTAACGGCCTAGTCTTACTATGAGCCTGCTGTCATGGGCATCTTGCTCTCCGCGCTGCTTTTCAACCTGGGACCTCAAGCCGGCAGGCAGGTGCTTCACTGTACAGATATCTTCGAAGTTGGCGCGCACGACATCTTTGTTGATTATAGGGAGGTCTGACGGCTCCAGATAAGCGAGATCCTTTTCTGTAATACCTACACTCCGGTAAAGCTCGCGGTAAAACCTGCTATTATAAAATGCGTGTTCAACGACTCTACGGAACCTTGCCTTAGCGTAGCTTTCGATTTTCTCCCTGGGCCACTTGTTGTGCCACAAGAGCTTAAGTCCCACATAGGCAAGGTTTAACATGTTATTTGTCCTCCTCTGATATATATGAATATGGCTCGCTACCACAATCTTAGCGTATCTACCGTATATCTTCAAGATTTGCAGAAGTATACGCTTTATCACTCAGTATCAAAACGTGCCAGCTGGTCCCGGGTGAATTCTAACTTCGGAGTCCGGAGCCTTTCCCCGAAGTTGATGGAATACCAGGGGTTTCCTTTGCCGTTCGCCGGGTTTTTGAGAATGTGAATATCCTGGGCCGGCATGTAACTTTGGGTTATCTGCAGATCCTCCACCGGCACTTTTTTCAATTCCTTTGACAGCGAAAGCGTGCCTGCGTAAGCAAAGACAGTATCCAGGTATTTTCTAAAGCTTTCGTAATCGTTGGAGTAATCCGCCTGTTTTACCCAGTACACATTATCCCCTTCAACTTTAATCCTGTACCCCTTCATCCATGTGGTATAATCGGCCATGAAGCCGTTGGTAAAGTTGAAGTGGATCTTATCATACTCTCCTTTCCGGTAAAGGTGCTCCGACCTGAGCCTTATCACGGCGTCGGCACACTGCTGCAGGTTCCTGTCTCCTTGTCAATATCAAGAACTGCCACATGGACATTCCGGAGCTTCGGAAGGCCGTTATAATACTTTACCTTCGAGCCGTGAGGCTTTAAGGGCAGGTTCCTCAAATATTCACCGAAAGAACCTTCGGGCACTTCAACCCTTTCAAAGCCCTCAGGAACCCTTATCCTCTACTGAACGGTCCTTCCGCTTTCATTTATCAAATAAACCGTCTCATTTTTCGCCGGGTTGAAAGACGTATTACCGGAACAGGCCGTTAAAAGAATCGCCATCAGGAGGATGATTATCTTTTTCATAAAACCCCACCTTTTACCAGCGTTATTTAGGTGGGTTACTATACACCATCAATATTTTTTGAGAAGTTTGTTTAACTTTAGGATTATTCTGGTATAATTAAAATGAAATTCGATTATAGGTGATTCAATTGAAAAGGAATCTTGACGGTATAATAACGCAAATTGAAGAATTAAAAAAATATCTCGGGCAAAATAAAAATATTTTGGCATTATATATATTTGGATCTTACGGTACCGGTCATGAACGCACTACCAGCGATATTGACCTGGCAATATTATTCAGAAACAGCCCTTCACTTTTTGAAGAGCTGGAAATTGAATCCGGCATCAGCCAGATTTTCAAGCGCGACGACATTGATTTGGTCAACTTAAACAAAGCCCCGATAGATATCTGTCATCAGGTATTACATACAGGAGAGCTTTTATACTGTACTGATGAAATAGCCCTTGCAGACTTTAAGGAGAGAGTTTTTAATATCTACGGGGATTATGGAATTACATTAAAAAAATTTTATGATGATTTTATGAAAGGATTGAGAGATAAATATGTATGAAATTGATAAAAAAAGGGTTCTAGATAAAATTAGGGTAATTGAAAACAGCCTGTCAAAATTAAAAACACTCTCCCGGCTTCCTTTAGATGAATTTATATCTGATTTCAGATACTTTGATTCCGCAAAATATAATCTTCAAACTGCTATCGAGGCTATGATAGACATAGGTAACCATGTTATATCTCGAAGGGGACTTGGAATTCCAAAAACTTACGCCGATACTTTTGAAATTCTATACAAAAGTGGAATAATAGCAAAAAATGACGCTGATATATATAAGCTAATGGCCAAATTCCGAAATCGTATCGTTCACTTCTATGATGAAGTTGACGATAAAGAGGTTTACGGCATATTGCAAAACAATCTTGGAGATTTTGATTCATTTATCCAGCAAATAAGTAAATTGCTTTAACTTTAACCCGCCGCACCAAAAACCGCCTCTACATAGTTCCGTCATATCCGCTAAGTTTTATAGTCTTTCCCCTCTCCGGCCACACTACTTTACAAAATCCCTCAAACCGCGCGAAAAATTCCCCGTCCTGTGTATGCACCGGGATGAGCACTTCCGGCTTTATTGTCTCCACCATCTCCTCTATTCCCGGGCCGTGGATGTGCCCGCTGGCGTGAAAGCCCGATTTTTCCCGGTCCCTACCTAACGTTCCGTAAAGTTCAAAACCAAAATAATCAATCCAGTTTTTTATCCGCTGGTGGTCTATCAGCATTTCTTCGTCGTACGCCTCACTGGAGGAGTATATGTAGGTCCCGCCTTCCGGCTGGATGTCAAGAAATGCGTGGAAGTCGTAATAGGAAAAGCAGAGTATGTAGCTTCCGGCGTCTTTTTTTATGTCTTCCGCTGTTACCATCTTTGTAGGGTCGAACCGGTCGAGGAGGGCATCCTCCCACTTTTTTCTCTGGGCCTTTGGCCGCAGGTAAAGCACTATGCGTTCGTCTTCGTTCGGGTCGGGAACACCGTCCTCTCCCGCCGCATCCAGAGCTTCCAGCAGGTATATGTCCTTGGCGGTCAATACCAGGCGGCGGCCGGTGTTTCCGGCTATGTCGAGGAATGAAAGCAGGCGCTCTACGTTGCGCGGACCGAAGTCAGCAACAACGAGGCCCCCTGCTTTAGCCACCACGTCGAAACAGTTAGCAGCCACTTCCCCTTCCGTCACGGGCTTTTGCGTCCCCGGATGGGTACCTTCACAGATGAGGGCAAGAGGCTTTAGTTTTGCGGCTTCTTGGAAAAACCACCGGGTAAGGCCGGCGTTTTTACCGTGAAGCCTGAGGTCGCCGGTGTAGATAATCCAGCCGGCGGAAGTCTTTATACCGAAGGCTCCAGCTCCGGGGATGGAGTGGTCCACCGGCCAGAAGCGCACGGTAAGGCCGCCGATTTCAGACTCCCCGCCGCAGGCTTCAAGGGCGCAGCATTGCAGCGCTCGGGAGTTATCGACTCTCTCCCAGAAACCGCAGGCTCTTTCCGGAATAGCCTCTATTCCCATTATGCGGTAGCGGCGCTGCCTGAAGGGGGTTGTCTTGTAGTGCCCGGTCTGCAGAAGGCCGTCCTTTAATTCCCGGGGCGTTGTATAGCATATTTCCTGCAAGCGGTTGCCCCCTCCCGTATCTTGAAGGGCTTTGCATATAAGGGCGCTGGTCAGCCCGGTTATTACGGGCACCTCTTCCCGGATGTATGAAAAGTGGCCGCAGTGGTCGAAGTGGGCGTGTGAGAGGAATACGCCCGTAACTTCGTTTTTCCGGTACAGTGGGTGCGATGAGAATCTATCCCATACGCCCGGGTATTCCAGGTCTGTCCGGTACAGGCTCCTTAGCGGCGG
This sequence comes from Thermosediminibacter oceani DSM 16646, assembly GCF_000144645.1. NCBI lineage: Bacteria > Bacillati > Bacillota > Clostridia > Thermosediminibacterales > Thermosediminibacteraceae > Thermosediminibacter > Thermosediminibacter oceani. Next base: position 1,948,083 of record NC_014377.1, read on the forward strand.
CAGGATGCCGAGGCATAGGAGGTCATAAAAGCCGAACGTACTTCTCGGCCCGAGGAATTCGTCGAAGAACATGCCCTCGGCTTTGAAGTTGGTGCCGAAATCCAAAAAAAGCGACGCTTTGCCGTCTTCCAGCAGTATCTTGTTGCCGCCGATGCAGTCGGCGCCGTCGTAAAAGGTGAGGGAAACGGCCATGGGTATCACCGCCTTTCATTTACCTATACCTATTAATAACTTGCCCTTTCTTCCGGGCCGCAGCTCAATCTAAGCTTTATACTCTTCCCAGCCATTTAAATCCGAAATGTTAATTTCACCCCGCCGCACACTATACCCTATGTAGAAGAAATTATTGCAATAAGTTTCAATATCACCTGAGGGATTAAACCATTTATATATAAGCCCAACGTTTATCAATTACGACAAAGAAAAAAAGTATAGGTTTAATTAGAAGGATTTGTTTATTATCTGACAACCTAGAATTTACTTCTTTGGAAGCTAGCTGAAACTTATCAAAAAGGCTTCGCAAAGTACAGCTATCAATATTTTCCAACAAATGAAACCAATTTCCGGTTGTATTTTCTTTGACCAGTTTTTCAATGTCTTTCGTAATATGTTCTTGCGGAGGATTTTTAGCTTTAAATTCAACCCTTACTTGTTCGACAAACTTATTTTCAAAAGTATATAAAGTCAAATCGGTTTGAGCGCTTATATCCTTTTGCCCGGTGAAATTGTAGAGTTCCTTTGTTGGGGTTTCTACAGAATAAAAGTATTTAGTAGATCTCTCTATGACAGAAGCAAAAGCAAACCGGGCTTCCTATTCACTTATTCTGATTACACCATTACTTAAAGGTGGAAAAATAAGTCTAGAAAAAGTGAGCGGTAGACTTTCAGACGAAAAATTTGGTATTGTCCATAGCAGCCTGCACGTTTCCTTGTTAATTTCGACAAGGTCTTTAATTAACATTAATCAGGTCACCTTTGAATTGAATAAATTATTATAGTTAAATCGGACTTAACAGACTTTTTTCTTAGGATGCTAACTTTATGTCATTCCGAAATTTCATTTTTAGAACATTGAAAGATTTAAACTCAATTTTTACTCCTGATTTACTTTCTTGAAAATACAACCCAGTCTCCAAGGGCGATTTTCTCTACCCTCCAGCCAACCTTCAACCAATAATTCGCGTGTGAATGCCCTCCATTTGCCCACCATGCCGCGTGTTTATAAGCCGATGGAGGAAGAGTCCTATTTATAATCCTCTCAATTTCTTTAAAAGTCAATCTTATCGAATCTCCAGTAATTCTCTTCAGATAAGCTGACAACTCTTCATAACCACCGCTGCGAACAGATGCGCTTTTGATATTATTGCATTTATCTTTTGTAATTTTAACCCCCATACCTATTTCATTTAAAACCCTATTATTACTTCTTATATTTTTACCTGATTGGGAATTCCATTGGGGATGAAACTTTTCTATAAGTTCTTTTTCAATCTCAAAACGCTCTTTTGTCTCCAGAAAATAAAGTTTTACTGACTTTCCCTGCTTAATCTCATTTAGTATAAAATTGTTGACTTTACAGTTCGTTGGCTGTCCACCTTTAAAGCAGTTGCGTGGAGAGATATTGCCGTAACCCATATTAAATCGTTTGCTTAGATCTACACATTCACCTACATAAACCAGTTGCTCATCTGAAAAAATACAATAAACCCCTTCTTTCTTAGCCCAGAAAGTAGGAATTTTGAACCTGCAAAACGGCCCCTTACCGTATTCATTTAATTGGACAAATTCCTTCTTCTTATATAAATCCTGCGGATAGTACTCAATAATGTTCCCATTATCATCGGTTTCAGGAATTATGTCACAAACATACTCAAATTTATATTGATGTATATAAAATATATTAACATCCATGATAAGGTCATCCCCTAATATTTACTTCTCAATTTAACTCATATAATTTATCAAAATCCTAAAAGTTTTTCTTTGTCTGGTATTTGTATCCCCCATCTTTCTTCCATAAACTTAAGAAGTTTAATCCCCCTATCCTTTATCTCTTTCTCGGTCCATTCATTGTATCGTGCAACTTCTATTTCCGAGTGAGAACCGTTGCAATAACCTATGTAATTATTGTTTCTATCTTCATGTTCTTTTTTGAAATCAAAACCTTTGTTTTGAAGTTGGGAATTCTTTAATTGCGAAATCAATAATAAATTCCCAAGAGAATTTACAAAGACCTTCCTTTGTTCTGGTGAAAATTTACCGAACCTTACTTGCCAGTATTTATCGCTGTCATCCTGAGGATAAATATGTTCTATTGTATCTCTTTTATCTTTTTCTTTTATTATTTCCCAAATAACTTTACACGGCCCATTAGCTTTTTCTTGCAAATATAACTCGTATTCATACAAAAAATAACGCAAAGCATTCCAACTGTAAAAACCTTCTGCTTTTTTAAATTGTTCATCTATATAATCATAAAATCTTTTTATATCATACCACCCTCCGCTGTCAACATCGTTCGTTAATGAATTTATGTCATTAATTACTGTTTTAATATCCCAGGAATCTGTATAAAAGTCATGAGCTACGCGGTAAAAGTGGCTATTTTGTGTATTCGATGGCCTTCTGGAAATCGAAAATACCAGGAATATAAACCTTTCACAGGTTTTTAGTAATTCTAATAACAACTCAGATTGAACTTTTTTTACGATAGCTGCCATAATAAGCGGTTTAAAAGCTCCAAAACCCAGTCTTTGAAGTTTTTGAAGCCATTCAATAATATCTTTGTTAAAAATTGAATTTGAATGTGCGGGGTTAAACATATAAAACCAAGCTTTGACGCTCTCAGCAAGACTATCGATATAATCTTTTATTTCTTTAAAACCTACATTAGTTTGTGCATTTGGGTTTAATACATTTTTGGCAATAAAATATTTATCCAAAAGAAACTTTGCATAAGCTTCAGATTCTCCTCTTTCATATTTAAAATACATTATCCAGTGGTTTTCAAGAAACTCATCATCATCTAGCGGATTATCTTTATTCTTGCCTAAATATTCATAAATTGTTTTCCAAACCTCATTTATTTCCCTGCGAAGTTTATTTTGAATATCCTCATTTTCTGGAATAAGGGTAGACAAATATATAAGTCTATTTTTAAGCAGTTCAAGTTTTGATAAAGGCTTACCTCTATTGTTCATAGTCTCAAAAGTTATAAATACATCTAAATCATCATCTATTTCATATAAGTTAAATTTTAACCCATTCACTACTTTTTTGAATAATATTTCAATATTTTTTTCATCCATATTTCTTATTTTCTCTATAAAAAAATCCTTTGCTCTTTTTAAATTTGCAGTATAAAGCGTTTCCTTAGCAACGCTATGTGCAGTAATAGACTTTTGATCAAGTATTTCGGTCTTAAAAAATTCATCCGAAGGATTATCTTTCTCATAACCAAAAATATATGATTTATATTTATCTCCAGCTTCTTGATACAAATATTTAGCTTTATGATTTTTGACAAGCTCATAGTTAAGCAAATCTTCATCTTTAAATTTAGATAAAATAACATGCAATAAAATAATTATAGTTGTCAACCTCTGCTGCCCGTCAATTACATAATATGCCTAAAAACCTTTATCAAAAAGCCAAAGATCGTCCTTCCATCTTTCATTGTTTTCAACTTCTTTCCTATTAACTTCCTCTATAGTCAATAAGCCCGTGTAATGAGATCTCCCTTCTTTAAGATTTTCTAAATCTTCCCAGAAATCTTCTAACTGTTTTTCTTGCCATGCATAACCTCTCTGATAGTCAGGTATTCTGAAAAAGCGATTATTAAATATTTCTGAAAGCGTTAGCAATTCTCTGTTAGCCATCATAATACCCCCTCGTATAATATGTTTTAGAAATTATCGCAGAACCGTTTTAGGTTCTTGATAATCAGGTGTGCCTTTGCGAAAATTAATTTGGGTTGGTCTGGGGTCACTCTTATCACCTCCTGTAGCCCGGTAAAACCGGTGACTACTTGAAAAAGAGTGAGACCCTTGCGGTGCGGCACAGATTTCTTACGCGTGAGCTGAGCCAGCAGGTCTTCCGGCTCATGAGGTCAGCAGACCAGGGGTGCACCCCCGGATGCCCTGTCAAGCTCTTATCGCCCGCGAGGTTGTTAGGTGCTGCACCCGCAGGGCACGCCCCTAATCCTGGCCAACTCAAGGAGGGATATTCGTTGGCTCAGGTTATCTTCGCAGGCATCGATGTCAGCGCTCCTAAGCTGGACCTCGTCTGCATCGATGATCAGGGAAATCAGCTTTCTTCCTCTAGATCTTTCCCTAATAATCTCGAGGGTGCCGCTAATTTAGTTAAAACCCTTGAGTCGTTCGCTAATAAGTTTAACGTTAGCAAATTTAATATAGGCCTGGAAGCTACTTCAGTTTATGGTATCCACCTTCGCACTTTCCTCTCGGACGCCCCTCAGTTAAAGCCTTATTCGGTCCAGGTCTATGAGATAAACCCTTCTCTCGTAGCCGGCTTTAAAAAGGCATTCGGCTCTAAACTTCCTAAAACTGACGCCGTTGACGCTTATATAATCGCAGAAGGGCTGCGTTTCGGACATCTTATGCCTTACAGCCATGAGGCTTCTGTTACGGAACCATTGCGCCAGCTCACTAGGCTTAGAGTGCACCTTGTCGATCTCTTGGTGGAGGAGAAAAATCGAGCTTTGAATCTCCTTTTCTTGAGGTTTTCTAACTATAAACAGGACAACCCTTTCAGCAAGGCTTCAATGGAAGTCTTGAAAGATTTCACGCCTGATGAGATAGCGCAAATGTCCGTAGAAGAGCCGGCAGAGTTTATCCAGGCCCACGGAAAAAACAGATTCACCAATGCCGAAGAAGTTGCTAATGCTTTAAAGAAAGCAGCAAGGCGTGCTTACCGCTTAAGCTCCAAAATGCAGGAGGCTTGTGAGATAGCTCTTTCCCTTACTCTTCAAAACATTGAGCACCTCAAAAGGCAGCTTAAAAACCTTGATAAGGTCATTTCTCGATAGCTTAAAGCTATACCTCAAACCCTCACTAAGGTTAAGGATTTAGGCGATGTGTCGGCTGCAGGCATAATCGCTGAAATAGGCGATATCAAGCGTTTTAAGAATGAAGCTTCCCTTGTTCAGTATGCCGGCCTTACCTGGACCCGTTATCAGTCGGGCGATTTTGATGCTGAAGAGCGTCGTTTGACTAAGAGCGGGAATAAATACCTCCGCTATTACTTGGTCATGGCCGCTAACTCGTTGCGGGTGCACAACGAGGAGTATAGAGCCTATTACCAGACCAAGTATCAGGAGGTACAAAAGCACCAGCATAAAAGAGCGCTGGTATTGACTGCCCGCAAACTGGTTAAGCTGGTCTTTGCGCTGCTGAGCAAAGGTCAAATCTATAAAGGGATGGTGATGCGTTAATTTAGTTTCACAACTTATTAAGCTTCTTGTAACCAACTTTTTCCATCTAAGTTGGGTATGGATATTATTGCCTTTTTTCGCCTGTGTAATTTTATTTTCCATTTTTAGGGTATTGACATATTACCGTGAGTCTTTTTCAATAAGCTTTTTCTACAAAGCCGGCTTTGTTACAAAATACTCTTCATGGCTTAGCGTAATTTGGATTATAAATAAAATATCTCAATGTTGATTTGCCAGGTTGGTCACAAAGTTGTAGGTTAACCGGTCGTCACCGGTAACAAAAATGTGGGGTTTCGCACTTGAGGTATCCCTTTGAATCCGCGAAAACAGCCGTGTTACGAAAATGTATTCCTCACCGAATTAAAAAAGGTTCTAAAAATGAGTTTCTACACCAAAATAAAAATTCCTTTTTTACTCAATATGTTCGGACTTAACTGTGCAGGAAAACAGTTTATTTTAGAGAACTATTACTATTAGTCAGCTCAAATGTAAAATTTAAAAGAAGAGTTGCTGGAGGAAAGGCAGATGGGTGAGGTATTAAATTCTAATGAGATTTTGATAAACCGCATTAATACGATGCTGAAAAATAAAAAACGCAGTACCGTTAATATAATTAATGATAAGCTTACCCTCTCCGTATTTGCCGAACTGCAGACAAACATGGAAAAGGTAAAAGAGATAAATTTAGTTTTAAGAGACTCATCGTATATTCCTACTGGAAGGGAAATTTCCAGGGAGTTTGAGATTGGCAGGATTGTTGATGACATATTTTTTAACTCTTATGAAATAGTTGAAAAAAATAAGCTGGGGCATCTAAGTAAAGCCCGCAGTATGTATAACTTTATTGAAAAACACGTAAATGTAAAAAAGATTAAAAGAAAAGATTTAGTAAAAAGCAACTTAATATTAATAGATGAAGATTATGCGGTATTTGGAGATTCTTCTTTAGAAATTGTTCGCAAAACGAGAAAAAATAGCCTTTTGCCTCTGAACTTTAATGTCGAAATCACTGACCCTGAGCAGTTAAAAAATTTTAAAAAAAGCTTTGAGCTCCTTTGGAATAATAAAGATTATACCGAAGATTTTAAAGAACAGCTTCTGGAAAACCTTAATTTCATCTATAAGGAATATGATCCAGAATTCCTCTACTTTTTTACCCTCTATGAACTTTTTGGAAATCAGTTGGATTCTGATATAGAACGATTTGAAAACGACCGTATTGGATTTAAGGATACGGAGATTTGGAAAAGTCTCTTTCGCTTTCAAAAAGACGCAGTGGTTTCTGCCATCCGTAAAATTGAAAAATATAACGGATGCATTATTGCTGATAGCGTAGGACTTGGAAAGACTTTTGAAGCACTGGCTATAATTAAATATTACGAGTTACGTCAGCATAAAGTTTTAGTCTTAACACCGGCAAAGCTGTTTGATAACTGGGATTCATTTAGAAATTCTTATGTTGATAACCGTTTTGCTAAAGACCGCTTTGCTTATGATATTATTTGCCACACCGATTTGACTCGCCGTTTTGGGCGCTCCCGCAGCGGCCTTGATTTATCCAGAATAAACTGGGGGAACTACGATTTAGTTGTTATCGATGAATCCCATAACTTCAGAAACCGCAACGATAGCCCCGAAAGACTTTCCCGATACGGAAGGTTAATAAATGAAATTATCAAAAAAGGGGTTAAAACTAAAGTTTTAATGCTAACAGCCACACCGGTAAATAATTCCCTGAATGACTTAAAAAATCAGCTAAGCACAATTACCATTGATAATGATGAAGCCTTTAAAGAAGAGGGTATTCCCAGCATTGAAGGAGTATTAAGAAAAGCACAAAAGGTAATAAACGAATGGAGTAGGGAACCGAATAGAAATAAAAATGACCTATTAGACAGACTCCCCTCAGAGTTTTTTAAACTTCTTGAATTAGTTACAATTTCAAGAAGTCGTAAGCATATTACTATGTATTACGGCAACGATGAAATAGGCAAATTTCCAGAAAAGCTTCCACCCAAAACCTATAAACCGGGAATTGATAGCCAAGGAGAATTGCTAGAATTTTACGATACCAATGAAAAACTCGATATGCTGACCCTTGCGGTTTACCAACCCATGAAATACATAAGGCCGGAATACAAACAACATTATGTAGAAAAATTTCAAACGGTTCAAGGGGACAAAGTATTATTTAACCATGAGGAAAGAGAATATTTCGTGTCTGTATTGCACCGGTTTAATTTATTTAAAAGATTAGAAAGCTCCGTATATGCTTTTGGAGAAACTTTACGACGCCTTCTTCAGAGGATTAATAGATATATAGAGATGCTTGAAAAAAGCGGTGAGACATTAGAAGTGGAACCGGATGAGTCCGGCGAAGACGAAGAATTGTTATTGGATTACAAGTATGAAATAAATGTAAATCATCTGATAAAGGGTCTATATCTCGAAGACCTTTATTACGATAAGGAAAAAATAGAAGAATTATTAAAAAGCGTCGATACTGTTTTAAAAGAACGGCGTGATGAAAAGTTAAAAACCTTATTGGACTTTTTAAATGAAAAAGTAACCAAAACACCCTATAATCCCGGCAATAAAAAAGTGTTAATTTTTACAGCTTTTGCCGACACAGCATATTACCTTTATGATGCCATTGCACCAGAAATAAAAAAGTACGGAATAAATACCGCCCTCGTAACGGGAACGGGAGAGCCTAAAACGACCCTGGATATACGCAAAGAATTTAATACCATACTATCTCATTTTTCACCTCGTTCAAAATTAGGAAGGGACCTGACGGAAGATGAACAAATAGATATTCTTATTGCTACAGACTGCATTTCCGAAGGTCAAAACCTTCAGGATGCCGACTGCGTGGTAAACTACGACATTCAATGGAACCCCGTAATTTTAATCCAGCGCTTTGGCCGTATTGACCGTCTGGGAAGCAAAAATGAGCGGATAGCCATGATAAACTTTTTCCCGAACTTAGAACTAAATGAATATCTACGTTTAGAATACCGAGTCAAACAAAAGATGCTGGCAGTAAATTTAACTGCAACCGGAGAAGACGATATATTGAATCCGGATTTAAACGATTTTGATTTTCGCAAAAAACAATTAGAAAGGCTGCAGCAGGAAGTAGTTGATATCGATGAGTTATCTGACAATATCTCCCTAACAGACTTAAATATGAACGATTATTTACACGAATTATCCATGTATGTCCGAAATCATCCTGAAATAAAAAAGATACCAAGAGGAATTTATTCCCTGGTTAGGGGTGAAAAGCCGGGATGCATCTTTTGTTTCAGACATCTTGAAGATAATACCAAACCTAAAAGTACCAGTTCTCTTTACCCATATTACTTAATTTATGTTGCAAATTACGGCGAAATATATTTTGGGAACAGTAGTTCACGAGAGACTTTAATGCAATTTCGGAAGCTTTCCTACGGAAAAAATAAGCCAAATACCGAACTAATTGAATTGTTTAACCAGCAAACAAAAAATGCAACCGATATGAGTTTTTATTCAAATCTTTTGAATAAAGCAATCAACAGCATTAAAGGTGAAGAAGAAAGAAAAGCCGAAAGCAGTATCTTCGACTTTGGCGGCTACAAAAATGAATTTGCCCACACAAATGCTGATGACTTTGAGTTAGTATCTTTTCTTGTGGTGATGTAAATGCTTGGGGTCCCCGAAAGATATAAGATTGGTAAAAATTTTGATAAAAAAACCTTTTTATCCGGGGAACTAACAAAGCAAGAAAAACGAAAATTTAAAGAAGAAGTTAAAGAAATAACCTTAACCCACCAGATAATAGGCGAAGAAATTCCATCTTTAATAAACAGTGACTATAACTATCAAGCTATTCTTTTTTTTGATATAAAAGTTGACGATTTAAAATACTCATCCTTTATCGGCGAGATTTTACAAAAGATCGTTAAACCTCCTGCAGTATTACGGTTTCTTGATAATAAAGGTAACTACCTCTACTGTTTTGCTTCCAAAAGATTAAATAAAATCGACTCGCAGCAAGTTGTTGTGGATGATATAATTTTTACCCAGAAGAGTTCTTCATTTTTTCCTGATGAAAATGTAAAATTGCTTAAACAACATTTAGCTTTTTCCAAAATATTAAACACTACCAACAAACTTACTTTTTACACTGAAATTATAACTAAAGCTTATCTTATCACATATAAACACTTGTGGGCAGGAGCTTTAAAGGCATTAGAAACCAGAATCTTTTACGACATTGAAAAAATGAATGAAATTAGGATGCTTCTTAAGAAAATCATAAATCTCCAAAACCAGCTTAATAAAGCGGTTATATTAGCAGAGAAGGCTAGTCTTAATTCAGAAATAAAAAATATTCTTTTAAGGCTAAATGAAATAGCCGCTATTTAGGAGGGGTAACTACATGGAAAATAAAGTATCAAAGGAAATATTTAATCCCGTTGAAGAAAATATTAAAAAGCTTACCGAATTATTTCCTTCTGTTGTAAAAGATGGTCAGGTGGATTTTGAAGCTTTAAAACAAGAGCTTGGCCAATTCGAAGAATTAGGAAAAGAAAAATACGAGCTAACATGGCCGGGAAAGACACTGGCAAAACAGCTCGCTTTGACCGACATAGTTGGAAAAACATTAAAATATGTGCCCGAAGAGAGTAAAAACCCGGATACCACCGAAAACCTCTATATAGAAGGAGATAATCTGGAGGTTTTAAAACTACTCAGAAATTCGTACTACGGCAGGATAGATGTAATATATATAGACCCCCCTTATAATACTGGTAATGACCCACTTTATAGAGATAATTACTCTATTGATAAAAAAGAGTATGATATGAGCGAAGGTAATATTGATGAATATGGAAATAGGTTTATAATTAATGATAAAAATAACGGACACTTTCATTCAAATTGGCTAAATATAATGTATCCTATATTAAAAATTGCAAGAGAATTATTAAGTGAGAATGGCGCTATTTTTATATCTATAGATGATAATGAATACCATAATCTAAAACTAATTTGCAATGAAATTTTCGGCGAACAAAACTTTATAAATTCGATTGCTGTCAAAACAAAAATTGCTGGTGTCAGTGGTAGTCATTTAGGAAAAAGCTTACAAAATAATATAGAGTATATACTTGCTTACGCAAAAAATATTGAAAATTTCTATATAGCTAAGCAACCTCAAAAAAAGCAAGAATTAATTGAATACATAAATACAATGAAATTACTCAATAAAAGTTGGAAATATACTAGTGTCCTTAAATATATAGATGATGGAGAATTTGTTAAAAAAATTAAGGATGGCAACGGCGATGAAATATACGTATTTTCACATAAAGAATACGTTATTTCATCAATAAAAAGAATCGCAGAAGAAGAGTTTAATGGAGATATAAAAGAAGCGTATTATAATTATATTGATAAAATTTTTAGGACAACCAATGCACAGTCATCAATTAGAACACGCGTTATTGAAGAATGTTCCGATATTGAAAGTGACTTGATCAGCATCGAATACATACCTAAAAAAGGAAAAAATTGTGGAGAAAAAATTAGGTTATATTTCAAAGACAAATCCAGAAACTTAATCGCATGGTTGAAAGATGTTATCGAAATCGACAATGGAATAATTTATAAACTAGACAATAAGGGTAACTTATGGGATGATATAAACTTCAATAATTTAACTAAAGAAGGAGATATTAAATTTCCTAACGGTAAAAAGCCTGTTCAATTAATAAAAGATATAATTTCGATGGTTGCCAATAAAAATAGTATTGTTTTAGATTTCTTTTCGGGTTCAGCTTCAACTGCTCATGCTGTTATGGCACTAAATGCAGAAGATGGTGGTTCAAGAAAATTTATTATGGTTCAAATTCCTGAATTGATAAAACCAGATGATAAGGAAAAAACTGATTATGTAAAATATTTGGAAGAAGAAAAGATAAAACCTTTAATCACTGAAATAGGCAAAGAGCGAATTCGCCGCGCTGGAGAAAAAATTAAAGAAGAATTTAAGGACAAAGAATGGATTGACAAACTCGACATTGGCTTTAAGGTTTTCCGGGTGGCCAAAACCAATATCCGGTGGAATGACGATGTTATCAAGAGTGGCCCGATTACTCTGGAAGAAAGTACCCTTTCTTCCAAGGATGCGTTGGACTTTAATCCCGGTTTTACCGATATTGATGTAGTATATGAGATTATGTTGCGTCACCGGGATTTCCCGCTTACATCTAAAATTGAGAAGCTTACCCACATAGGTAATCGGACTTATATGTTCGCCGATAGTGTAGTAGTATGTCTCGAAGAAACAATTACCAGGGAGATCGTAGATAAAATAGCTTCTTTAGAACCAAAACCGATAAAAATTATTTTCCGGGATAGTGCTTTTGACGATGATATTTCCTTAAAATTAAACATTCTGCACCGGCTTGATACCCAGATAAAACTTTTTAACCAGGGGAAAGATCAAACCTACAGGGTAGAATTTATTTAAGGAGTGGGCTAAGAATGGCAAGTAAAATCATATTTAACTTTGACGGTGATCTACCATATCAAAAAGATGCCATTAACTCTGTAGTAGGCCTTTTTCGGGGACAAGACCGGGAGCTTGGGGATGTGATTTACCGTGCAAAAAGCAGGCAAATAGATTTGTTTGAAAATATTGTAAGAAATAAGCTAAATATCGGGAACAATGATATTTTGAAAAATTTACGGGAAATCCAGGCGCAAAATATGCTGTTTCCGTCATCCGAACTACAACCTGTCTATAACTTTACCATCGAAATGGAAACGGGCACCGGTAAAACTTACGTATATTTGCGGACCATCTTTGAACTTTATAGAGACTATAACTTCTTAAAGTTTATGATTGTCGTGCCCTCGGTAGCCATTCGCAAAGGGGTTGAAAAAAACATCGAAATCCTAAAAGACCACTTCAAAGCACTTTATAACGGCCTAGACATATCCAAATATGCTTTCGTCTACGAATCGAATAATTTAAATAAGCTTTTAGACTTTGTTGAGGCCCGGGACTTAAGGATTGTCATTATGAATATCCAGGCTTTCAACAAGGATAGCAATAAAATCCGAAAGGAAGATGAAACCGGACGGGTTTTGTGGGAATTAATAAAATACACCAGGCCAATTGTCATAATTGATGAGCCCCAGAGGCTCGAAGGAAACGGTAAAAAGAAGAGTGCATCTTTAAAAGCTATTGAAGAATTAGACCCTTTATTTATTTTAAGGTATTCAGCCACCCATAAAAAACTATATCACCAGGTATACAAACTTGATTCGTACCAGGCTTATAAACAGGATTTAGTAAAGAAAATCGAAGTTAAAACAGTTTACGGCAGCGTCAGTAAAGACTACCCTTATGTCCGCTATATCGAATTTACCCGGGACTTAAAAGCCAAAATTGAAATTTTCTATCGGGAAGCCGGCGGTCAGGTTAAACTTCGAACCTTTAACGTACAAAAAGGTGTTAGCTTTTACGAATTGTCTGGAGAATTACCCCAGTACAGGGATATGATTGTCCTGGAAGATCCCCATAAATTAAATGGGCTGAAGATAGGTCATGGAGACAGCATCTTAGTATTAAAAGAGGGAGAAAACAATTACAATCTGGACGAACTCGATATAATCAGAATATTAATTCGATTGACCATCCAGACACATTTCGCAAAGCAGCTCAAAATCCTCGAAAAAGGTTATAAAATTAAAGTGTTATCCCTTTTCTTCATCGACCGCGTAAAAAACTTCCGGGACAACGAGGCTCCTGACGGTCGAGGAATATATGCGCGGATTTTCGACGAAGAGTACGAAAAAGTAATTAAGGACCCCCGATACAACGTACTTTTTAAAAAATATCCGGATCTGTTCCCCGAATACCAGAACGTTCCAAAAGTGAGAGAAGGTTATTTTGCTCGGGATAAAAAAAATAATGAGACAGAGATAGAAGACTGGGACTGGGAAAAAGACGAAACGGAGGTAAAAGCTAAGTCCCAGGAAGATATTGAACGGGGAATACAGCTTATCTTGGAAAAGAAAGACGAATTAATTTCTTTCGAGGAACCATTGGCTTTCATCTTTTCCCACTCAGCCTTAAGGGAAGGCTGGGACAACCCCAATGTCTTCCAGCTATGCACCCTGAAAAAAGGAAGTTCGGATATTGCAAAAAAACAGGAGATTGGACGGGGCCTGCGGCTGGCGGTGGATATCTACGGCAACCGATGCTTTGATAAGGAAGTAAATGTCTTGACCGTTATTGCCAATGACTATTACGACCACTTTGCCGAAGCCCTTCAGAAAGATTTTAGCCAGGAAGCCGGGCTTGACCGGGAAGAAGTTACCTTTGATGTTATTTATCAAACTCTTGCAGACGCCGGAATACCGAAAGAACTGCTTGGGGTAAACACGGTGGAAGCTTTTAGAACGGAACTTGTTAATGCCGGGATTATTAATCCCAAAACCAACAAGCTAACCAAAGATGCAGCAGAAATTATTTATCATGAATTTTCCAATCAAACTTTTAAGCCTTTTCAGGAAGCTATTAAAGAAAAATTCGTAGAAAATATGAAGGCAAAAGGTAGTAAACGCATAGAAATCAAAAATGGCGATGAAGAGCCGGTGGAAAATGGTTATCACAGCTTCGTCACCGAGAAAGAATTCCAAAAACTTCTAAAGGAATTAAGGGAGAGAATAAACAAGAAAACAATCTATAAAGTAAAAATTGATAAGGAAGAATTTATCAAACAAAGTGTCGAAGAAATCAACAAACATCTTGTCTCAAAGTTTATCTACCGGCAATATGAAGTGGAAACCGGCGGTATAGATTTTAAAAAGCCCAGTGAATTTGAAATAAAAGATCCTTCTAGATATACGATTAATCTCGGAACAGAAGAAATTAAAATTATTAAAAGCGATTTTGAGATAATAAATTACCTAATGCAGCAAACTTTTTTACCCAGAAAAGCTTTAATCAGAATTTATTCGGCTTTAGAAAATAAAATCTTACTCCAAAAACAGGAAATTTTAGATGAAGTGATTAAAATTATTCAAAATAAATTAAAGGAATTTCAGGTTGAGAACATAGAATATGAAGTTTTGGACGGGTTTGTATTTGAAGAGAAAAATATATTTGCCGTAGATGAAATAGAGCAATGGATGTTAAATGAAAGCGCCAAAAAAGCATATAAAACAAAAGAAGAATACCGAAAAGCCCTCCAGAAATACATCCGGGTAGAAAGTGATGGCGAGTACGAATTTGCAAGAAGTCTTGATGATGACCCCGACGTCCTGCTCTTTACGAAATTAAAAAAGGGAGGACTTGTTATCGATACCCCTTACGGAAATTATACTCCCGACTGGGCAATAATTCATAAAGTTAACGACTATACGGCAAAGCTATATTTTATTGTGGAATCAAAATTTGATAAAGAAAGGGTTAATTTAACTGATGTGGAAAAAGCTAAAATTGAATGCGCCCGTAAACATTTTGCCAGCGTAGCCAGTGATGTGGTCTTTGATTGGGTTAATAGTTACAAAAAATTTAAAGAGGTGGTGAATAGAAGTATTCAAAAAAATAGTGTCCAGGGAGGAAGCTAAAAAAGGGAGCCGCAAGGCTCCTTTTAGATTTGTAGCTCAGATGGTTTAACAAAGTCATTCTTCACCAAACTTCACTATTTCTTTTGGCTGGTAACCCCACGGACAATGATATCTCGGTCTATTCCAAGTCCCTTCACTTTCAACTTGACCGGGGCAATTACCATATTTTTCACAGCGTATACACAAACTCATCATACGTGAAGACATAATTCTCGACTTCGTTTTGTATTTATTAGACGACTTTACTCTCGGCTTCAAGTCGTATTTGTCGTATTTGTTAAAAGTATCGTTTTCTTTTATTTTTACATCTAAAATAGCTCTCGTTACCGCAACATACTGCAGATTAATCTCGTTAATAAGGTCCGCATAATTCGGATCATCTTTTTTTATCTTTTCCATTATTTCCCCAATATCTTTTCCGTCTATCTTTGCGTATTCCTCTATAAAATTTTGGAGGCACGGAAAGTCATCTTCAACAACAATTTTGTCAAATTCCAAACCTTTGGTCGTATGGGCTGTGGCAAAAACGATATCCGCATTCTTACTGCACAGGGCTTCGGCTTTTCTTTTTATTTCGTCAATGTCGTATCGTTCAGCAATTTGTAAAGCCATGGAAATATCTTTATCAAAAGTGCTGCAGTACTTTATGAAATCATTAATTTTTTCGAAATTTTGTATCAAAGCGAGAAAGTACTCCGGAAGTTTTACATACCCTAAAAACTTGCCGTACTTATAGTAATTGATAATCTCACGGGCATAGACGGCGGGTAGAAAAATATCATCAAGTTGTCTTAAAAACTTGATTTCCTCATTAGAAGGAAATTCTTCTACAAGCTTGATAATCCTTGAATTGGTTCTGGTAATGAAAGCTGTCTTCCCGTTGCTTTTTCTTGCCACAGCCTTTTTGGGTTTAATGAAGTTCGTCTCTCCTTTATAATCTCGTAGTATCCTGTTAGCTTTAGCTGCTATTTCCTCTCCAAATCTAAAGGTCTCGGTAAGGTAAAAAATCTCAAAATCTTTATGTGTCAAATAGTTTCTCGTTCCTCGCCAAGAATAGATATTTTGATGCTTGTCCCCTACAATAACTTTCTTTTTAGCGGGAATGTGCATGAATATATCAAAAGTTACCGGGTTTGTATCCTGAGCTTCATCCAACAAAACGCCATAATATCCCTTAAAACGCCGCAGAAATCTATCAATGTTAATTTGAAAATATTTCAAATATAACTCGTGAACAAACATATCGTTTATCAAAGCGGCATTATAAATCTCTTGCAATTTTTCTGCAAGATCGCTCACTTTGACATTATTTAGGGCAAATCTATGATAAATCCATAACTCCTTGTCACCATTAATTAAACTATTTACAACCCTCTCATTTATCTCTCGTGCTGAAGATCTGCAATACGCTATTAAAAGTTTTCTTAAGAATGCAGCTAAGGGGTAATCGATATTATCGTAGTACTCCTTTATAAATTGTGTAAGCTCTCGCTCATCCTTTAGATGCCCTATATTTAGTTCCTCCTTAACGTAATTGTACGCTAGGGCATGAGTTGTGTAAATGTCAACATTCCCAAATCCTTTTAATCTTTCCCTCAACTCCTCGGCTATAGCTTTGTTAAAAGCCATCAGCAAAAGCTTTTTGTCCCTGTATCGGTCAACAATAAGTTCCAAAGTTGTCGTTTTCCCCGTTCCGGCAAATGCATTAATGCTTATCCTGTCCAATCCCCCCAAAGCCTCTAAGACCCTTTTTTGCTCCTCGGTCGGTTTTACCGAAGAATGCTGTTTATTAAAAAATTTAGCCTTCATATCTGGTATTATTTTTTCTTCTGGAATTATTCCGGCAGTCTTTTCCATAAATAGGTGCTTACCGATTGCGTCCGGAAATGCGAACGTCTTTATTTCTTTTTCCCCTTTAAATTTTACGTTTATATATTTTTCCTCACTCCCACGAAAATATTTTCTCTCAAGGGAAACAAAAATCCCTTCGCCGTAAACTTTATGATATAGCTTTGTTTGTGAAGGTATAAGCTTCCTAAGAAGCTCATCCTCTTTCTTTGTTCTAAGCTTTTCTTTAAATCTTTCATACGAATTAAAAAGAGACATAGAATAGCCTCCGCTGAATATGAATTAACTTTTTAGATAAAATTCGTTAATTTCAATTTTCTGATACTGGAAATAATAAATGATGGCCTGACTGCATTCTAAGTATTTTCGAAAGATAATTTTATTAACTACCATTTTTCACAACATCGTCTGGCGACGAAGAAAGGGCAAGAAGCCCCGCCGTTTCTTCAGGAGATATTTCTTCCACGTCCCGGAGTTTTCTGTCGATGGTCCGGGTCTTTCTGGATGCGTCTTCTATAACATTCTGGGCTTCCTGTAGCTTTTTGTTTACTTTCTCAAGCAGATCGCCAAATTTCCCTATTTCTGTCTTGACCGCTCCTAACAGCCTCCACACTTCTTCCGCTTTCTTTTCTATGGCGAAGATTTTAAACCCCTGCCGCAGGCTGCTTAATACAGCGGACAACGTAGTGGGCCCGGTTATCAGCACTTTGTACTCCCTCTGAAGGGTCTCGATAAAGCCTGGCTTCCTCAGCGCCTCTGCAAAGAGGCTCTCTGCAGGCAGAAACATTATAGCGAAGTCCGTAGTGTGAGGCGGGCATATGTATTTATCCTTTATATCCTTCGCCGATTGCTTCAGGCGGTGCTCCAGTTCCTTCCTTAACCTCTCACATTCAGCAGTGTCGCACCTTTCTTCTGCGTCTATTAGCCTTTCAAAGTCTTCCATCGGAAATTTGGTGTCAATGGGAAGCCACATGTAGTTTCCGGCGCCGCCGTTTTCCACCGGAATTTTTACGGCGAATTCTACCGTTTCACCACAGCCAGGTTTAACTCTCACGTTTTTCTCATACTGCCCGGGCGTAAGTATGTCTTCCATTATAGCCTCCAACTGCACTTCTCCCAGGATACCCCGCGTCTTTATGTTGGAGAGTACTTTTTTCAGGTCTCCGACGTCGTTGACCAGCGTCTGAACTTCACCCAAACCGTTGTGGACCTGCTCAAGCCTTTCGCTCACGAGCTTGAAGGATTCGGATATCCTGGCGTTTAATGTGGACTGGAGTTTTTCGTCGACGGTCTGCCTCATCTGTTCGAGCTTGCTGCTGTTCTCGTTCTGGATTTCCTTCAGTTTCGTCTCTATGGTATCCCTCATCCTGTTTAACCTTTCTTCGGTCTTGTCGGCAAGCGACGATACGGTGTCGGAAAAGTTCTTTATGAGATTCTGCTGGGACATGTTCATCTGGTTGATATTCGTAATGATCTTGCCTTCCAGCATACCTACCAAGTTTACCATTTCTTCTTTGCTTGATTTCATATCCTCTTTTATCAGTCCTTCAAGATGCTTCTGGTCGCTTTGAAGGGATGAAAGAAGCCGTATAAGTTCAGGGTCTTCTTTTTTCTTTGAAGCGGAATAATCGATAATACTTCCAGTATAACCAGGATTCAAAGGAGCAGGATCACTACATCCATCATCCAGCCTCCTTTTTAATTTTTTTAATCTTTATCGTTCGACGATCAAAATAAAAATAGCATCAGGATACTGCTATTTGACAGAAACTCTAATAGTTTGAAAATGAAGGAAATTACTGCTTTTTAATATTCGACATTTTATTCCAGATTCCTTTAAAGGAAATTAGAAATTACGGATATCTTAAATGAGGATGTTGAAAAAAAGGTTGTTCTAAAAAGGCAATATCAAGAACAAGAGAAAAAAGGGTAAGTTGCATAAACCTTGATTTTCAAGGCTTAGCACTTATCCCTTTCCAATCCGCCGTGGCTCAGCCAAGCATCACGGATTCTAGAAAAAAAGCGGAGTGAGATTTTCCCCGCTTACTCGTTTCTCTTTATGATGATTATATGCTCGTTGATATTAATATATAAACCCTACGTTAAGATTATGTATTCTTCATAATAACATTCTCTATAATATCCGCAACAGCTTCGCAAGCGTCGCAGCACTTTTCAAGATAATGATATGTCGTATCCCATGCTAATAATTCTTTATAATCCGTACAATTAACAAAAAGATCTCTAGTGGCTTCGGTATAGATTGCGTCCCCTTCCTCTTCCAATCTGTTGATTTCGACAATCAGTTCATGCAGTTTATTTGATTTGCGGAAGTTAGGAAATTCATTAAGGGCATCTTTTAATAAATATGGTTACTCACATTTTTCGTTATATTATATCACATTTTCTGTGATAAAATATAAGGGTCACCCCATTAATTGTTGAGGGCGACTCTATTACTCTGAGATATTTTCTTTTTTAATTTTTTTATTTCGACTTCTCCTCTTACACCTCTCTTTTTGATATTTTTCTCCTCCAAAACTTCAAACCCCAATTTTTCATAAAATCGAATAGCAGGTGTATTAGTTTTGGTTACTTCCAATATTATTGGCAGCCCTTTTTCTTTTAATTGATTAAAAATTGATGTCCCTATACCCCTTCGTTTATACGAAGGTAGGATTTCAATATGTCTTACATAAATGAATTCCTGATTAAAATCAATAGATAAATAACCAATTGACTCTCCATTATATGTAATGATGTAGTCTTTTCCAGGGCGAAAAGATTGTTTTAAATCCTCACGCTCAATTTCATCATTCCAACCACGTGTCACCGCCGGTGTATAATTGACCCAGGAGCAACGAAAAGGAATTGACCCACCCCCTGGCGAAATATCCCTCTGATACCAGCCAAAAGATCGGAGGGAAATAAGTGCTAGGGAGTGGATCTATTATCATGTTACACGAATTAAGAGCAATGGGCAAGAGCATCCGTGCAATTGCACGAGAAACAGGCCGTTCAAGGAATACGGTAAGAAAATACTTAAGGGCAGAGGGCATTCCCGAAAGGAAGCCGCATCCCAAAAGAGGATCAAAGCTCGATCCATACAAAGATACCATTCAAGAGCTCATAAATCTTGGTATATTCAATTGCGAAGTTATCTACGAAAGAATCAAAGAAGAAGGCTATACCGGCGGCCGCACTATCTTAAGGGACTATGTAAGACAATTTAGACCCCCAAAACAGGTTCCTGCCGTATGCCGCTACGAAACCAAGCCCGGCCAGCAGGCCCAGGTCGACTGGGGCGAATACACCTACATTGACGAGGAAACCGGCGAAATACGTAAGCTTTACGTCTTCGTCATGGTACTGGGTTACTCCAGAGCCATATACGTAGAATTCACAAACCGCTGCGACATACATACCTTCATCCGCTGCCTGATCCGCGGGTTTGAATACTTCGGCGGAGTGACCGACATAGTCCTTACCGACAGAATGAAGACCGTAATACTTGGCACCGGAGAAAACAGAAAGCCCATATGGAACTCCATCTTTGAAGACCTGGCTGTAACCCTTGGATTTACCCCTAAAGTGTGCAGAGCACGACGTCCACAGACCAAAGGCAAAGTAGAAAGCGGAATAGACTTTGTCAAAAGCAACTTCCTGCCGGGTAGGAAGTTCATAAACTACGGTGACTTAAACCACCAGGCAATAGTGTGGTGCGAAAAGAAAAACAGGAGGATTCACGGCACCACCGGGGAAAAGCCTATTGACCGCCTGAAGGAAGAAAACCTCAAACCACTCCCTGCCTCTGACAGATACCAAAAATTCCTTGAAGAAGTAAGGAAAGTCCACAAAGACGGCCTCTTGAGCTTTAACGGCGTAAGATACGGCGTTCCCTGGCAATATAGCGGAAAAGAGGTGGTTGTAAGGGACAAAAACGGCAAAATCGAAATCCTCTATGATGGGAAGGTGATAGCAACCCACGAAAAACATTATCGCTCAAGGACCATCGTTTTCCTCAAAGGTCAGTATAAGGGTCTAAAAGAAGCCGAAGGCATGTTCTATCCTAGACCGAGGGCTATCAAGTTATCTTCCCTGGAAGTTGAGAAGCGTTCTCTGGGGGTTTACGAAAGCCTCCTGGAGGTGGGCACAGTATGATAGACCTTGAAAAAGCTCGGTCCCACCTTGAAGAACTGGGGCTTTTAAACGCAGCATCTTTCCTTGACGCCCTCCTTGAAAGAGCTCAACGCCAAAATAGCACGTATCTTGATTTCTTAAATAACCTGCTCGAGGCTGAACTTGCTGAAAGGCAAAGGCGGAATATCGAGGTAAGGTCAAAACTTGCCCGGCTTCCATACCGCAAGACTCTAACCGAATTTGACTTTGCCTTCCAGCCCAGCATCGATGAAAAACTGATAAAAGAGCTTGCCACAATGGCCTTTGTCCACCGGGTAGAAAACGTAATATTTCTTGGCCCGCCTGGAGTAGGGAAGACGCACCTTGCCGTGGCTCTTGCTATAGAAGCCCTATCTTGTGGTATATCAGTCTACTTCACGAGTCTTTCTAGGCTCATTGAGGACCTCAAAAAGGCATATAAAGAAAGCCGGTTAGAAAGGCGAATGAGGATCTACACTAGGCCCAAGCTCCTTGTAATCGATGAAGTAGGCTATCTTCCATTAGATGGCCTTGGCTCGAACCTCTTTTTCCAGCTAATAAGTGCCCGATATGAAAAGGGGAGCATAATACTTACCAGCAACAAAGGCTTTGGAGAATGGGGGGAGCTCATGGGAGACCCTGTACTTGCTACTGCAGTGTTGGATAGACTATTACACCATGCCCACATAATCAACATAAGGGGCAACAGCTACCGCCTAAAGGACAGGCTAAAGACCGGGTTGTATGGTAACCAACATAATAATGCTTAAATTTAAAAAAAGCCAGGGTGGGTCAATTTAAAATCGCTGAAAATGGGTCAATTTAAATCCGCTATTGACACCACGGATTTCATCAACAAAATCTTTAAAGTTTGCTTTATTCAGTTGGAAGACAAAATCAAAATCTTCTTCATTTGCAATACGTAAGGATAGATTTACAGCCAACACAAAATCCTCCTCGATTAAACATAAAAATTCCCCACCGGTTTCTGGGGAAAAATCTTTGCAAAAATATAGAATTTTCTCTTGGAAAAACATATAGTGTCTGTGACATCCATCTGTCTCGTCTATTCCTCTCCTTTATTAGCTTCTTCAAGGTTAAGTCTTAATTGTTTTTTGCAAGAGGAAATTCCCCATTTTTGCAAAGGTTTTTCCCCAGGCACCGTGATATGCTCCCCTTGTAGTAGACAGTTGAAATAATAAAAACTGTTACTTCAAGGGGGGCATATTTTTATGAGTCGAAAACCAAAAGTTTCTTTTGAGCAAAAATTATCTGCTGTAAAAGATTATCTAGAAGGAAGGAAAACCCAAAGGCAGCTAGCAAAAGAATATAATGTTGACCATTCTTCAGTACGGCAATGGATTTCTAACTATCAAGCAATGGGAGAATCAGGATTAATTACTTCCTCAAAAAATACAAGCTATTCCCAAGAACTGAAATATACAGCAGTTAAGGAATATCTTTCAGGTAATGCTTCAAAACTAGATATATGCAAGAAATATAAAATTCGCTCAACAAAGCAACTATCCGATTGGGTTTTGAAGTATAATGGTCATGAGAGGCTAAAATCTTCGGGATCAGGAGGAAAACCAATCATGACCAAAGGACGTAATACCACATTGGAAGAACGTATAGAAATCGTAAAATACTGTTTAGAGCATAACAGAAACTACATTGAAACCGCCGAGAAATATCAGGTTTCCTATCAACAGGTTCGCAGTTGGGTAATAAAATACGATAAATCCGGTGTAGATGCCCTAATTGATAGAAGGGGCAAACGCAAATCTGAAGATGAATTTACAGAGATGGATAGGTTAAAAGCCCAGAACAAGCTTCTGGAAGCAAGGAATAGGTGGCTTGAAATGGAGAACGAAGTCCTAAAAAAACTCCAAGAAATAGAAGGGGGGCGGTATTAAGCCTGGTTAAGCATGAAGAAATATACCTGGTTATCCAGATGCTTTTAGAACAAAAACACTACCCTGTTTCAGCTCTATGTAAAATCACAGGAATCAGCAGATCTGCCTACTACAAGTGGAAACATAGGGAAAAAAGCCAAAATGAACTTCAAAATGAGAAGCTGCTTGTTCTTATCAGGGAAGCATACGAGGAAAGAGATGGTATACTAGGTTACAGGCAAATGACAATCAAGCTTCGCCGTGAACATCAACTTAAGGTTAATCATAAACGAATTTATCGACTGATGAAAGTAATGGGTTTAAAATCAGTATGCAGGAAAAAGAAATATAACTACATAAAGTCAACTCCAGAAGTTATCGCAGAGAATGTACTAAATCGGGATTTCAAGGCAGAACATACATGTGAGAAATGGCTTACGGATGTAACGGAATTCAAATATGGTAATGGCCAGAAAGCATATCTTAGCGCAATTCTTGACCTTGCAGATAGAAGCATAGTATCTTACGTTATTGGCCATTCAAACAACAATGCACTTGTGTTTGAGACTTTTGATTTGGCAGTTGCTAGCCATCCTGATGCAAAACCCATCTTCCATAGTGACCGTGGCTTCCAATATACCAATAAAACCTTTAAGTCAAAACTGGATAAGGCAGGAATGACCCAGAGTATGTCTAGGGTAGGCCGCTGCATAGATAATGGCCCTATGGAGGGATTCTGGGGAATTCTGAAATCGGAGATGTATTACTTACATAAGTTTGATGACTATGATAGCTTGAAAAAAGCGATTGAGGAATACATAGATTACTACAATACAAGGAGATATCAGAAACGTTTAAAATGCATGACGCCAATTGAGTATCGCAACTATCTTGCCGGTATGCAGCATAAAGAAAGCACCAACCATTTTTGATTGGTGCTTTAAATAGATTTTATATTATTTCCACTGTCTACTTGACAGGGGGCAGTTCACCGGTGGGGAATTTTTATGTTAACTTAATTGCCTCATGAGTGATTGCCTCATCCGGTAGCTTTGACCATCAAAGATCAATAGGTAACTGTGGTGTATTAGCCGGTCAATCATTGCTGCTGTCATCTGCTCATCGTAGAAAATGCTCGCCCAGCGGCTGAATTCCAGGTTAGTGGTAATTACTACACTGCGACGTTCATAGCAGTCCGAAATCACCTGAAAAAGTAGCTGCGCTCCTTCGCGGTCCAAAGGAACATAGCCCCATTCGTCGCAGATCAGAAGATCTGGTTTGGAAAGCTGTTTCAGTAACCCGGAAAGTTCACCTCCCTTCCGGGCTTCCACCAGCCGGTTTACCAGCGCTGCAGTGCGGAAAAACTTTACGTTGTAGCCTTTTTTACAGGCCTCCACACCGATGGCGGTGGCAAGATGGGTTTTGCCGGTTCCCACGTTGCCGTAAAGGATCAGGTTTTTCTTTTCTTCGAGAAATTTGCAATCTTTTAGGTCCTGCGGTGTAAGCCCCTGCGGGAGTTTGATTTCATCGAATATGTAGCCGGCAAAGGTCTTTATCGTGTAAAAGCCCGCATTTTTCAAAAG
The DNA here is from genome assembly GCF_000144645.1 of Thermosediminibacter oceani DSM 16646. Taxonomy (NCBI): domain Bacteria; kingdom Bacillati; phylum Bacillota; class Clostridia; order Thermosediminibacterales; family Thermosediminibacteraceae; genus Thermosediminibacter; species Thermosediminibacter oceani. The sequence goes on from NC_014377.1 coordinate 1,972,655, forward strand.
CCTGTCCTTTCGGCTTGCGTCTCTGTGCTCCAGTTCTAATCTTAGCAGCTTCAGCAGGTATTCTTCATGGCTTTGAGCCTCGATCTTGTCGCAGTTTTCCACTAGATTGCGGCTGAGTTTTAATGCTTTACAGCAGGCGGCGATTTCGTCCTTCAGCATAAATTGGCACCGCCTTTCAGAAAGGCTTTGTCATAGTCTTCTGCATTGAAGCGGAATGCAGTGAGTTCAGGAACCCCTTCCGGAATCTTTACCGGCTCCAACTGCGGGGTTATACCCGTTATCCTGTTATGGATGGCTACGAGGCTGTCTAAATCCTGCACTCCGTAAAGGAGAGCCTCGGCTACAGCGTTCACAGCCTGTTCAAAACTGCTTTTGGTACAAAGCACAGCCAAAGCCTTGAGCGCTTTGCCGCGCTCACTTTTGCTTAAGCCGTCGAGGTATTCCCGGAGTGGGTCCGGCAGCATGCTGTATATTCCCGAATACTTAAGGGCTCCCGGACAGCGGGAAAGCTGGGTAAGATATGGCAGCCAGTCCATGCTTTCTTGCTTGTTGTCCCCGTAAAGCCGCCGGTGGCGCACGATTTCCCGGTGGCTCTCATCCAGCGGTATGACCTCATGGGCTGTTATCTTTACAAGCACCCGGCTGTTGGCGTATTTGGGGGCGGTAGAGTATAGGTGCTTTCCACCGTTCAAGCTGAATTTGGCGTAGGCGTTGGTTTTGACTGTTATGTAACCGGCTACCTCGTAAGGAACGGTAGGCAGCTCAAGCAGAGCCTTACGGTCTTCATTAAAAAGTTCGGCTATGGATGCTTCCTTCCGGTAGTGTTCGCGGTGCATGTCCTGGTCGCATAATCGTAAAAGTTCGCGGTTAAAATCCTCTAGTCTTTCAAACCTGGGGACCGGAACTAGAAGGTTACGTCGGTGGTATCCCACCTTGTTTTCCACATTACCCTTTTCATGGCCGGAAGCAGGGTTACAGAATACCGCTTCAAAACCATAGTGCTGCTTGAACCTCAGGAAGGCGTCGGTCAGTTTGCGCTCTCCATTTTTCGAGAGTTTCACGATAGTGCTGGCGTTATCAAACCATAGCTTACGGGGTACTCCCCCCAAGTGTTCAAATATGTCCTTAAGTCCCTGAAACAGGCATTCCTGGTTTTCTCCCTTGAAAAGCTGGGTATATCCTACGTTACTGTAGGGAAACGACAGGTTCAGATAAAATCCGTGATGCAGCGTCCCGTTTTCGTAAAAGTCTGCCTCACCGAAATCCACCTGCGCTTCACCCGGGATATGTTCCAGCGGCAGACGACATGAGTTGTCCTGGTACAATTCTTTTTTTCTCATGGCTACGTAGCCTGCTACGGTGCGGTAAGAACAGTTAAACTTATCTTGGTATTTTTCACAGAGCCTGTCATAAATCCTTTTGGCGGTATGCCTCTGCTTTTTGCGAGCTTTTTTATCTTCTTCAAGCCACTGATCTATATCCGCCTTGAAAGGGTCGAGTTTTGGGAAGGTATGTTTAACTTCTTCAACTTTAACCCTGGTGTTCCAGTCTTCTTGATAAATATACTTGCGTATAGTTTTTCGGTCTTTTTGGAACTCCCGGGCTATCTCGCTGATATTTTGCCCTTTCATAAAGAACGCTTTTCTGATATTATCAATATGGGTCATTGTGAGCATCCTCCAATCCTCCCTTGCAGTTAAGATTTCCCTAACTACAAGGGTAAAGGTTTTTAGGGGTGCCTGCAATGACCTTTGCAAATTTGGGGATTTTTGAGTTGCAAAAGTGGGGATTTTATTTTGCAACTCTGTCCATTTTAATTATGCAATAAACAGTCTTAATACTATAATAAACCCATCGAGTATCTGGTGACTCATTTTGAAACCTTTATTAAGATAGAATTTTAACGCATTATCGTTTCCATTTGATACAAAGATAAAGATATCGCTTATCGACTTAAATGATCTCAACCAATCCATAGACTTTTCAAACAAAACGCTGCCGATGCCCTTATTGCGATAACCTTCTTTTATATAAATCTGCGAAAGACAACCTACGTCATGACTCTTTACAGAATCAAGGTCAAAGAAGGAATCACAGTCTAACGTAGCAAAACCCTTAGAATATATCTCCTTTGGTGAAATATTGCTGTACGCGTATCCGATAATTTCATCACCATCTTTAGCTACTATTATATAGTTAGCTTTAGCACTCTTGATGGATGGAATCATTCTAGTTTCAAAACGCATGTTATCAAAAAACTCAGGGTGGATATGTGCGATTGATTTTTGATAAGCCATTAACTCATTGCACAAATCCTTAATGCAAAAAACATTATCTTCGGAAATAACTTCATAACGGATACTCATGTTGATCCCCCTTTTAAAAATGAATTGAAGACATATTTTGATTAATCTATCAGTTTTCGGTATAATTATATCAATTACAACGATTATAACAAGTATGCAGTATTTTCTGCCTAAGTAAGATAAAACTGAGTATTGGAGTGATCTTTATGTATAAAAATAGCTTCGACAACTGCCCATTAACATTTGCTTTAAACCTCATCGGGGGAAAGTGGAGATTACCTATAATTTGGGCATTAAGTAAAAATGGCACTATGCGATATAACGAATTAAGAAGGAGTATTCATGGAATCACCAACATGATGCTAACCCAATCGTTGAGGGAATTAGAGCTGTACGGCATTATTAGCCGAAAGCAATATATGGAAATACCGCCTCGCGTTGAATATTTCTTGACTGATAATGGAAAAAATCTTATTCCGGCTCTTAAAGCACTAGCTCATTGGGGCAAGGAAATGAAAACGTTTTTTTTGCATAACCAACCGCCTTTACAGCATAAATAGCCGCATGAATAGATGAGTTGCTACATGAGCGGTTGCTGCTGCATGTCCGCAAGCGCGAGCAGCAGCAACTGCTGACTCATCAAAAGCGTTTCTTGCGGCAGCATGATATGCTAATGCGGCTTTACGAGCACACTTGGGATTTTGCATTTTCAACTACAGAACGTTTACTCATTTTCGTCACTCAAAATCTCTACAAATCCCTGGTTTCCATCCACACGAATCCTTTGTCCGTCTTTAATTTTCTTTGTGGCATCATCCACGCCCACCACGGCGGGAATTCCGTATTCCCGGGCAACCACCGAACCGTGAGTCATCAGGCCGCCGGCCTCTGTAACAAATGCTTTAGCTGATTGAAACAAAGGAGTCCATCCGGGATCGGTATGAGGAGCAACGAGAATTTCGCCTTCATTGAGATGGGCTTCTTCCGGTTTCAAAACGATCCGGGCCCTCCCTTCAACCACTCCAGCAGAAGCCGGTGTTCCGACAAGCGCCCCTTTGGGAAACACTCCTTTTCTGGTGGAACCCGTTACAATCTCTCCTTCACTTGTCATCACTTTAGGTGGCTTCAAGGTTTGATACCATTCATATTTTTCTTTGCGGTCAGCAACAAGTGTTGAGACATTTTGATTGAGCTCTCCTTTTGAGAGCTGAATTAATTCGTCAAGAGTCAAGAAAAACACATCCTCTGCATGCTGTAGAACTCCTTTTTTTACCATTTCTTCCGCTTCAGCCATAATCACTTTTTTGAATTCATCCAAAATCAATGTAACCAGATATTTGGGGTGCTCCCGAAGTGCACCCATATAGCGGTATACCTCGATAAGACGTGTAATCAATTTGGACTTAAAAGGATTACGTCTCACACGATCCATAATACGCTGGGCCACTTCTTGGGCTTCTTTTTCTCCTTGAATAAATTTTTGCCTATGTTCTCCCGGTTTTACACTGCGAATGTGTCCAAGAATGGCAGGAACCAGTTGAGTCGGCGCTTCACGCCAGCGTGGCCTTGTCAGGTCAATTTCACCCGGGCATCTGTGTCCGTATTTAGCGATGAAATTTTCAAAGGCTTGTTTAAACCTCTCTCCCCCACGTACGCTTAAGAGCCCTTCATAAAAGGTTTGGTCATTTGCATGTTTCAGATACTCCTCAACTTCGGGCAGTTCCCGAACCAGATCGGCCAAATCGCCAATCTTTAGTCCCATTTCACTGGTGACATTTCCTGGAAGTGATTTATTTAATTGATATAGTTCTTTAACATCCCCTAGCGCTTTCTTTAACAAAATGAATGAAATTAGGAAACAGGCAATATATGGAAGAAGGTTTGTCAACAAATCCTTAGCAAATGTACTTAATTGAGATTGAACCTCTTCCAGGCGCCTTGATCCACTTAACCCCTGCAAAGCTTCACGGACCTCTGTAAATTTTTTCTGGATATAACTTTCAACCTTGTTTTTCGCTAATTTTGGGTCACGCTTCCAAAGATTTTTCCACACCTCTTTTATGATGAGGAGAGCAAAGCGACATGCTGATTTAACAAACCCCGGTTTAGGAGGAACTCGGAGAAACTCAGGTCGCTGAATGACTTCACTAATGGCGCTGCTGACCGCTTCATCGATATTATTTAAGGCTTTAGGTAGAATTCTTTCTTCCCAGCTTGGTGCGAAGCAGATCCGTAGGATCAATAAAAAGACGTCCCCCTGCTTCTAAAAAAACATTTTTAGGAAAAATGGTTCGTAACACTGAAAGTCCCAACGGTTTCATTGCATCAGTCATCATTTGTGCATGGCCGAATGAGATCATGACACGGAGCGGTTCTTGCGGAATGTCAGGCAGAGGATATAGCGACGTAATCGGCCGGCTTTGCACAACAAAAATCTTTCCGTTTTCAATACAGAACTCAATATCTTGCGGAAAGCCAAAATGCTTTTCGATTCTCTTTCCCAGTTCAGCCAGACGTAAAATTTGGTCGTCTGTCAGGGCTTGTTTAGTTTGCTCAACTAGAGGCAGGTCTTTTTTCACCGTACCTCCTTCCGGCAAGGGGTAAATCGCGATTTTCTTTTCCGATATGTTCTTTTGAATGATTTTACCGTCTTTCACTTTATACAAATCCGGGGAAACCATTCCGGATACAATGGCTTCTCCCAATCCGAAACTGGCATCGATTGAGACCACCTTTCGATTGCCATTCACAGGATCGGCAGTAAAGAGAATACCTGACACTTGCGGATTCACCATCCGTTGTACTACGACAGATAGATAGACCTGACGATGATCGAACCCATTTTTCGCCCGATAGGAAATCGCGCGATCGGTAAATAAAGACGCCCAACATTTTCGAATACGGTGAAGCAGTTCATCCTGCCCCTTAATGTTCAGATAGGTGTCCTGCTGACCTGCAAATGAAGCTGTGGACAAGTCCTCAGCCGTTGCACTGGAACGGACGGCAAAAGCATGCTCTTTCCCCACCGATTCCCATGCTTGAACAATTTCCCTTTTTATCTGGGCAGGGATCTCTAATTGCAGTAAATGTGTGCGGATCTGCTCTCCTAACTTCCGCAATTGATTTAAATTATTCGGGTCCATTTGGTTTAGTTCATCTAACAGCGAATCCATTTCGGGGCTAGTGGCAATAAAGTCTTTATACGCGTCTGTTGTCACACAGAATCCACCTGGTATTGGAAAGCCTGCCTTACTCAGTTCACCCAGATTTGCTCCCTTTCCCCCGACATAAGGGAGACTGAAACGATCTACTTGTTCAAAAAATAATACATAAGATTTCATTGATCGGTCACCTTCTCTGTTCTTTTTTCGTCTTAAGTGACTGATGGATAAAAAAAAAGAATAAGTGGCGTAAGCCCTATTAGCTGCATTTACAAGTGCAACATTACTGGAACTTCAATTATTGGTCCAACAACAGCAGCCATCGCCTGGCCGGAACCTAAGCCAAAAACTGCAACGGCAAAGAGGAGCTTATTTTAGTTTGGATACTTTCTTTGCATTTTCAACCTCTTATATGATAACCCAATACCTATAAGTAAAGATGGAATGAAAAATGTAAATAATTCGAATAATGATGGAGGAATAAAAGGATGGTAGAGGCTCCTACAATAATTAATTGTGCTATTAATGCTTTAAGATTATTCTTCATTGAATATCCCTTCAATCTTAATTATAAAAACTCCTCTCAGATTCTTAACCGTATTTTTTTCCTTCATTCATTCCCCACATTTTACAATCCGTTCTCATGGTCCCGTGCCAACCGAAGTGACTATCCATAAACCGAGAGGGCTTTTGTTTAAACAAAAGAAATATAGTTCTTGGCCCGTTTGACGATCACTAAAACCTTCAACGACGAATTGCCACCCGTAAGCTGTAGTCGCCCAGTGAGGCTCGTAGTGCCCCCCTGGTGTGATTTTAACCTTCGCGGCTGCAATAGGGCTACCGTGTAAGCCACATAAAATCGGATTGCCCCCGTAGGGGTAAGATGAAAAACAATTACCGTTAAAAAGATTAAGATTGCTACAAAGAATAATTTTTTACGCATTTTATCCACCTCACATATACGATAAACCCTACCATTGCACCAAATGAATTTAAAATCAAGTCATCTATATCAAAATTCCCTATGCCGGATATCAACTGTATCAATTCAAAGATTAAACTTTTGACAAAAGCAACGCTGGTTATTATCATGCACAGCGATAAAACGATTTTACTCAAATAGGAAAATCCGAAAAATTCCGGCAGGTCCCACCCTCTCAAGCCCCGGTCCGACGTTACACAAGTTGGCAACAACGGACGTGAAGGTGGTTACAATATCTTTCCCGTCCAAAGCAACGATCACCACAGCAGAGAAAAATATGATCATATACATCACAAAATAAATCAGAACTTCCATTTTCGTTTCCTTCTTAACTCCCATGCCACCGTCCCTGACGCTATATACCGCACGAGGGTGGACTATATTCAAAACGGCATTTCTTATTATTTTAAATATCAGCAAAATCCTTATGTTTTTAATGCCACCGGCCGTAGAACCCCACACGCTACCATTATACATGATTTACTGGTCAATCAAGTATAGTATTTTGTTTATTCAAAGCATAACCCGCCAAGCAGCCTGCAAGGGAAATAATGAGAATAAAGTATAATATTTGGGCTGGCATTCCAAGCCACCTCAAAGTGCTTCTGCATCCTGCTTAATGTTTTGGCAAGGTCTCTAAGTTTGAAATAGTTATATCCTTTTATGAAAGAAGATGCGGTATCATAAATCAGCGGCATTACTTCTTTACCAACCTTCAGCCATGATTCTCCTCGCCAAGATTTTTATTCTGGAATAAACTCAAATACAATTCTCCATGTCTTGGTTAAAATTCCTTCCTTATCACCGCTTTTCCATTACTGGTTTGCCGTCCGTCCCTTGAACACTCCACTAGTGCCAAGGATTAAAGGAAAAAGGGATAAGTGGCGTAATCTAATTTTTCGAGGTCTTACCACTTATCCCTTTGTTATTCGGTAAAAACTTAATTCTACCTTATTCCACCGTTACGCTTTTTGCCAGGTTCCTTGGTTTATCCACGTCGCAGCCTCTTGCCACCGCAGCGTAGTAGGCAAAAAGCTGCAAAGGCACAACTGACAGCACCGGTGTCAGCATTTGGTGTGTCCTGGGGATGTATATGACGTGGTCCACCGATTTTGTGATCTCTTCGTCGCCCTCGTTGGCTAAGGCTATTACTGCCGCGCCCCTGGCTTTGACCTCTATTATATTGCTCAGGGTCTTTTCATAGAGGTGATCCTGGGTCACCAGGGATATCACCGGCACTCCTTCGGTTATGAGGGCCAGGGTGCCGTGCTTCAGCTCGCCTGCGGCATAGGCCTCGGCGTGGATGTAGGAGATTTCCTTGAGCTTCAGGGCACCTTCCATGGCTACCGCGTAGTCAAGGCCCCGTCCGATGTAAAAGATGTGTTCCCTGTCCGCATACCTTTCTGCCATCTTCTTGATCTCGCCTTCTGCGTCTAGGATGGCCTTCGCCTGGTCGGGCAGCTTTTTCATGGCCAGCGCGATTTCCCTAAACTCCTCGTCGGAAATGGTTCCGAGGAGTTTCGCAAAGTGGAGAGCTATCAGGTTCAAGGCCACGAGCTGGGTGCTGTACGCCTTGGTGGAAGCCACGGCGATTTCGGGGCCGGCCCATGTGTAGAGCACGTCGTCGGCCTCCCGGGAAACGGAGCTGCCTACAACGTTGGTTATTGCCAGCACTCTGGCGCCCAGTTTTTTGGATTCGCGCAGGGCCGCCAGTGTGTCGGCGGTTTCCCCGGACTGGCTGATTACTATCACCAGCGTGTCCTTGCCGACCATGGGTTCCCTGTAGCGGAATTCCGATGCCAGGTCGACTTCTACCGGTATACGGGCGAGTTTTTCGATCACGTACTTGCCTACGACGCCGGCGTGGTAGGCGGTGCCGCAGGCCACTATGAATACCTTTTTAAGGCTTTCCAGTCCCTCTTTCGTCATCTTTATGTCGTCGAGGCGCACCTCGCCCTTATCGGGGTAAAGCCTGCCGGTCATGGTATCCTGTAGTGCTTTCGGCTGTTCGTGGATCTCCTTCAGCATGAAGTGGGGGTAACCGCCTTTTTCAGCGGCGACGGCATCCCACTTGACCTGGAATACTTCCTTGGATACCGGGTTTCCTTCAAAGTCCGTAATCTCGACGCTGTCCTTGGTAATCCTGGCCATCTCGCCGTCCTCGAGGATGTAAACGCTACGGGTATACTGGAGTATGGCCGGTATATCCGATGCCACGAAATTTTCTCCGTTGCCGAGGCCCACGATGAGGGGGCTGGACTTCCTCGCAGCCACCAGGGTCCCCGGCTCCTTGCGGGAAATCACCCCGAGGGCGAAGGAGCCTTCCAGTTTGTTTACCGCCATCCTCACTGCCCGGAACAGGTCTCCATCGTAAAAGTGCTCTATTAGGTGGGGCACGACTTCCGTATCGGTCTCTGATTGGAATTTATGACCCTGGGATTCGAGCCATTCCTTGAGCTCTTGGAAGTTCTCGATGATGCCGTTGTGCACCACGATGAAATCCCCGGAACAGTCACCGTGAGGATGGGCGTTGATGTCGGACGGCCTGCCATGGGTGGCCCAACGGGTGTGCCCTATGCCCATGCGGCCTTCCGGGTAAGCCCCTCCTATCTTGTCTTCCAGGACCTTTATCTTGCCTTCGCTCTTCACCACTTTCGTGCTGTGAGAGTTATATACGGCGATACCCGCTGAATCGTACCCCCTGTACTCCAACCTTTTCAGCCCATCTATCAGAATGGGAGCGGCTTCCCTGTCTCCCACATAGCCGACAATTCCGCACATAAGTCTATTCCTACCTTTCTCCTCTTGTATTTTCAAGGTTCGATCAACAACGGCTTTTGAGCCGGTATTTTCAAACCATACTCAATTCTGCTGAGGACCCCTTTGTCCCGGCGATCGCTCACCGGTTTTGTAGGCCTCTTACGGTGGCAGTCCACCGTGGGGCATCCGCCGAAAACTCGATAAACCCCATCCTCGTCAGCTCCCGAAGAAGTTCTCCGAGAGCTCAGGCGCTTTTCCGTTGCTTAAAACCCACGTGATTCCTTCGCGGCCTCGCACCCCCTCCTGCTGTTTTTCACCGTGTCGAGCGGCTCCTTTCGACCCCATCACCTCCTTTAAATGGTGATAGCCTTAAGAAAGTTCCTTTCTTATCACTTCGGCCAGCCGGTGGGCCAGATCTTTAATGACCTTCTCGTCCTCTCCTTCCACCATGACCCGGATAAGGGGTTCGGTGCCGGAAGGACGCACCACAATGCGGCCGTTTTCGCCCAACAGTGCTTCAGTTTCTTCGACTGCTTCCTTGATACTCGTGCTTTTGGCGTACCCTGCTTTATCCTTCACCTCTACGTTCACCAAAATCTGGGGATAGACCTTCATTATGTTCCTCAGCTCGGAGAGGGGCTTTGCTTCCTCCACCATCACCGAAAGCAGCTTTACGGCGGTAAGGAGACCGTCCCCGGTGGTATTGTGGTCGAGGAATATTATGTGGCCTGACTGCTCGCCGCCTAAGTTGTAGCCTCCCTTTAACATTTCTTCCAGCACGTAGCGGTCGCCCACTTTGGTCCTCACCGTCTTTATGCCGGCCTTTTTGAGGGCGACCTCAAAGCCCATGTTGCTCATTACGGTGGCGACAACAGTGCCGTTTTTGAGCAGCCCTTTGCGGTTCATGTATTCGGCACATACGGCCATGATGTGGTCTCCGTCGACCACCTGGCCCTTTTCGTCCACGGCGATAAGCCGGTCGGCGTCTCCGTCAAAGGATAGGCCCACATCGGCCCCTACTTCCCTCACAAACCCGGCGATAACCTCGGGGCTGGTCGAGCCACAGTTGACGTTGATGTTGCAGCCGTCGGGGCGGTCGTTTATCACGAAAACTTCAGCCCCAAGCTCGCGGAACACCAGCGGAGCCACTCGGTACGCAGCGCCGTTGGCACAGTCGATGGCTACCTTCAGACCCCTGAAATCCGTCCCCGCCGCGGATTTTATAAAATCGGCGTAGGGGTGCAGGCCGTCCTCGGTCACCACCCTGCCCACGGCCGGCCCCGTGGGGCTTTGTATGCGGCCGTCGGGACCCTTAACCAGGGCCTCGATCTCATCCTCCATAGCGTCGGGCAGCTTGAAGCCTTCGCCGTTGAAAAACTTTATGCCGTTGTATTCTACGGGGTTGTGGGACGCAGAAATGACCACTCCGGCGTCGGCGCCGAAATGGCGGGTTAAAAAAGCCACGGCGGGAGTGGGCATCACCCCCACCCTGAGTACGTTGGCTCCCACAGAACATATACCGGCAATGAGAGCCGACTCCAGCATATCTCCGGATATGCGGGTGTCCCTGCCCACCACTACCGTGGGTTTATCATGGGTTTCAGAGAGCACGTAAGCCCCCGCTCTTCCTAGGTGATAAGCAAGTAACGGTGTCAGCTCCTTATTGGCTATACCCCTTACTCCGTCGGTGCCGAAAAGTCTTTCCGTCATTCGCTATCTCCTCTCCACTGATAGGCTTCGTCATAGTCCGGTCCTACAGTCTTTGTATCGTTACCCTTACGTTTTCGGGCTCTATCCTTACTATCCGGTAGGGTTCGGGTGCTTCAGCTTTAATCCTGAGGTAATACTCACCCTCCCCGAGTCCCGATGCGTCGGCGTATATCTTCACTATGTTTTTATCTACTTTCTCTATAATACTCTCAGGTCCCCGGACTGTCAACATGAATTCTCCCTCTTCAGGTACGGCTTTCAACCCCTCGCCCAGGTTTCGAAAGTTTATATCGCTGCTCGTAAAGCTCAGGACGCCAGATGTCACCTTCTCTATGTCAACTACCACCCTCACCTTGTTCATGTTTTCATCGAAGGGCATGACACCCCCGGGCATCTGCAATTCGGTGTCAACAGCGACGCTTTTGTCAAGGCCGCTGATGTTCACGGGTTTTGTGGGAATTTCCCTGATGTCCCTGAGGGTGCCGCTGCTGCCGGTTATTATGACCACCGAGGGCTCAACCCTTACATCTCTTACTGCGAAGCCTTCCAGTGGCTGACCCCTAACGTCGGGCTTTACAGTTACCGTGGATACGGGCACTATGGGCACGGTGACCTCCACCGTGTCTGGTCTGAAGGTGACGCCCCTTAGTTCGTTGTCCTTGGCATCCACGACCCTAACGGGCAGGGTGGCGGTAACCACGCCGTTTTTCCCCGTGACGTCAACTTCCACCACGGCTTTTTTGAGAGAATTTACCAGAGTCCTAGGTCCCCTCACCAGCACGGCCTGGGGTGACGCTCCAGGTGTCTTGGCGGCAAAACCTTCGGCGGGCACTCCCTTTACATCCACGTATACCGGCAACTGCTCCTCGATTACTGCTTCGAGGGTCACCATGATTTCCTTCGGGGAAAAATCCAGCAGTTCCACGTTTGCAGGGACGTACACGCTGATCGGCAGCATGTTTTCGCCCTCCATTCGCCCCCGGAGGTTTGCCTCAGCCACGATATTCTCGGGCTTTAGATCCGCTATTATGCTGCGCCTTGCCCTTACCTTGACGTTTACGAAATACTGCTGGGTAGGGTCCTTCAGGGCCAGCTTTGAATCGTCCAGGTTTTTCAACTGCACGGGCACGTCCCTGACCACATAGGTTACTTGGGGATTCTGCTCGTTCATCACGTACATCCACATGACCAAGGCCACCAGCACGGATATAACCTTCAAGACCATGTCGCTGGAGAAAAACCTACCCATTTAATCTCCTCCAATACAAGAGGTTTGGCTTTTTCTCGTTCAGCTGGTAAACTTCTTTAAGCATGTTCTTCAGGGTCTTAACGTCCAGGTAGCGGCTCAGCTTACCTTCTTTAGCCACGGATATTACGCCGGTTTCCTCCGAAACTATTATGGCCACGGCGTCGGACTGCTCCGTAACGCCCAAAGCCGCCCTGTGCCTGGTGCCCAGCTCCTTGCTGAGGTTGGGGTTTTCCGTCAGGGGAAAGTAGCAGCCCGCAGCCATTATCTTGTCATTGCGTATTATAACTGCTCCGTCGTGAAGGGGGGTATTGGGTATGAATATATTGATCAGGAGTTCTGCCGTCACATAACCCCCTATATTGACGCCGGTCTCGATATACTCGTTGAGGCCGGTCTGCCTTTCCAATACTATGAGTGCACCTATTTTGTTTTTTGAAAGCTCCTCGGCGGCCTCCGCCAGGTTATCGATGAGCCGGTGCAGATCCTCTTCCCCCAGGCCGAAGAGCGGGCTTGCGAAAAACCTGCTCCTGCCCAGCTGTTCCAGGGCTCGCCTCAACTCCGGCTGGAATACGACGAGAAGCGCTATGACACCGACGGTCGTGGCGTTCTTCAACAGCCAGTTTATGGTGTAAAGGCCGAGCCATTCGCTCACCTTTGTAAATACCACGAATACAATGAGGCCTCTTAAGAGCTGCACCGCCCGCGTGCCGCGGATGAGCTGTATCGCCTTGTAAGAAACGTAAGCCACAATGGCTATATCGAGAAGGTCCATCAACCGGAAGCCCTTGAAAAGCTCAAAAAGCTGTAAAGACATCTTTCCACCTCATGGCCCGTAATCTACTTAATATTATAACATGTTATAAGGAATAAATATATTTTGCCACAAAATTTCTAAGCTTGCTTCGTGCCGAATCTGGTCTCAAGAGTGATACCCAGGGAAAGTATGAAGACCACCAGGGAAACAATGCCTCCGACGTAAGGCACAAGCTGTACCAGCCAGAGCGCCAACGCCCCCAGGAGGTATTCCGTGAAAAGATTAGTATTTATGCGAAGGTGTACGTTTAGCTTTCTCCCCAGGAATACGCTTATCGCAAGATATCCGAAAAACCCGGCGGCAACCACCAAAATTATGACAGCAGGTATCAAAGGGATCCCAATGAGGGTGAACACGAGAAGCAGCGCGACTACCGGCGTCAGCAGCATTATAAGAAACCCTTTGAGCAACTTGTTCCCGGTGTCTTTATCCACGGCTTGTGCCGCTGTCCTCACGCTGTTGGGGAAAAGCGCTATTGCAAGAGCTCCGAGGGCTAACGTGCCCAGAAAGCGCACAAAATTGAATACGGTAGTTCTAGGCCTGAAGGGGCGGACCATTATGCCGGGATTCCAGTAAAACCCGCGCATCCCCGGATTCCTCATCATCTCGCCGATGCCACCGGCGATACCGACCTGGTTTGTCTTCCCCAGCACCCTGCCGTTTTTATCGATAACGACCCTACCGCCAACAGCTGTAGCGTCGCCTTCCACCGTTCCGTTGACGACGACGTCACCCATTACGGCCACAGCGTCGCCCGAGACCTTTCCGTTCACGATAACGCTGCCCATAATAGCTACTGCGTCGCCGTCGAGCACCTCACCGGGGCCTATCACCAAATCTTTACCCATCTGTGCTATATAGCCCCCGTCAGCCAGGGCATAGGCCGGAAGCAGGAATAAAGCCGCCAGGAGCAAAATCAAAAACCTCTTCAATTGTATTCCTCCTTCTCCAAAAAATTACAGTTAGCTTACTATGATAATATCATTTATGCGCCCCCTTCTCAATATGTGATATAATAAACTTGCAGGCAGCTTTGAAAAAATAAATTACCTTACAATATATAATACGGAAGAGGATGATATAAATTGCAGAAAAGTACCCTTAACGACACACCGCTGGCAAGCAGGCTTCACATCGCTATCTTCGGCCGCAGAAACGCAGGCAAGTCCAGCCTCATCAACGCAATTACCAACCAGGACATAGCTCTGGTATCCTCCGTAGCTGGAACAACAACCGACCCAGTTTTCAAAGCTATGGAGCTTCTACCCATCGGACCCGTCGTCATAATCGACACAGCGGGTATCGACGACGAAGGCGAACTCGGGGAACTCCGGATCAAGAAGACCTACCAGGTGCTGAATAAGACCGATCTTGCCGTTTTGATAATAGACGGCGGAATGGGAGTCACCGGCTATGACCTGGAAATCCTGGAGAGAATCAGGGAGAAAAACATACCCGTAGTGGGGGTTATAAACAAAAGCGACGTTGCTGGGTACACGCCTGAAGAAAAAGAAACTTGGGAAAAACGGCTTGGCCTTAAGCTCGTAGAAGTGTCCGCCCTGAAAAGGCAGGGTATCGAAGAACTCAAGCGGGAGATAATAAACAAAGCCCCTTCGAGCTTTGCGGAGCGCCCTCTTATCGGCGACCTCATTGCCCCCGGCGACTTCGTGGTGCTGGTGGTGCCTATCGACAAGGCGGCGCCCAAAGGCAGGCTTATCCTTCCTCAACAACAGACGATCAGGGATGTGCTAGACCACGGCGCCATAGCCGTCGTTACCAAAGAAACCGAACTTAAGGAAACCCTGAAAAATCTCGCAAAAAAGCCGCGCATAGTCGTAACCGATTCCCAGGCCTTCGCCCGGGTAGCCCAGGACACGCCCCGGGATATACCCATGACTTCCTTCTCTATACTCTTTGCCCGCTACAAAGGTGACCTGGCACAGCTCGTGGAGGGCGTAAAGGCCATAAAAAACCTGAAGCCCGGCGACAGGGTGCTCATCGCCGAGGCCTGTACCCACCACAGGCAGAAGGACGATATAGGCACGGTAAAGATTCCCCGGTGGCTTACGCAGATCCTGGGCTTCGACTTAGATTACACGTGGACAAGCGGATTCGGTTTCCCGGAAAACCTGGACGAAATAAAGCTCGTTATCCACTGCGGCGGATGCATGATTAACACAAAAGAGATGATGTACAGGCTTTCACTCTTAAAGCAAAAGGGTATTCCGGTAGTGAACTACGGCGTTTTCATCGCCTACGCCACGGGCATACTGGAAAGGGCCCTGGAGCCAATTCCGGAAGCCGCTTCGCTGCTTTCGCCGGAGTCTTAAGAAAACTCTCCAATTAATAAAAATATCGAGGCATATTCTCCCAATGAGAATATGCCTCTTTTTGCTTTGAAGAGCTTTAAACAGAAATCGTTATACCTTCTGTCTTTCAGGAAACCAGTGTTTCGTACGATTTGCTATAGCCACAAGACTTAGCATTATCGGCACTTCTTCCAGAACCCCCACCACCGTGGCAACGGCGGCTCCTGACTCCAGGCCGAAAAGTGATACGGCCACCGCTACCGCCAGCTCGAAAAAGTTGCTGGCACCTATCATAGCTGCAGGAGCGGCCACAGAACGATCCACCTTCCACAATTTGGCCCATGCATAAGCCAGTATAAAAATGAAGTAAGTCTGGATTGTCAACGGTACCGCTATGAGCAGTATGTGAATCGGATTTTCAATGATATACTTTCCCTCAAAGCTGAAGATGATGATAAGAGTTAAAAGCAACCCGATTATGGTAAAAGGCCTCAGTAAAGGCAAAAAATCTCTCTCAAACCATTCAATACCTTTATTTTTTATCAGATAATTTCTAGTTAAATACCCAGCTGCGAGCGGAATTACTATATAAAGAACTACGGAAAGAATTATGGTCTCATACGGCACTCTGAGCTTCGCGAGGCCCAACTGGAACATTACTATGGGTGCATACGCAAAGAGTAAAACCAGGTCATTTATGGCAACCTGTACCAGGGTGTAGTTCGGGTCGCCGTCGGTAAGATAGCTCCATACGAAGACCATAGCCGTGCAGGGAGCCGCACCCAGGAATATAGCTCCGGCAAGATACTGCTGGGCAAGTTCCGGTGAAATCCAGGGGGAAAATATATTCTTAAGAAACAGCCATGCGAAAAAGAACATAGTAAAGGGCTTTATTAACCAGTTGGTAATAAGGGTAATGGCAAGACCTTTTGGGTTTTTCCCCACCCTGACGACGCTGCTGAAATCTATCTGGACCATCATCGGATAGATCATAAACCATATAAGAATAGCAACGGGTATTGATACCTGTGCGTAGGTAAACCTAGATAAAAACTCGGGAAAGGCCGGAAACTTTTGACCTATCAATATTCCAGCAATTATGCACAACACTACCCATATAGTGAGATACTTTTCAAAAAATCCCAGTCCGGGTTTCTTTACCTTAATATCTTTTTCTGCCATACAACTCTCTCCTTTCATAGGATGTTGAATGATTCGAATTTTAATGGGGAGTGTCCGGTCTCTTACATGTTATGATTGGGTGCTTTTCGAGGTACTCGAGTCTTTTAATTTCTTCTGAAAGTTCGCTGCATTTAATAAGATCTTCACCGAAAATTGTCTTTATATTCCCCGCTATTTTTTCAAGGTATTTTTTATTTAATGAATAAAAAGCCCACTGTCCCTCCCTTGTTTCTATCACCAAGTTGGCTTCTTTTAAAATCCTCAGATGCTGGGAAACTGCCGATTGGGTTATTCCAAGAATATATTCGAGTTCACATACACACAAGGTGCGGTTTGCAGCAAGCATGAGTATCTTGAGCCTGGTGGATTGCCCCATGGCTTTGAAAACCTTCTGCAATTCTTCGAGCAAGAAAAACCCTCCAGGAATTTATTTAGAACATTGAATATTCAATCTCGCAAACGAATTTAATCTACCAGTGGCTTATAACCCCCCTTTCCCTCTGGTATTTTATTATGTAAGCACGATATATAAGTATTTGCTTATATTATAATTTACTTTTATTAAAAAGTCAACTTCTTTCAACCATCTTTTGCCTAACTATTGACAATTTAATTTCCTATATGCTAATATTGGAATATATTCGAGCAGAGGAGGTTTCTTCATATGCCCAATGATATATACGATATGTATGCAGCAATATTCAAAGCCCTAGCCCATCCTACGAGGTTGAGAATCCTCGAGATTCTTGCAACGTACGGTGAAATGTGCGTCTGCAATATCGCAGATAAATTGAATATCGACCAGCCGGCCGTTTCCAAGCACCTGGCCGTATTGAAGAACGTGGGAATTATAGAAAGCAGAAAACAGGGCCTGACGGTTAATTATAAAGTCAGAATGCCCTGTGTCGTCAACTTTCTCAAATGCGCTGATGAGGTTCTAGAAGCGGATCTAAAAAGCAGGTACAGTTTTATAAACGGGAAGGAGATGTTAAGATGAAGGAATGGCAGAAACTATCTTTGATTGTCGGCGTATTTTTATTCGCCTATTACATGCCCCTTTCAAACTCGAGATTCACTGGTGCTGTGATTGAATCCCTTTACATGCTCCAGGACTACGCCAGGCTCCACGTGCTGACTTGCCTTGTCCCGGCCTTCTTCATAGCCGGCGCCATAGCCAATTTCATCTCCCAGGCTGCGGTTATAAAGTACTTCGGCAGAGAAGCAAAAAAATGGCTCTCATACGCAGTAGCTTCAGTTTCAGGCACTATCCTGGCTGTATGCTCCTGTACTGTGCTGCCCCTTTTCGCCGGAATATATAAGAGAGGCGCCGGAATAGGGCCGGCGGTTGCTTTCCTTTACTCGGGCCCGGCCATCAACGTGCTGGCCATAATAATGACAGCCCGGATTCTGGGGTGGAAACTGGGGATCGCCCGGGCTCTCGGGGCAATTACTTTTGCGGTAGTTATCGGTTTAATTATGGAGTTATTGTTTGGCAAAGAAGACAAAGAGAGGACCAGCAAGATTGGACTCATCGGCTCTTCTGACCAGGAAGAAGGAAGGACTCTGTATCAGGAAATAATCTATTTTACAAACCTCGTCCTCATCCTCATCTTCACCGCATGGGGAAAGCCCGCACAGCCGGTGGGCTTCTTCAGCGCGGTTTACGCCGTAAAATGGTACATTACGGCGATACTTATGGCCAGCCTTTCGCTGATTTTATATCACTGGTTTAAAAAGGAAGAGCTGGTTTCATGGGTTGACTCGAGCTGGGGCTTTGCAAAGCAGATAACGCCGCTGCTCTTCGGCGGGGTGCTCGTGGCAGGTTTTCTCATGGGGCGCCCGGAGGTCGATGCGGGTATAATACCGGCCCGTTACGTGGCCTCCGTGGTCGGCGGAAATTCCCTTTTCGCCAATTTTCTAGCGTCGGTCGTGGGAGCCTTCATGTATTTTGCCACCCTTACCGAAGTCCCCATACTCCAGGGGCTTTTAGGTTCCGGTATGGGCCAGGGGCCCGCCCTCGCCATGCTGCTGGCCGGCCCTGCTTTAAGCCTCCCCAATATGCTGGTTATAAACAGTGTGCTGGGGCCAAAGAAAACCGTCACATATGTATCTCTTGTAGTCATAATGGCCACAATAACCGGGTATATATTTGGCGTGCTATTTTAAAATTTTTAAATAACAATACAAGGACAGGGGAGGCTTATACAAAAGCAGTCATCAAATTCTTGATACCCTGCCGGTAAACCTATAATTATGGGCCCGGTATAGTGGGAATAAAATTTAAAATTGACCAGGGAGGTTAAATCATGGAAATTAAAATTCTAGGTACAGGCTGCCCCAAATGCAGGGCGCTCGAACAGAATACCAGAGAAGCTCTTGAGGAACTGGGAATATCAGCAAACATCGAAAAAGTCCAGGAGGTAAACAAAATTATGGAGTACGACATTATGTTTACCCCCGGACTTGTCGTCAACGGCGAGGTTAAGGTAGAGGGCAAAGTTGCATCAAAGGATGAAATAAAAGAGATATTGCGACAGTTCATTTAAAAGACGCCATATTTCCCCCTGATAAAATATTAAAGGACAATTCCTACCGATTCGCGAATTGTCCTTTTCTTTTTCAGTTTTTTATCTTTTCGCCCAGCTTATGCTCCTTGCCCGCAACCAACCTTTTTATATTGGTCCTGTGCCTGTAAATGGCTATCGCAGCTATTATTACGCCGTACGCTATGTATTTGGCCGGGAAACGGAAAATCACAAGGAATAAAGGGAAGAATGCACTACCGACAATGGACCCCAGGGAAACGTATCTCGTCAGCAGTATGGCAGCTGCCCCCACCAGAAAAGAAAACAGCGCAACCTTGGGGGCCAGGGCAAGCACAACGCCCATGCTGGTGGCTATGCCCTTGCCGCCGTTGAAGTTGAGGAAAAAAGACCAGTCGTGACCAATTATAACAAAAAGGCCGCTGAAAAGCGCCAGTTCGTCGCCGCCTATAAATTTAGCGAGGGTAGCAACGAGAAATCCTTTCAGGAAGTCGGCCGCATACACTGCAGCCGCGGCCCTGCCGCCAACCACCCTGAGCACGTTGGTGGTACCGGGGTTGCCGCTTCCGTATTTCCTTATATCGATACCGTAGTATTTTTTGCATATCAGGTGGGCGGAGGATATGGAACCTATTAAGTAACTAATGATTCCCGCAAGTATAAATTTGAGCAACCGGTCTTCACCTCCCGTCCGTATTTTTATTTTATCACATATATTATTTCAAGAAAATAAAAAAATAGGTTATAACTTTTATAAAAAAGTATAACCTCAGCTTGTAGACAAAGCCGCTTTTAGGATGCATAACCTAAAAGCGGCTTTTTGTTGAAGGCGAAGAAAATTTTTAAGAAAAACGAATGTAAAGCGGGGACTGTTGGCGGAAACGTTCCCCGTCTTTTCTTCCATAAAGCCAGCTTTTTTAAATTCATGCATGCGAAAAGAAGCGTGAGGTAATGTCCAACTTTCCTCAAGCCTCGTAGATTTGTATAGCGCATGCCATGCTTTTCCTTCGCATCGGCAAATACCCGCTCGATGGTCTGGCCGCGCATTTTGTATAGTTCTTTACCCCATTGGGTGTGTCTTATATCTTCCGCTATTTCTATGTAATGCTCCCATATATGCCGAGTTATGATTTTTGTGTAATTTTTACTTTTGGTGCACTGTAGGCGCATGGGACATTTACAGCATATTTGGGGGTTGCTCCTATATTCCCGGTATCCCGCCCGGTTGGTGGTGCTGTATTCTAATATTTGGTTGTTGGGGCATATGTAACAATCATAATATTCGTCATAGACGTATTCGCGTTTTTTAAAGTAGCCATCTTTGGTCATCGGCCTCTTGTAGGGCATAACGGGAAGCGCTCCTGCCTCAATGATTTCTCTGCATATCCCGGGGGTTTTGTAGCCTGCATCAACCACTACCGCCTCTATTTTAGAAAATTTATCGTTTACTTCTTGAAATAAATCGGAGAATACCTGGCTGTCATGAACATTTCCAGGTGCTATTTTGACACCAAGGACAAAGTTGTTCCGGTCACAGGCTACAGAAGCTGTGTAGGCAAAGCAGCGCTCTTTTTCCCCTTTTTGAAACATCCCACTTTCAGGATCTGTGGTGCTTACCCTGACTTTTTTAGAGCTATTTTCTCCTTTGTTGTTATCGTCATCATCATCTTCTTCTTCAAAGGGCTTTTTACCGTTTGCTTCCCGTTCGGCGTTGATTTCTTTTAAAAGTTCTTCCTTATATTTTTGAGTCCGTTGCTTAGCGACTTTCTCGATATATTTATTCTTATTGGCACTGGCTTTTATGTGAGTAGCATCGATAAATACTGCATCTGTTTTAACAAACCCGCATTCTATTGCTTCCATCAACACCCGCTCGAATATCTTTTCAAATAGATCACTTTCCTTAAACCGCCGTTCATAGTTTTTTCCAAAAGTTGAAAAGTGAGGTATTTTTTCTTGTAATCCATAGCCTAAAAACCAACGGTAAGCTACATTGACTTCTACTTCTCTGATGGTTTGGCGCATGGAGCGGATTCCATACAATGCTTGGAGCATGAGTAGCTTAATTAACACTACCGGGTCAATACTAGGTCTTCCTGTATTTTCGCTATATAGGTCTTTTACTTCATCATAAATGAAATTAAAGTCGATGCTTTCTTCTACTGCCCTAAGGAGATGGTCTTGAGGTACTAAGCTATCGATGCTTACTAATTCTACCTGCTCTATTATTTCTCGATTTTTCTTCGTTAACATTTCATCGCCCCACAATATTTTTGTATCTTCTTTAATTTTACTAAAAAGCTGATGATTTTTGTACTAGCTTTTGCAAAAAAAGACTGTCGACAGTTACTTTGTCGACAGTCTGAGGTTATAACTTTTATAAAAAAGTATAACCTATTTTTCACTCTACTATTATATCCTTACCGGATTTTTCTTCAACACGCCCTATTATCGACGCCCATTTTACGCCGTTGTTTTTAAGTTCTTCCATCATGGCTTCGGCTCTTTCTTCCGGACAGGATATAAGAAGGCCTCCCGACGTCTGGGGGTCGAACAAAACGTCGGCCAGTTCTTCCCTGATATTTTCGGCAAAAGCGACCTTATCCGCCAGGTACTTTCTGTTGGCGTAGAGACCTGCCGGCAAAAGCCCCATGGCGGCGTATTGGAGTATTCCCGGAATAACCGGAACTTTTTCCGCCTGTATCCTCAAAGTCACACCGGAGCCTGCTGCCATCTCATGCGCGTGGCCCAAAAGTCCGAAGCCCGTTATGTCGGTTACGGCGCTTACGCCCACCTGTACGGCAGCATCCGAAGCAGACTTATTAAGGGTATTCATGGCCTCGAGCGCTTCCCTTTCTACCCGACTGTCAACCATTCCCGCCTTGGCGGCCGTAGTGAATACACCGGTCCCCAGGGGTTTAGTGAGGACTACAACATCCCCGGGTTTCGCCCCGGCATTGGTAAGTACCCTGTCAGGGTGCACCACGCCCAGCACCGAAAGGCCGTATACCGGCTCAGGAGTCTTTATGGAATGGCCTCCTGCTATTATCGCGCCCGCTTCGATCACCTTGTCGGCACCGCCCTTCATCACCAGGGGCAGCACGTCCTCCACCAGTTTTTCGGGAAAGCCCACGATGTTCAGCGCTAAGAGCGGCCTTCCCCCCATGGCGTAAATATCGCTGAGGGCGTTGCAGGCGGCTATCTGCCCGAAAAGGTACGGGTCGTCCACCACAGGAGTGAAAAAGTCCACCGTATGGATTATTGCCAGCTCTTCGTTTATCTTATAAACCGCCGCGTCGTCGGACGTTTCAAGACCCACCAGCAGGTTTTCGTCTTTTATTACCGGTAAATGCCGCAGGACCTGCGACAGCGCCGAAGGCGAAAGCTTGGAAGCTCAGCCGGAACTGCAGGTGAGCTCTGTGAGTTTTACCTTTTCCACGGGCGGTTCACCTCCGTATTTTTCATTTTTTCCATTAAAGTATCCCATTTTATTCAAGCTTTGTCAATGTTGACCCTTCGGTGTATAAATCATATCTATAAACTGCATTAAATAAATATATTTTTTAAATCCTTTTTCGCTTAGAATTGTGGTAAAATTCCTTTGAAGGCGAGGTAGATTTGATGACTGAAAAATACCCTTTTTTTATGATAACTTTTCCATCGGTCCACCACGCGTTGAGGTTCGAGTCAAGAATGAAGGGCTCAGGTACATCTTTTCAGCTGGTGCCGGTGCCCAGGGAGATAAGCTCCAGCTGCGGGGTAGCGGCAAAGGTGACCGCCACCAGTGAACGGGCTTTAATCGACACCGTCGAAAAGGTCGGTGTCGAATATGATTCCATTTACCTTTACCAATCGCCAAAAGAAAAACCCCGGCTGTTGAAAAGAGTGGAGTAAAATTAAAGGGCTACAATAGTGTAGCCCTTTTGTTGTTAATTACATTTCTTTTCCAAGTCGTGTATTCTTTTGTATAAGTTTATCATTCTTTTTATGAGGTTTTTTTCAGCGAGGGCCGTCATGAGCTGATCCTGAGCATGTATCACGAGGAAATTTGGGGTCTGACTCTGTTCACCCTGTGTCAGCATATTCTGGTACTTATGCCCTTCGTAAAATTCCTCATCCGCTTTTTCAAGATGAGCCTCTGCAGCTTCAAAGTCCCCTCTTTCAGCTGCGTCTAAGGCTTCATAAGCTTCCGCTCTTGCGTTTCCTCCGTGTAGCACTAAGTGGTATATAATTTGCTCTAAATCCATGAAATATCCTCCTCTTACTTTATTCGTGTTGCGCTGCGCTTTTTTCATCTTTCAGAAGTTGAGCTTCATACATTTTAAAGAACGGATAATATATAACCGCAGCAACCAACAAGTTTACAAGCTGTAACACAGCTCCCTGCCAGTGTCCGCCTGTCGATAAAAATCCGCCGAAGAACACCGGAACGGTAAACGGAAGCTGTATAATAGGCCTTGGGACTATATTTGTTGCAAAAGCAATGTAGTTTATCGTGACAACAACAGCCGGAGCTACTATAAACGGTATTATCAATATCGGGTTTAATACAATGGGTGCACCGAATATAACCGGCTCATTGATATTAAATACTGCGGGTATTAATGCTGCCTTTCCGATCGTCCTCAATTGGGCGGATGCGGAAAGCAGGAACATTATAACCAAAGGCCAGGTTACACCGGAACCGCCGAGGTGCGAAAACATGTGGAAAAATGGCTCGGTCACGATTCCCGGCAAAGGCAGGCCCTTTGCCGCAGCCTCCGCATTTGCTGCAAGCTGGGTCATCCAGAAGGGATAAGCGATCGATGATACCACGTTCATACCGTGTATACCTAATGACCACAGCAACATCATGAGTACTATTTCCGCAAGGGCTGCAGGATAGCTATTCGATGCTGCGACAAGGGGTTTAAACAGGTTGAGCACCAATTGGGGAAGCGTTATGTGGAATTTCGACCATACTATCCACTCTACAATCCACGCCGACACTATCATGACGAACATAGGAACCAGCGCTAAAAAGCTTCTCACAACGTAAGGCGGCACGCCTTCGGGCATTTTTATAACCAAACCTTTTTCGTTAAAGAATTTAACAACTTTTGCCGTAATTATACCTATAATTATTGCTACAAACAAACCCTGTCCGCCAAGGTAATTCAATGCATCTCCAAAAGTTACTTTTGTTACGTCTGTTGCCGGAAAACTTGTTATAAAAAAGGCGAGCATTGAAATGATTCCCGTCATTGTCTCGTCAAGGTCCCATCTTGCTGCAAGGCTGTAGGCTGTACCGAAAGCAACCATCATTGCCATTATGCCGAATGTAAGATGGAAGGGCAATATAATTTGCGCTGAAATTGGTTTAACCGCATTAGCCCACGCTCTTATCAGCCAGAGGTTAACCCCTTCCGGCGGGTTCGCGATAATTAAGAAGATTGCGCCGGTCAAAATCACAGGCAATGCAAAACTCGAAAAAGCATCCCTGATCGATTGCAGATATACATTTTGTGCAATTCTTGCCAGGACCGGCATGAGGGAATTTTCCATCCACTTCATGAACCAGTTTTTTGAAATCCTTTCGCTCATGAAAGACCCCCCTTAAACTTCTTTACCACTTTTTTTAGCAAGTTCGATTATTTGATTTAAAATTTTTTTACCATCCATTAAAGCGAAAGCCTGCATATCGACGATGTCGACGGGGATATTGTACTTCGAAGCAATCGATTCGATTTCTTTTTTTAGATGCCTTACTTGAGGTTCCAGCAGTGCAACATCGTATTCTTCCGCTTTCTTTTTAAATTCCCCCGTCCCGCCGGCGTCTACTACAACGTCAAGGCCCTGTTTTTTTGCTTCATCCGTAACTTTTTTTGCAAGGGCACTCGATGTCGCTCCCCAGCTGCATAATATTACACCCCGTATTGTCATGTTTTACATCCCCTCCGTAAATTATTCTTAAAAGCAATCTAATCCTTCTCAGCCTTTATCTTGTTTCTTTAAATTATTATCGTACATTTGTAACATCTTTATCACATATGCCTGAATTATTGCTACAAACGATATAAAGATGCCCCCAAAAATTAGTATTTTTAGGCCATCGGCAAAACTACTGTGAATCATAGAGTATATACCAAAAGATCCCCACACAATAGACAAAAGCACGTAAAATATTTTTCTCTGCAGTACCGGTATGGTAAACATACTATCCCCCTACAAAATCGCTCTTCTTATTTCTTCATAATATTTTTTCATTAACACTTCTTTAACCTTTTGCCTGGTTGTTTCCTCAGAAGCTGCGTTGTTTAGGTCTTCTACGAAATTACTATCTTCGATTAAAGAAGCGCTCAAATCCCCCAAAACTTCGATACTTTCAGGATCTTCCTGCGGCGCCAGCATCAAAAATGCCGTCTTTATCTTTTCATAATCTCCAGCAAGATTTTCCATTTTAAACTCATCGATTACCCTTCCGACAACCACCAGCGGAAAATCCAAATTCTCTATTGCGCAGTGATATATTACAAATCCTTTGCCCGGTAAAACTATTTTCCCGAGGCTTTCCCTATTTAAAAGCCGCTTTTTGATCCCGGCCGTTTGATTTCGTCTTATGAGTTTTTTTACCAGTAAAACTTCAAGTATGTTATCTATAATGCGGTCAGAATTCCTGCCTTCCACGGAGGCATAAACCAGAGCATCACAGAGCTCGAGAATCCTCTTTCCGTAATTAGCTATATGCAACGCTTTTTCTTGATAATTCTTATTCTTCAAAGCGTTTGCCTTTGTTTCGTACTCTATTATAAAATCGGTATTCAACGCTTCCTTTAACTTTTCCACGTCTTCTTTCAAGAGCAAAGGATTTACGACTACCACTTTCTTATCTTCAATATCAAGGGGTATTGTGGATACAACAAGGTCTATGTCTTTTCTGTCTTTAATATCTTTCAACTTTACGCTTGACGCGACCTCGACAACATTTATCTGGGGAAATATTTTAAGTTTCGACATGAGCATCCTTGAGGTCCCTATTCCGCTGGCGCATACCACCATTATATTGTATGTTTTTGCGACATCTTTCATTCTCTCTAAAGCCGCTCCAAAGTGCATCGCCACATATCCTACTTCATCTTCGGGGATTTCGACATTCAACTTTTCCCTCAGAACATCGCAAATTTTATCACTTTTTTCAAAGAGCAGGGGGTATTTAGATTTTATATCGCAAAGCAAAGGATTCCTGATGTCCAGCCCCATTTTGAGCCTGTATATCGTCGGTGCCAGATGAGTTTTTAAACCTTCCTCTAAAAGTTTATCGTTGGAAAAATTTATGTTAAAAATTTCTTCTCCTTTTTTAATCATTTCTTCTGCAATATTTTCTATATCTTTGTAGTTGTAACTTTGCGCATTAGCTCTGTACTTTGCTCCTATTAGGTGAACCGTCACATAGCCGATCTCGTCTTCGGGTATAGTTAAGTCCAGCTCTTCTTCCAAATATCCGGCCAATTTCTGGGCAAATCTATACTCTTCGGTCTTTTTAAGCTCCCTTAAATTTTCCTCCCCCATCTCTATCGATTCGCCGTTTTTCAACCTTTTTACCGCCAGAGCTAGATGTACAATAAGCCCAAGATATGAGCTCTCGACGATATCAAAGTCGATTTCCGATTCAAGCCTTAAAATGGCCTTTTCAATTTTTAGTACAGTATCATAGTCGATAAGGTTCAAAAGCCTTAATTCGATATTTTTGTCAAATCTGTTCTTTTTCAAATAGCCCGTCCTCAAAAAATTAATGAGATCGGATGTATCAAAATTCTCATATAGGAACTTAGCTATGGCCTTTCTAAACGAATTTTCATTTCCCGAGACATAAACTCCATAGCCGGGCTTTGCAACCAATACGAGTCCCTGCTTTTTAAGCCATTCTTCCAATTCTTTTAAATCATAACTTATTGTGGACGTAGTTACATTGAATTTGCGGCTAAAATATTCCAATTTGACGGGTTCTGTAATTTGCAAAAGTTCTGATAATATAAGCTTTCTTCTCTCCTTTGGCTCAATATTTGATCTATAACCTATCATATCAAGCTTCAATTTTTCTATATCCGCAACATTTCCTTCTACGATTAAGCCTTCATGTGAATTTGCAATTCTCAAGTTGTAATCCTTTAAAAACTCATTTACAACAGCAATTTCCCTGTAAACTGTTCTTCTGCTTACATCAAACTTATTTCCAATATCCTCAATTCTCACATTGGGATGCGACAGCAGCGTTTTTAAAATATTGAGTTGGCGCCCGTTCAATTTAACCATTTTAGTTCATTACCCTTTTGTCAATATTTTAATAATACACCAAACCGCTCTCACTTTTATTATACAACCAATCAGCCATCCATCCAAGGAAAAGATGTAAATACACTGTCATGAGTTTTGTGTCATATTTTTAATATTATAGATTTTCACTGCTCTAGTTCAGCCTATACCCGACACACAAACAAAAAAGGCAGTGTTTCCACTGCCTCACTCTCCCAATTTTCTTGCAAAAATCAGATATCCTGTATGTCCTACCATCAGGTCCTCGGGCCTTAATCTTTCCGGGACCAGCTTGTACTTCCTCATCATGATTTCGACGACCTCGGAGATGTAAAAGCCGTTCTCATTAAGGGACTTCATGGTCTCGGAAACCTGGTTCGCCGTCGGAACCAGGATGCCCAGGTGGCCGGCGGGTTTCAGCGCTTTCCTGACCTCGGCAATAACTTCCCAGGGTTCCCTCACGTCCAGGAAAAAGGCATCCAGATCCCTTTCCTCTATCCCTTCGGTGATGGATTTGTTGTGCATCACAACATTATCGAATTCAGAAAAGCCCCTGATGTTCTTCTCGGCGAGCTTGTGAAACTCCTCCCGCTGCTCGTAGGTGTACACTCTGCCCTCGGGTCCCACAGCCCGGGAAAGGCACACAGTGAAGGCTCCGGAGCCGGTGCCGGCTTCCCCCACCCGCTTGCCCGGAGAGACGTCGAGGCGCATGAGTATATAAGCTCCCTCTTTGGGATACACGATCTGGGTGCGCCGTTTAAGGTAGTGCATTACGTAATCGAACATGTCACAAGTCAGCACATGGTACACCGTACCGTTGACCTCGAAGCTGCCCCCAGGGCTTACGCCAGCAAGCACAGTCGAATCTATTTGTCCGTTGGGCAATCCTATTTTGTTCGGCGAAGCGATATCGACCACTTTTTTAAACCCATCGGGCCCTATTATGACCCTTTTTGTTGCAAATCCCGACTGCATCTTTTGCCCCCTTCTCTCATTCTATTTCTCCATATTGAGGAAATCCTTTTCCAACAACAGCGCTCTTTCATAGTCTTCCCTTGTATTTATGTTAAAAAAAACCAAGTGGATTTTTTCCGTATCCACATCTATGTACCTGGTCCTGACCATGGCAAGCAGATCCCGGACCCGGATGGAGCCTTTCTTTTTAATAAGAGCTTCTATTGCACCGATGCATTTTTTGCTGTAAACGGCGTGAAGGGGTTCTATCATCTCCCGGCACCGGGGACATACCGCGTCGAAGCCTTCGGAGCTTTTGAGGAGATCCCTTATGAGTTCCGCGTTCAAAAAGGGCATGTCGCATGCCACGAAAAACCCGGCTTGGTTTTTCATTTTCTTAAGTCCTGTGTAAATGCCCCCGATAGGACCCAGCCCTTTTACCTCATCCTTGAATATGCGGCAGCGGCCTTTGAAATAATCGATTTCCCCGGGGGAGTTGGATATGACCAGAATGTCCTCAAATAAGGGGTCCAGCACAGCAAGGATCCTTTCCAGGATGGTCATTCCTCCTATCTCCAGGAGGCCTTTGTTCTTTACGGATATTCGGGAAGACTTACCCCCGTTTAATATGACCGCCGAAAATTCCCCCACAAACACCTGTCCTTCCGAAAAAGTCTCTATTATATTATAGCAAAAACCTCCACAGGGCAACCACAAAAAATACCGAAAGACCGCTCGAAAGAGCGGTCTCAGACTGTCGACAAAGTAACTGTCGACAGTCTTTTTTTGCAAAAGCTAGTACAAAAATCATCAGCTTTTTAGTAAAATTAAAGAAGATACAAAAATATTGTGGGGCGATGAAATGTTAACGAAGAAAAATCGAGAAATAATAGAGCAGGTAGAATTAGTAAGCATCGATAGCTTAGTACCTCAAGACCATCTCCTTAGGGCAGTAGAAGAAAGCATCGACTTTAATTTCATTTATGATGAAGTAAAAGACCTATATAGCGAAAATACAGGAAGACCTAGTATTGACCCGGTAGTGTTAATTAAGCTACTCATGCTCCAAGCATTGTATGGAATCCGCTCCATGCGCCAAACCATCAGAGAAGTAGAAGTCAATGTAGCTTACCGTTGGTTTTTAGGCTATGGATTACAAGAAAAAATACCTCACTTTTCAACTTTTGGAAAAAACTATGAACGGCGGTTTAAGGAAAGTGATCTATTTGAAAAGATATTCGAGCGGGTGTTGATGGAAGCAATAGAATGCGGGTTTGTTAAAACAGATGCAGTATTTATCGATGCTACTCACATAAAAGCCAGTGCCAATAAGAATAAATATATCGAGAAAGTCGCTAAGCAACGGACTCAAAAATATAAGGAAGAACTTTTAAAAGAAATCAACGCCGAACGGGAAGCAAACGGTAAAAAGCCCTTTGAAGAAGAAGATGATGATGACGATAACAACAAAGGAGAAAATAGCTCTAAAAAAGTCAGGGTAAGCACCACAGATCCTGAAAGTGGGATGTTTCAAAAAGGGGAAAAAGAGCGCTGCTTTGCCTACACAGCTTCTGTAGCCTGTGACCGGAACAACTTTGTCCTTGGTGTCAAAATAGCACCTGGAAATGTTCATGACAGCCAGGTATTCTCCGATTTATTTCAAGAAGTAAACGATAAATTTTCTAAAATAGAGGCGGTAGTGGTTGATGCAGGCTACAAAACCCCCGGGATATGCAGAGAAATCATTGAGGCAGGAGCGCTTCCCGTTATGCCCTACAAGAGGCCGATGACCAAAGATGGCTACTTTAAAAAACGCGAATACGTCTATGACGAATATTATGATTGTTACATATGCCCCAACAACCAAATATTAGAATACAGCACCACCAACCGGGCGGGATACCGGGAATATAGGAGCAACCCCCAAATATGCTGTAAATGTCCCATGCGCCTACAGTGCACCAAAAGTAAAAATTACACAAAAATCATAACTCGGCATATATGGGAGCATTACATAGAAATAGCGGAAGATATAAGACACACCCAATGGGGTAAAGAACTATACAAAATGCGCGGCCAGACCATCGAGCGGGTATTTGCCGATGCGAAGGAAAAGCATGGCATGCGCTATACAAATCTACGAGGCTTGAGGAAAGTTGGACATTACCTCACGCTTCTTTTCGCATGCATGAATTTAAAAAAGCTGGCTTTATGGAAGAAAAGACGGGGAACGTTTCCGCCAACAGTCCCCGCTTTACATTCGTTTTTCTTAAAAATTTTCTTCGCCTTCAACAAAAAGCCGCTTTTAGGTTATGCATCCTAAAAGCGGCTTTGTCTACAAGCTGAGACCGCTCGAAAGAGCGGTCTTCAACTATCAGCTGCCTTTCCCGGTTCTGTTCGTCATCGTCAAAAACATAACCACCTTCCCGCCCTCGCGGGCTCCCGCGTCATAAAGGGCCCGCACCGCCTTCCACACTTCTTCTTCGCTGCCGCGAATAAGGGTGCTCAAAGGAGTCACATCCACGTCCACGTCAAACTCCTCGAGGGATTGTAGAGATTTGAGCACAACCCTCTCGTAATCCTCCCTTCCCAGCGGGAAGAGGGACACCTGGCATGTGAACATACCCGACGCCTCCTAATTTCGTATAACCACTTCGCCGAAGCTTTCCCGGAGGCTTTCCTTTATCCTCTCCAGCAGGGCACCGTCACAGGGCTTTTCCCCACAAAACTCCGGGTCCAGCACGCCTTCGGAAAAGCGGTATCCCTGGAGCACGTATCTTTTCGCACCCGAAAGCCACCGGCCGATTGCCTCAAAGTCTTCGGGCGAGTGGATTTTTTCGTGCACCGTGGTCCTGAACTCGTAATCGGCCAAAGAAGCCTTCAAAAGCTCTACGCTTTCCCTAACTCCTTCTATCTGACTTTCATCGGCGGTAAAAATGCCGTAACGTTCCGGACGGGTTTTTATGTCTACGGCGACATAGTCTAGCAAACCTTTATTAAGAAGCTCCTTTAAGACTTCGGGCCTGGAACCGTTGGTATCGAGCTTGACTTTCAATCCTCTTTTTTTAAGCTTTAAGATAAACTCCGGAAGGTCGCTCCACAGCGTAGGCTCACCGCCGGTTATGCATACACCGTCAATTAACTTTTTCCTGCGTTCCAGGTAATCGAAAAAAACGCTTTCCGGTACCTTGCCTTTCGGGCTGCCCGTTACCAGCGGGCCGTTGTGGCAGTACGGGCACCGGAAATTACACCCCGGCAGGAACACGGTACAAGCCACGACGCCCGGGTAATCGGCGGCGGATACCGGCATGAAGTCATATATTAACGGCATATATCCTGTATTCCCTTCTATCGGCAAATTCCGCCTTCTTGCCGTTGTTCCAGCACTGGACGGGCCTGTAGTAGCCCACTATCCGGCTGTAAACCTCGCATTCCCGCACGCAGCTGGGGCATTGGAAGTGCTCCCCGGAGATGTAGCCGTGTTCCCCGCATACCGAGAACGTGGGAGTCACGGTGTAATAAGGCAGGCGGTAATTTTCCGCTATTTTTCTCACCAGGGCCTTGCAGGTGTCTTTGTCCATCTTTTCTCCCAGGAACATGTGGAAAACGGTACCGCCGGTGTACTTGCACTGCAGCTCATCTTGATGGTCCAGGGCGGCGAATACGTCCTCGGTGAAATCCACCGGGAGCTGGGTGGAGTTGGTGTAGTAGGGCTCGTCCTGGCCGCAGGTTATGATCTTTTCGCCGAAAATCTCCCTATCCTTTCTCGCAAGTCTATAGGAAGCACCTTCCGCCGGGGTGGCTTCCAAGTTGTAGAGTTCACCGGTTTCCTCCTGGTAACGGGAAATCCTTTCCCTCATGAAGTCCAGCACTTTAAGCGCGAAGTTCCTGCCCTCCGGGTCCGCGATACCGCACCCCATGAAATTCATCAGGGCTTCGTTCATGCCCACGAGGCCGATGGTGTTGAAATGGTTCTGCCAGTAGGCACCGAACCGCTCGTAGACATCCCTAAGGTAAAATCTGGCGTAGGGGTAAAGCCCTTCCCTCGTCATTCTCTCCAGCACCTTGCGCTTTATCTCCAGGCTTGTCCTGGCAATGTCCATGAGCCGGGAAAGCTTGTCGAAAAATTCGTCTTCGCTCTTTGCTGTGTAACCGATCCTGGGCATGTTTATCGTCACAACGCCTATGGAGCCGGTCAGGGGGTTGGCTCCGAAGAGGCCGCCGCCTCGCTTTCTAAGCTCGCGGTTGTCCAAACGGAGGCGGCAGCACATCGAGCGCACATCTTCAGGCTTCATGTCGCTGTTTATGAAATTGGAAAAATAGGGCAGGCCGTACTTGGCCGTCATCTCCATTATTTTATCGACAACGGGGTTATCCCAGTCGAACTCCTTTGTTATATTATAGGTCGGGATGGGGAAGGTGAAAATCCGGCCGTTGGCATCTCCCTCCATCATTACCTCGGCGAAGGCCATGTTCAGCATGTCCATTTCTTTCTGAAATTCGCCGTAGGTCCTGTCCATTAACTGGCCGCCGATGATGACAGGCTCCCTGGCTATTATCTCCGGCGGTACCAGGTCCAGCGTAATATTTACAAAGGGAGTCTGAAAGCCCACTCTGGTCGGTACGTTCAGGTTGAATATGAATTCCTGCATCGCCTGCTTGACTTCCTTGTAGCTAAGGCCGTCGTAATGAATAAACGGAGCAAGGTAAGTGTCGAAGTTGCTAAGAGCTTGGGCTCCGGCGGCTTCTCCCTGCAGGGTGTAAAAGAAATTAACTATCTGCCCCAGGGCGGACCTGAAGTGCCTGGGCGGTTTGCTGGCAACCTTTCCCTTGACCCCCGTAAAGCCCGAGAGCAAAAGATCCCTCAGGTCCCAGCCGCAGCAGTAAACCGAAAGGAGTCCCAGGTCATGGATGTGAAAATCTCCGCTGATGTGGGCGTTTCTCACCTCTTCGGGGTAGATCTTGCTGAGCCAGTATTTAGAAATGACCGCGCTGGATATGTGGTTGTTGAGGCCCTGCAGCGAGAAGCCCATATTGCTGTTTTCGTTGATCCTCCAGTCGGTCCTGCCTATGTAATTGTCCACCGTATCCTCGATGTCCAGGAAAACTTTGCGGAATTCCCGCATGTCCTGGTGCTGCTTCCTGTACAGTATGTACGCTTTTGCGGTCCTGGCATGGCCGTTTTCGATAAGCACCTTTTCGACTGTATCCTGGACGTTCTCCACCGTGGGCACCGAGCCCCGGTATCTTTTTTCCAGGATTTTTATTACTTCGTCGGTTAGGCGCTGCGCGATGGTCCTGTCGCTGCCGCCTACGGCCCTGGCAGCCTTAAAAATAGCATTTTCTATTTTTTCTCTGTCGAATTTTTGAACCGTCCCATCCCTCTTAATAATTTGAGTCAACATTACGAAAACCTCCAATTTACTGTAAATTACGTCAATATACCTGGCATCATATATATTCTATCGATAGTTAAATGGACAATCAATGCGATAAAAAAGCTAAAAAAGGCGGGAATTTAATACTAGTCCTCAGGTACTTTCCCTGAACTCTTCAAATCACCCCTTGAATTTTTATATAGATTCAAGATGAGACCCCGGCGTCAAGCCGGGGTCCGCATCATCAGGGCATCTTCTTCAGCTCGGTCATCACCCTCTGGTTGTGCTCATTGACGTAGTACATGAATTGGATCCGGTCGTTTTCTTTCAGGTTAAAACTGTCAAACCTGTCCTTAATATCGGGTGATAGCCTGTATACCTGGAAGGTGTCTCCTTCCTTGACTTCGATGGAGTTATTGTCTATCTGGCCGAGAAAAACCGCCTCACCCTTTAAAGCTTTATGACCCTCGGGCTTCTGGGGTTCTTCAGGCTTTTCTACTTTTAGTTCCTCGGTTTTTAATTCCCCGGTTACTTGCCTTTCGTCCACGGGTACGCTAATTAGGACGCTCGGATAAGTTATCACCTGGGTCACCATCTGGTCTTTGGCGGGTGCTTTCACCCGGCCCTGCAAGTAGAGGTCATCCTGCCTGCCGGTAACGGAAAGGACTTCAACGCTGTAACCACCGGTCGGCTTTTCACCGGCGCTTACCAGTATGTATTTTTTACCCTTTCCGTCGAAAGCGTGAAAACCTTCGATCTTCTTCTTTTCATCGTACCACTTCCGGAAGGTTTCATCCTTTAAAAGTTCCTGGAATTCGACCGAATTTTCGGCAATAACCTCAAACTTGATATCGCCCATTACCGGCTCGACCGTCGCCGGCTCCTGAGCTTCTTTCCTGCACCCGGTGATGAGCACGACTGCCATCAGAAGCACGAGGAAATTAATAAATATGACCTTTGTGGTTTTCATAAAAAACATCCCTCCGGGTTTCTCCTGTGTTACTTCATTATATCCCATTTGCCGCAAAAAAATCAAGGTTCAACGTGTACCATCCTCCTTGGAATAATTTATCGGGCAGACAAATTCTGTTATAATTTAATCATCACAAAGTTGGGGTGAGAAAAAATGAATGCCGAAGAGAGAAGAGCAAGAATTGTGGAAATCCTAAAAGCGGAGAGAAAACCGGTTTCCGGCGGTGATCTCGCAAAGATTTTCAACGTGACCAGGCAGGTTATCGTTCAGGATATAGCCATCCTCCGGGCATCGGGTAAAGATATAATAGCCACATCCCAGGGTTACATGATAATGGAGCCCCTGGGCTTCATAACGAAAAAGGTGGCGTGCCGCCACGGCAGGGAGGAAACGCACGAGGAGCTCATGGCTTTCGTGGAATGCGGCTGCAGGGTGGTCGACGTGATAGTGGAACATCCCATATACGGCGAAATCCATGGTATGCTCATGCTCAACAGCTCCGAAGACGTGGAAGATTTTATGAGAAAAATGGAACAGCACAACGCCGCCCTCCTTTCCCAGCTCACCCAGGGGGTGCACCTGCACACGATCCAGGCCATAAACGAGGACTCCATCAAAAAGGCCTGTGAAATCCTGAAAAGAAAGGGAATACTGTTGGAATGAAATGATAACGGGTTGCCCGGATGCGGGCAACCTCAGCTTGTAGACAAAGCCGCTTTTAGGATGCATAACCTAAAAGCGGCTTTTTGTTGAAGGCGAAGAAAATTTTTAAGAAAAACGAATGTAAAGCGGGGACTGTTGGCGGAAACGTTCCCCGTCTTTTCTTCCATAAAGCCAGCTTTTTTAAATTCATGCATGCGAAAAGAAGCGTGAGGTAATGTCCAACTTTCCTCAAGCCTCGTAGATTTGTATAGCGCATGCCATGCTTTTCCTTCGCATCGGCAAATACCCGCTCGATGGTCTGGCCGCGCATTTTGTATAGTTCTTTACCCCATTGGGTGTGTCTTATATCTTCCGCTATTTCTATGTAATGCTCCCATATATGCCGAGTTATGATTTTTGTGTAATTTTTACTTTTGGTGCACTGTAGGCGCATGGGACATTTACAGCATATTTGGGGGTTGCTCCTATATTCCCGGTATCCCGCCCGGTTGGTGGTGCTGTATTCTAATATTTGGTTGTTGGGGCATATGTAACAATCATAATATTCGTCATAGACGTATTCGCGTTTTTTAAAGTAGCCATCTTTGGTCATCGGCCTCTTGTAGGGCATAACGGGAAGCGCTCCTGCCTCAATGATTTCTCTGCATATCCCGGGGGTTTTGTAGCCTGCATCAACCACTACCGCCTCTATTTTAGAAAATTTATCGTTTACTTCTTGAAATAAATCGGAGAATACCTGGCTGTCATGAACATTTCCAGGTGCTATTTTGACACCAAGGACAAAGTTGTTCCGGTCACAGGCTACAGAAGCTGTGTAGGCAAAGCAGCGCTCTTTTTCCCCTTTTTGAAACATCCCACTTTCAGGATCTGTGGTGCTTACCCTGACTTTTTTAGAGCTATTTTCTCCTTTGTTGTTATCGTCATCATCATCTTCTTCTTCAAAGGGCTTTTTACCGTTTGCTTCCCGTTCGGCGTTGATTTCTTTTAAAAGTTCTTTCTTATATTTTTGAGTCCGTTGCTTAGCGACTTTCTCGATATATTTATTCTTATTGGCACTGGCTTTTATGTGAGTAGCATCGATAAATACTGCATCTGTTTTAACAAACCCGCATTCTATTGCTTCCATCAACACCCGCTCGAATATCTTTTCAAATAGATCACTTTCCTTAAACCGCCGTTCATAGTTTTTTCCAAAAGTTGAAAAGTGAGGTATTTTTTCTTGTAATCCATAGCCTAAAAACCAACGGTAAGCTACATTGACTTCTACTTCTCTGATGGTTTGGCGCATGGAGCGGATTCCATACAATGCTTGGAGCATGAGTAGCTTAATTAACACTACCGGGTCAATACTAGGTCTTCCTGTATTTTCGCTATATAGGTCTTTTACTTCATCATAAATGAAATTAAAGTCGATGCTTTCTTCTACTGCCCTAAGGAGATGGTCTTGAGGTACTAAGCTATCGATGCTTACTAATTCTACCTGCTCTATTATTTCTCGATTTTTCTTCGTTAACATTTCATCGCCCCACAATATTTTTGTATCTTCTTTAATTTTACTAAAAAGCTGATGATTTTTGTACTGGCTTTTGCAAAAAAAGACTGTCGACAGTTACTTTGTCGACAGTCTGGGGTTGCCCGGATGCGGGCAACCTTTTTTTCTTCCGCATCGAAATCGCCTGCCCCTAAAAATCCACACAGCAAATATGCAGATATTAATCGGTGCCGATGTCCTCACCATCAAAGACGACCGACGAAGAAATAAAAGGAAAAAAGAAAAAAACCTAGCCTAACTAGCTAGGAGGACTAGTACAAATTAGCTTTTCTGCCTAGTATGATAATACTCTTGCCTTCCTTTTAGAATACCGCTATAATTTAGATAGCAGTGTGGGAGAATTTGCCTCCGCTCCTGGTCTTTGACGCCAGGGAGGAGGAAAATCCAATATGACAATATCCGATTTAATAGAGCTCCTTCAATTAATAGTTGCAATCATCGCGCTAAACAAAGAAAAAAAAATAAGCCTCCTAAAAAGCAACTAGATTAGAAAGACTTTTGCCACCCAATCAAGGAACGTCAAAACCAGGAATCGGAAAAATTCGATTAACCACGCTGCCGATATTCTCCGGTGTTGCCGCACCGGAGAATATCTTTTTTATCACCATTATTATACACCAAAAGAGGTGTTTTTATAAATCATATTATATCAAAAAGAGTAAAATTACAAGCTTTTTTTCAGTAACGTACCAAATTTTACTTATACATACCTATTTTTTCTTAAAAAATCTAATATCTGCTAAATGGGTAAGGAAGAAAATTTATGCTCCATTATTTTATAGAAAATTTTATATCAACTTGCTAAAAATACAAGACATATGAAGCGTCTCCTGATCGGTAAGTTGTTGACATATAGCTGTATATACAGTAGAATATATACAGATATCTTATCGAACGGAGGATGGGATTTACATGAACGCGAAAAACTTGGTAGTGGGCGCACTGCTGACCGCCCTTGCCCTGGTAATTCCCATATCCTTAGGCGGTTACCTGCGCATCTATATTCCGCCCTTTTCGGCAACCCTGGCCTCCCACGTGCCGGTCATGCTGGCCTTTTTAATCAACCCGCTGGTAGCGGTAATGGTCGGCCTCGGATCCACCGCTGGGTTTCTCATAATGATGGGGCCCGTTGTAGCCGCCAGGGCATTCATCCACGTCGTCTTCGGCTATATTGGAGCGAAGCTGGTCCAGCAAGGTACCCCCCTGGAAACGGCGCTTATGATAACGGCGCCGGTACACGCTCTGGGGGAATCCCTAGTAGTTCTCCCCTTCGGTTTTACGCTCTACAATGCCATTGTCCTGGTAGGCGCCGGAACGCTCCTGCACCATCTGGTGGACGGCGCTATTACCGTCGTCCTGGCAAGGACGGTGCTTGCAAGGGCCTTATTCAGGGTGAGAAATTAAGCCTGCACCGTTAAGATGCAGGCTTTTTTATTTTCCCCCCATCGATTTCTCGAAAGTGCCGAAAACCTGTACTTCTCCGTCCCGTACCATCCATCTTCCTTTTGCTATGACGCTTCGAACCTCCAAATTTCCATCCATCACCACCAGGTCCGCGTCGAATCCTTCCCTTATCTCACCTTTACCCTCCAGCCGGTGAATGCCGGCTGGATTTTTCGTCACCGTGGCCAGGGCAATTTCCAGGGGTATGTCGTATTTGAAGACCATAGCCTTCAGGCTCTTTAAAAGGGAGGAAACGTCACCTATGCCAATGCCCACCAGCCTTTTGCAGGAATCAAATACGGGTAAGCTGCCGTTGCCGTCGGAGCTTATGGTGAGGTTCTCGGCCGGTGCACCGGCCTTTAAAGCCTCATAAACGGCCTGGGCTGCGGTAACCCCGTCGTCTTCCAGGATGTCTTCGCCGGCGGTGTAGTCGCAGTAACCTCCCGCCATGGCGAATTCGATAGATTCTTCCATCAGCCTGCGGCACCGGTTAAGGTGGGTGGGCTGGAACTGGGATAACGGTACATCGGTAGATCTGGCTATGCGGAAAAGCGCTTTGAGTCCCCTCGGACCATCGCCCACGTGCAGGTGCAGCTTACCACCTTTTTTGCCTATCATGGCCGCCACCCTGGCTTCACCAGCCAGTCGGGCAAGTTCGGCGGCGGAGGCATGGGAGGAGCGGTGGTCCGATATGGCCACTTCCCCCACCCCCACCACTTTGTCTATAAAGATAAGGTCGGTCTGGATGCTGCCGGTCAGAGTGGGGAGGGGAAACTGGTAGGCGCCGGTGAATATATACGTGGAAATGCCTTCTATCTCAAGGGCTCTGGCTTTGTTGTAGAGCCTTGCCATGGACCTTGTAATACCGTCGGTCCCGAGGCAGCCTATCACCGTTGTTATACCGTTTCTCGTCAGGTCGGAAAGCTTTATTTCCGGCGTCGAGGTCTCCGGGCCTCCTTCGCCGCCTCCGCCCGTTATGTGGACGTGCTGGTCGATAAACCCGGGGCACAAATACGCACCTTCCAGGTGGACCACATCCACCTGAAAAGGGCCCTTTACCTCACAGCTCTTACCCACGTATATGATTTTTCCCGCTTCGATGACTACGTCGCAAATTCCCATATCTTCCGGGGCAAAGACATGAGCATCTTTAATGTGAATCACGGGTTATCCCTCCAGCAATAATTTCACCGTCATCTCCAGGATTTCCGGCATCACCTCGAAGGAATAGGATATGTTAACCCTTTCGGTGAATTTATGGGCGTCCTTACCATAGGGGCCTATGTTGACGACGGGGACGTTTATTTTTTGTATAGACTCGATTGGCAGCGAGTAGATTTCATTCCACCCCGGCATATTGTTAATAAGAGCGCTGATTGCCTCAACTTTTTCCGGAACCGAGAAATAGCTCAGGTCCGAAATATACGGGTAAAACTTCTTTATTTCAAACCTGTAAGGGAATCTTGCGGACGCATGGGCTACAGCCTCGTTTACGGCCTCAAGCAGCTTTCTTTCCTTTTCATTTTCGCCCTTCACGTAAATGTGCGGGTAATACGGCGGAGCGAAAAACAGGATCACAACCGGGTTCTTGTTGGACCAATGCCGGTGCAGTTCCCTCACCACCTGCAGGCTGTATATTCTTTGGTCGGGATTTTGGCGCAGCAACTCCTCCTTAAGTTTTTTGAGAAATTCGTCGATATTGTCGCCCATCTCAGCCCTGACGGCGCTATAAAGCTCCTCGAAGGTCAGCACCTGCACCTCCCACGGCAGTTCCCTGTAAGGCAGACCGGTGGCCAGGCAGTAGCGCCTGTACTCGTCATTGAGCTTATTCAGCACACTCTTGAAGGCTTTTTCGGCCTTGGCTTTCAGTTTGGCCAGCACCTCGTCCGGCTGGCTGCTGTGGGTGGAATAGTTGAAGTAAAGGTATGCTTCGTTCACCGTCTGCACCGAGTACACGGATTTCAAATCCCGCTGGCTCAGGCTTATGGGTGGAACAGAAGCTTCGTTTTCCACTATGTCGCATAGGTCGAAGGCCAGGTCAACTTCCTTTAATATTTCTGCTGCAAGCAGGTTGGCGTCAAGGCCTTCGAAGGCCTGTCCCACGTGGGTCTCCTTGCCGTATATGTAAAAACAGGGCAGTATCTTCCCCACTGTGCCTATATAGATGTACCTCCTGTCGTCGCCGGGAAACCGGGGTGCCATGTAGTCGGTGTTGACGGCGGCCATGTACTCGAGGTCGCGGCTTTCCGCAAGGCGCACTAGCTCATCCACCGCCGAAAGCATACCGGTGGAATTACCCTCTTCGTCGGCCAATGCCAGGAACACCACGTTGCCCTCCAGTTGATGGACATTTTCCGAAAGTTTTTTCATCAGGGCCATATGGGTCGCCACCCCGGCCTTCATGTCGAATATTCCCCTGCCGAACAGCCAGTCCCCGCTCTCCAGATCCTTTAAGGTATCTTCGTCCAGCTCCTTCATCCTGAGGGCCTCTTTCAGCCTTTCCGGATCGGTGGCGTATTCTCTGATATTTCCGTAATCATCCACACCCACGGTGTCTATGTGCCCTATTAGGATCACTGTGTTCCTGGAATAGCCCTTTTCCCCTTTCAGCAGGGCTATCACGTTCTTTCTGCCCAGAGCGTCTTCCTTTAAATCCGACAGCATGAGGTAATCGGGGTGTTTTACGTAATAGTCAAGGCCTTTTAAAAAATCGTAAATCTTTTCGGCCACCCTTATCTCTCCAGGGGTGCCTACTATGCTCTTTATTCCGGTGAGCTCCACGGTGAGCTGCCGGATGAGTTCTCTTTCCAACATTCAATCCCTCCCGGCATAAATAATGTTCTCAACTTTTTACTCACGGCGAAGGCCGCTGTGCGCCATCACAACCCGCAATTCTTCAGGAAGCCAGCAGGAGGCTCGCCGCCATGACCATCATACCCAGCACCAGACCGTACACGGAAAGGTGGTGCTCGCCATATTCCCGGGCTGTAGGCAAGAGCTGGTCAAGAGATATGAAGACCATTATGCCTCCCACGGCGGCGAACACCGCACCAAAGGCCACTTCCGTGAGAAACTTAGAGAGGATCAGGTACCCTGAAAGGGCTCCGAAGGGTTCCGCAAGGCCCGACAGGAACGAATACCAAAATGCCTTCCTCCTGTCTCCGGTAGCGTAATACACAGGGATGGACACGGCTATGCCCTCGGGTATATTGTGTATGGCAACAGCTA
Organism: Thermosediminibacter oceani DSM 16646; assembly: GCF_000144645.1. Classification (NCBI taxonomy): domain Bacteria; kingdom Bacillati; phylum Bacillota; class Clostridia; order Thermosediminibacterales; family Thermosediminibacteraceae; genus Thermosediminibacter; species Thermosediminibacter oceani. Next base: position 2,014,154 of record NC_014377.1, read on the forward strand.
TGCCGATATAAACGCCCAAGGCCTGACTTTTTAGAGAAGCTATGAACGCAGCCAATCCCTCGGGGAAATTGTGGACGGCTACCGCCATCGCCATTAGCATTCCCATTTTCAAGAGTTTATAGTTGCCGTCGTCACCGGCCGCCGTCCCGGTGCTGCGCACCTTCTCCACGGTATGGACCTCGTGAGGATTTTCGAAGGAAGGCACGAGCTTATCGATGACGGCGATAAGAAAAATGCCCGAGAAAAAGGCCAAGACCGCCACCCAGGGCCCAAATCCTTCCCCGAGACTTTCGACAAGGGTCTCCCGGGCCTGTGGAAAAATTTCGACAAAGGAAACGTATATCATTACCCCGGCGGAAAAACCTAAAGCCGCCGAAAGAAACCTGGTATTGGTGCGCTTTGCAAAAAAAGCTATAGCGCCGCCGATCCCAGTAGACAGACCTGCGAGCAGCGTGAGCAAAAAAGCGAATCCAATGCCGCCTTCCGGCACTTTCCACACCCCCCTTAACCGGTATTTTGAAAAGCGTAGTCTTTATAATTGGTTTTAATCAATTCGATATATTATTGCCAATTTCCTCCGATACTGCGAAAATTTATTCCTACGCGGCAATGCGGGGCGCAAAACCGGCGTTTTCAGCAAAATTTTTTTGCGGTTTTTCTTCACACGGGAGGAATCCCGGATTGCCCGTAGAAAACCTTATATGTGGTGATGGAAAATGAACGAGGTCGAGAAGCGTTTGAAGGAGATTCTCTCCTACAAAACCATAAGGAAGATTTTCGATGCCCTGGACGAAGGCATCATCATCGTCGACCGGGACTACAACATCATTTTCTACAACAATACACTGACCCGCTTCGAAGGCCTGGAATCCAAAAACGTCATAGGGAAAAAGCTTCTCGAAGTATTTCCATCCCTGACTCCCGAAGAAAGTACAATTTATCAGGTTATCGAGACCGGACGGCCTATATTCAACCGCTACCAGCAATACCTGAACTACAAAGGCATGGAGATCAGGACACTAAACACCACGATACCCATCGTCGAAAACGGGCAGGTACTGGGAGCGCTGGAGATTTCCAGGGATGTGTCGGAGGTATATGCCCTTTCCCAGAAGGTGCTGGAACTCCAGCAAAAACTCATAGGCAAGAAGCCCCGGTCCATAAACGTAGGGCTGAAATACTCCTTCGACAGCATAGTTGGCAGCAGTAAAAAGATAAGGGAAATAGTAGAAGTCCTGAAAAAGGTGGCCGGAACCACCTCCTCGGTACTGATATACGGCGAGACCGGCACCGGGAAGGAACTTTTCGCCCAGAGCATACATTCCGAAAGCCCGAGAAAGAACAGGCCTTTCATTGCCCAGAACTGCGCCGCCTTACCCGAAACCCTGCTGGAATCGTTGCTCTTCGGCACCACAAAGGGCAGTTTTACCGGCGCCGAAGACAAACCCGGCCTGTTCGAACAGGCCGACGGCGGCACGCTGCTCCTGGACGAAATCAACTGCATGGGGCTTTCGCTGCAGAGCAAGCTTTTAAGAGTGCTGCAGGAAGGGGTCGTCAGGAGGATAGGGGCGACCTTCGACATCCCCGTGGACGTAAGGATAATAGCCACCACCAACGAAAAACCATCGGAGCTTTTAAAAAGCGGTAGGCTCAGAAGCGACCTTTTCTACAGGCTGAGCGTAATCTACGTAGAGATTCCACCGCTGAGGGAACGCCCGGAAGACATCGAAGAGCTTGTAAGTTTTTTCATAAAAAAGTACAACGCCAAATTCGGCAAGGACGTAAAAGGCGTGGACCGGCAGGTACTGAACATATTCAGGGAATACCCCTGGCCGGGAAACGTGCGGGAGCTGGAACACGTGATCGAGGGCGTGATGAATTACGTGGACGGTGGCTATATCTTGACGGGGGACCTGAAGTACCTCAGTTTCGGAAGTTTTAGGGACTACATAGAGAAAAAGCCCGACCCTGCAATAGGCGTGAAATCCAGGGTGGACGAATACGAAAAAGATTTGATACTCAATGCTTTAAGAAGCACCGGCGGCAACATAACCAGGGCCGCCCAAAAGCTGGGAATAAAAAGGCAGTCGCTGCAGTACCGTATGAAAAAATACGGCATAACAAAAGAGCTTTAAGGCCAAAAAGGGCTGTCCCTTTACGGTGACAGCCCTTTTTCACTTACCGGAACCTCCTGAGCACATCCTCCAGAGTGGGGGTGCCGATTTCCTGCAATTTGTACCTGACCCTTACCGTGGGTTTGTTGAGTTTCGTGATCCTGGAAAGGTCTATGGGTGTCCCAATTATAACCGTGTCACAGTCGGCCCTGTTGATAGTTTCCTCCAGTTCCTTCACCTGTACGTCTCCGTACCCCATGGCCGGCAGGATCACCGAAAGGTGGTTGTATTTGGCGTAGGTATCCTTTATGCTCCCTACGGCGTACGGCCTGGGATCCACTATTTCGGCAGCGCCGTACTTCTTGGCAGCCACGTAACCCGCCCCGTAGGTCATCTCGCCGTGGGTGAGCGTTGGGCCATCCTCCACCACCAGCACTCTCTTGCCCTTGATCTTGGCCGGATCTTCCACAAATATCGGAGAAGCGGCCTCTACCACCTGAGCCCCCGGGTTTACCTCTTCGATACTCCTGCGGACAGCGTCAATTCCCTCGGAAGAAGCAGTGTCAATCTTGTTGATCACCACCACGTCGGCCATCCTGAGGTTGGTCTCTCCCGGGTGATATTTTACTTCATGGCCAGGCCTGTGGGGGTCTACAAGGACAATGTGCAGGTCGGTGTTGTAGAAGGGGAAGTCGTTGTTTCCGCCATCCCACACTATTATGTCGGCTTCCTTCTCCGCCTCCTTTAGGATCACACCGTAATCCACGCCCGCGTACACCACTATGCCCATGTCGATGTGGGGTTCGTATTCTTCCCTTTCTTCTATTGTGCATTTATGGCGGTCCAGGTCTTCGTAGGTGGCGAACCTCTGGCATACCTGCTGGCTGAGGTCTCCGTAAGGCATGGGATGTCTAATTGCTACCACTTTCTTCCCCATATCCTTCAGTATCTGACATACCCTTCTCGTGGTCTGGCTCTTTCCAACACCCGTCCTGACGGCGCAAATCGATACCACTGGTTTCGTGGATTTGATCATGGTGCTCTTCGGCCCCATGAGCCTGAAATCCGCCCCGGCGCTGAGCACCCGGGAAGCCTTGTGCATCACTTCTTCATGGGATACATCGCTGTAAGCAAAAATTACCTGGTCGGCTCCCAGTTCCTTTATCAGCTCTTCCAGCCGGCTTTCGGGATATATGGGAATACCGTCGGGATACAGCCTCCCCGCCAGGTCGGCCGGATATTTCCTTCCCTCGATATTCGGTATCTGGGTGGCCGTGAATGCCACAACTTCGTATAACTCGTTGTCCCTGAAGTAGGTATTGAAAACGTGAAAGTCCCGTCCTGCAGCTCCCATTATTATGGTCCTGATCCGTTTCACCCGCATACCCTCCCTTTATTTTGTGTTTCATACGTCATAAAAAGCAAAAATTGTGCCAACCTATAACGGGGCGTTGAAACCCAATTTCCCTCCAAGCACCGCAAAAGTTTTTTGCCTGCGCTAATAATTTTTGCATTTTTGCCTTAAAATATAAAACTTTATCTACTGTCGATCCCGGATTGCGGTACATCCCCCATTACCTTTCATAAATACGTTTTCCGGAAAAATTAAGGTTAATCTTAAGAATTTCTTTAGATTCTCCTCAAAAGTCTCTAAAATTTGCAGGCTAAAATAAGCTTAGGAATCAATAAAACAAATGAGGGAGGGATACGCATGACAAAAAAAATTATAGCTCTCGGAGTGATGGCGGTAATCATCCTTGGAACAGCCGCCGTCGCTATAGCCGCAGTGCCGGAAAGCCTCAGAGCCGCCGGTGGAAATCTACCGATCCTCTCGCAGTTGAACCTGACCGATGACCAATACAGCAAACTAAAAGATATTAGAGCGGAGTTCTTCCAGAAAATGACCGAACTCAGAAACGAAATGGCGAAAAAGAACTTTGAACTGCAGGACCTATACTTTTCTAAAAACCCCGACCAGAAAGCCATAGACGCAAAGCTCAAGGAGATAAACGACCTCAGGAACCGGATGTTTGACCTCAAACAGGAATACTTCAGCAAAATGCGCGGAGCTCTAACCGAGGAGCAGCTTTCAAAGCTTCGTGAGTTCCGGGGTCCGGCCTTCGGTATGGGACCCGGATTCTGCCACGGCTACGGGCGCGGGATGATGGGCGGGTTTTTCGGCCCGGGATACGACCCCGGTACAACTCAATAATAAGCTCTACTTTTTCAGCCCGGGGCGGCCGAGCTTCACAGGCCGCCCCGGGTTTTTCTGTTTATTTTTTCGTAAATTGATTTTATTTATGTTATACTAAATTTATGGCACGATTAATTGCACTATTGATCTACGCGTAGGAGGCAAGCCGTGAGCGGTTACAGGATACTGGTTGTAGACGATGAGGATAAGCTCTTGGACTTGATTAAAAATTTCCTGGAAAAGGAGGGCTTTGCCGTTACTTGCGCTGACAGCGGAGTTGAAGCCCTAAAACTTCTGGAAAAGCGGAAGTTCGACTTGGTAGTCCTTGACATAATGATGCCGGAAGTTTCCGGGTTTGACGTCCTGAGGCGCATCAGGGAAAAAATTCAAATCCCCGTCATATTCCTGACCGCCAGGGCCGAAGAACCGGACAAGCTGCTGGGCCTGGAGCTGGGAGGCGATGACTACATAACGAAACCCTTCAGCCTCAGGGAGCTGGCCGCCCGGATTCGCGCGGTCCTTAGGAGGGCGAAACCCTCGGAGGCTGCAAATACCATCCTGGAATACGGCGGCATCAGGCTGGACCTCAACGAAAAAACCGCATCCCTTAACGGCCGGCCTCTCTTCCTGACACCCACGGAATTCAGGATACTGGCGATTTTAATGGCCCACCCGGGAACGATAGTCTCCAGGCTGCGGATATTGGAAGAGGTTTTCGGCGGTTACTACGAAGGGTACGAGAGAAACCTGGATACGCATATCAGCAACCTTAGGAAAAAACTGGGGGATAACCCTTTAAATCCCCGTTATATAAAAACCGTCTACGGCACGGGTTATAAGCTGGGAGGTTTGTCATGAAAAAGAGAGGAATAGGATTTCGCGTGACTGCTAGCCTGGTAGCCGTATCCCTCCTGACGTCGGTGCTCTCCATCCTGTTCTTTTATTCCCTGACCAGAAAGGCGTTCAACGATTATGTGCGAGAAAACCGGACCCAGATAGTCCTTCAGGTGAGCAGGATCGTGGGCGATATATACGACCAGGCAGGTTGGGTGGGTGTTCAGCAATTGCTGGAGGGCATATCCTACATGAGAAGAATGCACAGCTCCCACATGGGGATGGGGCCGGGCTCCATGGGCGGTATGGGGCTGATATTTTTAATGCAGAACGATATAATAGTAACCGATGCATCCGGCAGGGTAGTAGCATCCACGCGCGGCTTCAACGGGCAGGCACGCACCGCCAGCATCACGGCACCGGTGCATTCCGGAGGTGAAATCGTGGGCTTCGTCACCGTGAGATCCCCCCTTAAGCCCGCCGAGAGAAGCCTGGAATTCGTTTTCTACAGGACTTTGTCCTCCTATTCCCTCTTTTCAGTGGCCTTCGGCCTCGGCCTGGCCCTCTTAATAGGAGCGCTGGTCTCCAGGCGATTGACGGAACCGATAAAACAGCTTTCAGCAGCCGTAAAGCGCTTTTCCAAGGGCGAAAGAGACGTAAAGATCACGCTGGAAACCGGAGACGAGCTGTCCAGTCTTGCCGAGGACTTCAACGCCATGGCCGAAAAAATAAGAAAAAGCGAGGAACTGCGCAGGAACCTGACTGCGGACATAGCCCACGAACTAAGGACCCCCATAGCCATAATTCAGGGCACCCTTGAGTCCATCCAGGAAGGAGTGCTGGAACCCACGCCGGCCCTGATGCTATCCTTGCAAGAAGAGGTCTCGCGGATGACCCGCCTCATTAAAGACCTGTCGGACTTAAGCCTCGTCGAGGCAGGCAAGCTGGAATTGAATAGAATCAAGATCTTCCCCGCTGAACTTGCGGGTAAATTCATCCATTTCAAAGCTGAGGCAGAGGCTAAAGGTATACGGTTCGACATCAACTTCCCGCGGAACCTGCCGGCCGTATACGCGGACCCGACCCGTCTCGTGCAGATAATAACTAACCTGCTGTCCAATGCCCTGAAGCACACGTCTTCCGGCAGGATAGAACTCTCCGCAGAGAAGGCCGAAGGAGGGGTAGTTTTCAAGGTACAAGACACCGGCAGCGGTATAAAAAAAGAAGACCTGCCTTACATTTTCGAGAGGTTCTACAGGGCAGAAAAATCCCGCTCCCGCAAGACCGGGGGTACGGGATTGGGTCTTGCCATCACCAAAGGACTGGTGGAAGCCCATGGCGGCAGGATCTGGGTGGAGAGCCGCGAAGGCGAGGGTTCGGTTTTCAGCTTTTTCATACCTTCAGCAACTTGACAATCATCTTCACAAGTTTTATAATTATTTTAAAACTGGAAATTTGAAACCTTCAAGGTGCCCCTTTTTGGGGAGAATAGGGAAGTCCGGTGAAAGTCCGGCGCGGTCCCGCCACTGTAACGGGAAGCCGCCTTATAAGATGCCACTGGGAAACCGGGAAGGCATAAGGCGGCGATGAACCGGAGCCAGGAGACCTGCCTTGAAAGGTAGTGTCCGGGGATGATGGTAAAGTCCACGGTCTAATTTGTAAATTAGACTGTGGACTTTTTTGTTTACCAGTTAACTCATAATTCCGGACAGGAGGTATTATCCATGATCAATCAAAAAACAAAAAATCTAACCTTAACCGCCATGTTTATAGCCCTTAGCTTCGTAGGGGCCGCCATAAAGGTGCCCAGCCCCACGGGAACCGTGGCCTTCGACTCGGCACCGGGATACATGGCCGCTCTCTTTCTCGGTCCCGGTTACGGAGCCATGACCGCCGCTCTGGGGCATATATTCACCAGCATGAACGTGGGCTTTCCGCTGTCGATGCCGATACACCTTTTAGTAGCGGCGGAAATGGCATTTTTCGCTTGGGTATTCGGTCTCGTGGGCCAAAAGAACCTTATACTTGCGGTGGTCGTCGCCTGGCTGATGAATGGTATCCTGGCGCCGGCAAGTTTAATCCCTTTCCTTGGGACCGGCTTTTTCGCAGCGATGGTGCTTTACCTCATAGTAGTTTCAGCGCTGAACGTGGCTGCCTCCGCAGTGCTTTACTCTATTATACGGCGGTCAAAGGGTGAATACAATGCCCTATAAAAACGCAGCCGCACCGAATAGGGACGTGGCCCTGGTGGAGATTCAGCCCGGGATATATCTTGCCGTTGCCTGCGATTCCGCGGGAGGCATCGGGGAGAAGGAAAGGGATGTGGTGAAGGTGCCGCCTTACATCACCGGCAGGTTCACCTGCCGTGTGGCGCTGATGGAACTGCTGGCAATAGGTGCGGACCCCCTGGCCGTCACCGCAACTATATGCAGCGAACCGTCGCCAACGGGCGAAGGGCTGCTGAAGGGCATCACCGACGAACTTTCCGCGTCCTGCCTTAATATACCCGTCACCATCAGCACCGAAAAGAACATCCCTACCTGCCAGACCGGGCTGGGCGTAACTGCCGTCGGCCTCGTTAAAGAAAAGGGGCTGCGCATGGGGAGGACAAAATCGGGGGACGGGATTTACTGCCTCGGCGTTCCGAAGGTGGGAAACGAGGTCAGCCTCGATGACCCCGAAATAGCCGATACCGGTGCTGTGAAGCGGCTTTTAGGCCTTTCGGAAGTGCACGATATAATTCCGGTGGGCTCAAGAGGGATCAAAGGTGAGGTGGAACACCTGGCGCGGGTGTCTGGGCTTTCGGTGCAGTGGGAGGCTCGTTTACCCGTAAATACGGAAAAATCGGCGGGACCTGCTACGTGTGTCGTTTTTACCGCGCCTAAGGCGCCGGAAATAAAGGGCCCCACCCCGGTTTTCCGGCTGGGGGCTCTCCTCTGATTACTTTTGCTGTACGCTTTTTTCCGCCTCCTTTATATTTTTTTCGGCTATCTGGTACTTCATCTTGATGAGGTTGGGATCCTTTGCATCAATAGCTTCGGACAGCTCCTTCAGCGAGAATTCGACCTTGCTGGCCACCATGGTGTCTTTCAACTGCGATTTGCCCGTTTCCCACTCCTGCAGGGCTTTGCTCATCGAGGCTGCCGCTTCCTGACCCTGATTGTTTAGAGCCCTGTACGCCGCATCCCTTGTGTAATACAATGTTCTTTTTGCACCCATCGCCGGTCCGCCCTGAAACAGCCTTCCGAAAGCCACGGTTCTATCGTAAAGGTCGTTGGCTGCCAGCAGGCCGCCGTAAAGGTCCTGCCTTGTAAGCATTTGGGTCAGTTCGTTCAGTTTGCCGTTAAAGGCAGTGATCATCTCCATTCCCGCCCCTTTTTTCAGTGCTTCTTCCCGGAATTCGTTCCAATGGGAATGGATGAGAAATACCATCTTTTCGTATTTAGACCAGTCGGGCTTTTGCTGGCTGCCTCCCTGTTGCTGACTCCCCTCCTGCTGCCCGCACCCCTGCTGGCCTCCCTGGCTGCCCTGCCTTTGCTGTCCTCCCTCTTGGCTACCGCCTTTCTGTTCTCCCTGGCCGCTCTGACCTCCGGAACCTCCTTGAGTTCCTCCCGGTGGGGCCTGGATGGCCAGGTAATCTTTTTCAAACTCTTTGATGAGTTTTTCTACATCTTCCTCCAGGTTTTTTAGCGCGAACATCCCCTTTTTATCCTGACCTGAGCTCTCAGGGGAAGACCTGGCGGACCCTCTGGAGCAGCCAGCCGCTAAGGCCAGGCACAGCAAGAGGAGCAATAAAAATACTCTTAAGGTTCTGGGGTGTTTCACGTCCAAACCACCTCTTTCACCTTAAGAGTATTTTTCCCGGTCTTTGCCTTTTTTATTTAAACCAGGGCGAACATGAGCTCCCCTTCGGCGGCGGTTTCACCGTTGACGGTGGCTCTTGCCTTTCCCTTGCCTACGGGGCCCTTGAGCTTTATTATCTCCACTTCCAGGGTGAGTACATCCCCCGGTACCACCTGTCTTTTAAACCTCATGCCGTCGATACCGGCAAACAGCGCGAGTTTCCCTTTGTTCTCTTCGGCGCTCAGTATGGCGCAGGCGCCCACCTGAGCCAGAGCTTCTACTATTAGCACTCCCGGCATGATGGGCCTACCGGGGAAATGCCCGGCAAAAAAGTGCTCGTTGGCGGTTACATTTTTAACCCCGACGGCTTTCCTGCCGGGCTCCATTTCAAGGATCCTGTCCACCAGCAAAAAGGGATATCTGTGGGGTATTATCTTTTGAATTTCTTCGACTCCCAGCATAAAAAACCTCCGTTACTTGCCGTTGTTATACGTATTTGGAGAGCTGCCTGTACAATTGTTCCGCAATTCCTATCCCGTTATTCCCGGAAAGTTGCTCGGCCAGGGCATCATCATGCATGGACTGAACTATATCGAAGGCCAAGCCCTGTTCAAAAAATCCCGTCTTCGGCACGGTTTGTCGCATCTCTTTTAAGAGGTATCTCAAAAAGATTGCCTCGAATTGTTTGCACGCCTTTTTCAGTTCGGCTTTCTGTCTTTCGGCTTCAACGGACATAGCGGCGGAGTTTAAAGGTTCAACTTTCAAGCCTCAAGGCCTCCTATCTCCTAAGATTATTGGCTTGGCCCAGCATTTCGTCGGCGGTCTGGATGGCCTTAGTATTTATTTCATAAGCCCTCTGGGCTACGATTAGATTCACCATCTCATCCACAACCTGCACGTTGGACATCTCCAGGAAGCCCTGCAGTATGGTGCCGAATCCGGGTTCGTTTGGGTCCTCTTTCAGCTGGTATTCTCCCGATGCGGCCGTCTGCTCAAAAAGGTTGTTCCCCACGGCCAGCAGGCCTTCGGGGTTTAAAAACCTGGCCAGTGCGATAGTTCCGATTTCCTCAATATTACCGTCCGCATCGCGGCCCGTAATGGTGCCGTTGGCCGATATGTTTATATCCGTAAGGTCTTCGGGTATCGATATGTAATCCTCATCGGTGTCGAGCACGTAATACCCTTCCGACGTGACCAGGTACCTGTCGTCACCGTCTATGGATACTTTAAAGGATCCATCCCTGGTAAAAGCCCTGCTTCCGTCGGGCCTTTCCACCACGAAGAAACCTTCTCCCTCGATGGCCAGATCGAAGGTGTTTCCAGTCTGCTGGAGGTTGCCCTCGGTAAAAAAGCGGGTAGTCGAGGCGGGCCTTACACCGTGTCCCACCTGCAGTCCCACCGGATTTCCCTGTCCGGGTTGAAAAACGTCGGGCCTCCGTAAAGTTTCGTATAGCAGATCTTTAAACTCCACCCTGCTTTTCTTGTAGCCGGTGGTGTTTACGTTTGCCAGGTTATTTGAAATCACGTCGACGTTGAGCTGCTGGGCAAGCATACCCGAGCTCGCGCTCCAGAGCGCTCGCATCATGACAAATCCCTCCCTATTTAATCTAGCTGCCTCGGTCGTTCAGCAGCGGAGGGCCCCTGCAATGCAGTCCGGCCCTATTATTTTATATCTTCGCGATTTCGTTTACAGCACCGGCCAGCGTGTCATCGTGGGCTCTCACCATTCTCTGGTTTGCTTCGTACGCCCTGAAGGCCGATATGAGGTTTACCATCTCGGAAACGGCGTTTACGTTGGCACGCTCCAGGGCCCCCTGAATTATCCGCGCATTGGCCGGTAAAGGCACGCCCTGAGCCCTGTAAAGGTTGTCGCCCTGTTTTTCTAAAGACAAGCCCGCCGGAAAAGCCGCAATTCGGAGCCTGTCCACCATTAAGCCGTCGAGATACACCTCTCCCTCGGTATTTATCTCGACCTTACTGCCGTTCCTCAAGTTTATCGGGCCGTTTTCGCCCATTACGTAATAACCTTCCCGGGTTACCAGGAATCCATCAGCATTGATGGTAAAACTGCCGTCCCTGGTGTAACGGATCCCCGCCGGGGTCTGGATTTCAAAAAAAGATGTCTCTCCTGCGGCAGTATCCTCTATGGCCAGGTCCAGGGGGTTGGAGGTCATTTCTATCCGGCCCTGGGTGAAATCCACGCGGATTTCGTCCAGCCCGGCGCCCGTCCCGAGAACGCCTATATACGGCACCGGATCGATTACGAATCCGGCCCCTACCGGCTGAGGGTCGTCATAGCGGTGGATGTTCATCTCCGGAAAAGCCCTGAACACGGCCCTGTCCTTCTTAAACCCCGTGGTGTTTATGTTTGCCAGGTTGTTAGAGATGACATCGGTCCTTGCCATCTCCGCCAGCATGCCCGAGGCGGAAGTATAAAGTCCCCTTATCATATCGCTTTATCACCTCCCCGCTCACTTTTTATAGACAGCGTTGGGTCCCAGCATGTCGAGGCATTCCAACGCCTTGCCGGCCCCAAGGGCGACACATGAAACGGCGTCTTCCGCCACGTAAACCGGCATGTTGGTCCTTTGAGCTATGAGCTTGTCCAGACCGTTAAGCAGAGAACCGCCTCCGGTCATGACTATTCCGCGTTCGCTGATATCCGCCGCCAGTTCCGGAGGCGTCTTTTCCAGCACGCTGAATATAGCCTCGATTATCCTTTCTACAGGCTCCTGTAGAGCTTCGCACGTCTGCCGGGCGGTGATCGTTACGGTCTGGGGGAGCCCGCTTATGAGGCTCCTGCCCCTGATCTCCAGAGACTTCGATGAATCGGCATCGGGAAATACTGTGGCTAAGGAGATTTTCACTTCCTCGGCGGTGCGCTCGCCGATAGCGAGATTAAACTCCTTTTTTACATACTTCACTATGGCTTCGTCGAACATATCCCCGGCTACCCTGATGGAGGTCCCGCACACGATGCCCCCTAAGGAAAGTACGGCGATGTCGGTGGTCCCGCCGCCGATGTCGACGACCATGCTGCCCACCGGTTTGGATATATCAAGACCCGCCCCTATCGCCGCCGCTATAGGCTCCTCGATGAGAAAGGTCTGCCTTGCTCCGGCAGCAGTAGCTGCTTCGATAACCGCCCTCTTTTCCACTTCGGTTATCACCGCTGGCACGCACACCATAACCCTGGGGCGGAACAGTTTCCGCTGGATGACCTTTTTCAGAAAATGCTTGAGCATCAGCTCCGTTACAGTATAATCGGCAATTACTCCCGCCCGCAGGGGCCTTATGGCCACAATATTGCCGGGAGTCCTGCCGATCATCTTTCTTGCCTGTTCCCCGACAGCCAGTACTTCGCCCGTATCCTTGTCCAAAGCTACCACAGAAGGTTCCTGGAGGACGATGCCCTTCCCCCGCACGTACACCAGTATGGATGCTGTTCCCAGGTCTATACCAATATCCATGAAATTTATGTAACCTCCTGTCAAAACTTAGCAGATATTTTAGTATAATTTCTACATTTATACAGAAATTCCTTCTTTTTCACTAATTATTTGTTAATATTTAGATACTTCCTCCTGGTAGCCCTTCCTCCCCTGATGTGCCTTTCAGCCTTATTGAATTCCAGCACCTCCTTTACTAATTTCGCCTTTTCGGGGTTTATCTCCGGAAGTCTTTCGGTCATGTCCTTATGCACCGTGCTCTTGCTGACACCGAATATTTTAGCGGCCTGCCTTACGGTGGCCTTGGTTTCGATTATATACGCCGCAATTTCTAGAATCCTTTCCCTCATGTAATCCCTCACATGTACTCCCCCTCAGCCCGTTTTTACTAAATATATATGTCGCTATTTGCGTTATTAGAAGAAAAAAATAAAGCACGACCATTATAGGGCCGTGCTTTTTTAAGGGGGGCTCTTTAAATATCGGGGAGAAAGTGCCTTGGATCAACGCTCTCGGTTCCTTTCAGAACCTCGAAGTGAAGGTGGGGAGGATCTTCTATCTCATAGGGTGCCGTCTTACCGACGCCCCCTATGATGTCGCCTTTTTTAACTCGCTTTCCTTTCTGCACTAAGTTGTCAGACATCAGATTGCCGTAGAGAGTCTTGATGCCGTTTCCATGGTCTAATACAACGACCACACCCAGCTTTGGATCGGAGTTTCGCACCTCGACTACCGTTCCATCCATTGCCGCTTTGACCGGCGTGCCCTCATCCGCCGCAATATCCAAACCCTTATGGGCACACCACTGCTCCAGGGTCTTTGAATATACCAGTCCGTCGGAAGAATACTCCGTTATGATTTTTCCCACCACCGGCATGGTCATTGTCGCGGGATTTGCGGCAAAAACTTCTTTAGCAATACCGGCTTCGGCGGTTTTTTCGCTTTCCTTTTCCTCAGCGGTATTCGCGGGCGGGATATCCTGAGAACCGGGAGCCGGTTCAACCGGCTCTCCCCTACCGGGTTCCACCGCCGGCTCCTGTTCAACTTCCTGTTCACCTTCGGCCTTATCAGGTATTTTTACTTCATTAAGATCGATTTCCCATTCCTTAGGAACAGCGTAATCTTCCGGCTGCTGTTGGCCTTTGTCGAAAAACCTAATATACCAGAAGGCTCCGTTAACAGTAAAAAGCACCGCCAGAAATGCCACGAGTAAAAACCTTTTTAAGGATATTTTCTTCCACATTTTTTGCATCTTGGAGAAAAATTCTATGATGGACTGCCGGATGCGGAACATCTGCATCACCTCGTTAATATTATGACCATAATTTTCCTCCATTATACATGCGTCTTAGAAAGTGTTGATAAAAAATGATTATTTTTCCATAAAATAAATAAAAGGCCCCTCCGTATAGGAAAGGCCTTTTAAGAAAGATCTGGTAAATTCATGGTAAATTTTGTAGGACTTGAGATTTACTAATTCGAACCGGCATTTATTTTCTGAATCTCCACTCCGCTGTAATAATGCTTGAGAATATCCACATAGTTCGATCCCTTATCGGCCATGGCGTTGGCGCCGTACTGGCTCATGCCCACTCCATGGCCGTATCCTTTGCAGGTGAATTTAATGTTGTTGCCCGATCGTTCCCACTTTATATCCGTTGAATTAAGTTCGAAAAGCATGCGGAATTCCGTGCCTTTTATTACTTTGTTTCCAACCTGCATGGTTTTTATCCGGCCGCCTTCACTCACTTCCAGTACCTTCCACTGGCGTTCGGGGTGTTTTGGGTCGATTACAATATCAGGCCATTTTGCCTGCAGCTTGCTCACCACTTCCTCCACCGGGATCTCTTTTACCGATACGAACCGTGGCGAGATCTCCTCGCCGGGACTTGTCACGCTCCTGAGATAGGGCACGTATTTACCCCACACGTCTTCGGAGTTTTCGGTCTTTCCGTTACTGGTGGAGAAAAAAAGGGGATCGATGGGGTTGCCCTGGTAAAGAATCACCATGCCGGCGGTACTGTTTACCGCCTGCGAGATCTTGCTGTAGTAGTGGTAGAAAGCGAAAATCCCCCATTTTCTCAGCATCTCTGTCTTTGTTATCCAGGCCTGACAGTGGGTGGGGTCATCGCATATATCTGCTTCCGGGTGCAGGCTGCACCCGCTCCCTCCTAGCGATCTTAACCTTTTATACGCGTAGGTCCTGGCAGCAACGGCCTGAGCCTTCAGGGCTTCCATTTTAAATCCGGCCGGCATTTCGGCCGCCACCACTCCCTTCACGTACTCCTCGAGGGGAATCTTCTCTATCTTCTTTTGGGAGGTCACGTAGAGTGAGACCATCAGTTCACCGGGCTTTTCCACTTTTTCGCGCTCCCCGGGTCTTTCCGGTAGAAGGACGTTGCAGCTCTTCGCTACAAAAGCCGGGAGGATAATTACGACGAAGAATATAAAAAAAATGAGGTAATATGCGGCGTTTCTCATCATATCCCAGCCCCTTTTTTGTCTTATAAAATTTTATTTTCGCGGGGCCCAGGATATGAATAATAAAAAAAGAGCCTTATTCGGCTCTCTTTATTTTCGCTCCTAAAGCTTGGAATTTTTCCACTATGTTTTCGTAGCCTCTGTCCACGTGATAGGCGTTCATGACCTCGGTGGTCCCTTCAGCCGCCAGGCCTGCCAGAATAAGGGCGGCTCCGGCTCGAAGGTCTGTGGCTTTCACCGGAGCACCGGAAAGTTTTTCAACCCCTTCTACTATAGCGCTCTTGCCCTCTATCTTTATTTTCGCGCCCATGCGCTTTAATTCCTCCACGTGCATGAAGCGGTTTTCAAAAACGGTCTCGGTTACCATGCTGGTGCCGGTGCACAGGCTTAGATAAGCCATCATCTGCGCCTGCATGTCGGTAGGAAAGCCGGGATAGGGCATTGTCTTCACATCTACGGGATTGGGTCTACCCCTTCCCACAACCCTTATGCCGTCCTCGCCCTCGATCACCTCAGCTCCGCACTCGATGAGCTTGGCAATAAGGGGCTTCAGGTGTTCGGACACCACGTTCTCCACCAGCACGTCTCCGTTGGTAATGGCTCCGGCGATCAGGAAAGTACCCGCCTCAATCCGGTCCGGTATAACCGTATACGAAATCCCCTTCAGGTTCCTGACGCCTTCGATCTTTATTACATCGGTACCTGCACCCCTTATGTAAGCCCCCATGGAATTGAGGAAATTGGCCAGGTCCACTATTTCCGGCTCCTTGGCCGCATTTTCTATGACGGTCTGCCCTTCGGCCAGAGCGGCTGCCATCATTATATTCTCGGTGGCCCCGACGCTGGGGAAGTCCAGGTATATTACGCTGCCCTTCAACTTTTCGCACCTGGCTTCTACGGAACCGTGCCCCAGGTTTATCTCGGCCCCCAGGGCGGTAAAGCCTTTCAGGTGCAGGTCAATAGGCCGGCTACCGATGGCACAGCCGCCGGGCAACGATATCTTGGCCCAGCCGTATTTGGCCAGCAGCGGACCCATCACCAAAAAAGAAGCCCTCATTTTCCTCACAAGTTCGTAAGGGGCCTCACAGGTATCTATATTATCGGGAATTATTCTTAACGAACCCTCTTTTGTTTCACACCTGGCTCCGAGGGCCGAAAGCACTTCCCTCATCACCCTGACATCTTCAAGCTCGGGGACGTCTTCGATCACGCACTCGCCCTCCGCCAGCAGAGAAGCAGCCATTACGGGAAGCACGGCGTTTTTGGCACTGCTGGTCCGGACGGTCCCCTTAAGGCACTCTCCACCTTCTATAATAAAGCTCGACAATCCGTTTCCCCCCGAAAATTCTAATATTCGATCGAAATAACGGGTACCCCCATCCAGATATAGGTTTTGCCGTCAACGGCGCTGTACCTCATAGCGACATTTACGTTGTAATTCTTGCCCATGATTTCAATGCCGTCGGAAATGAGCGGGCTGTATCCTACGAAACTTTGCATCTCGAGATCCTGCATCTTTTCGAATTCCTTTATATCGAGCTTTTCCCGTATCTTATCGATAATCTCTTCCTGCTCTATCTGACTAAGTTTACCATAAAATGACCCGGTAAAGCAAGTGGAAATTCTTGAATGCCCGCCGCTCGAGTTCACCGCTTCCATAACCTTCTTTTTTATGACCTTGATTTTTTCAACATCCCCACCGGTGACGTTTACCACTAGATAAGTCTGCGGTTCCTTTTCGTATTCCTCGGGAAGTTTTACCGACTGCACTATTACCTGCAGGTGGGTATCGTCATCCAGCATACCTTTAAGGTTTATTATTCTGTACATATCGTCGGATTCCTGCGTTGAAGTGAAATTCTTCCTACTTGCGCCGAATATACGGAGTACATTTTCCGCGATATGCTTCATATCTGAAAAATCCATAAATTTTCTATTAATTACCGACCAGTCTGTCACATCGAAAGCTTCCGGACGGGCGCCGGTAGCAGTAAAGGCCTCCAACAAAAGGTCTTCCTGTGCCATACTGAGGGAGACGACGGGGACTGTTAGAAAAATGAGTCCTATGAGGGCTATTTTCATAAATTTCATAAATATCTCCTCCTCATAAGTATTCATTAAGATTATTGCCCCCAATCGCTCCTCCTATACTTCCCGTTTAAAATATTCGGTTATTACAGTGGTTTTTTCCGGCAGCACCTCCGCCAGTCCCGGCCCCAAGGTGTAATATTCTTCGAAACCCTCTCCGACCACCATCATCACACCTTCCCTGAGGGCTATGATTTCCGGGGCATGGCGGGGGAGTACGCCGTAGTTGCCTTCGAGTCCGGGCAAAATCAGCTTTAAAACTTCAAGCCCTAGAGAATTTTCGGGAGACAGTACCGTAAGCCGGAAGGTCACTTTTTCCTCCCCCTAATTTTTTCCGCCTTTTCCAGGGCCTCCTCTATGGTCCCCACCATGTAGAAGGCAGACTCCGGCAGGTCGTCGTACTTGCCCTCAATGATGCCGGCAAAACCCTCTATCGTGTCCTCCAGCTTTACGTATCTGCCGGGAGTCCCAGTGAACGCCTCGGCTACGAAAAACGGCTGGGTGAGGAACCTCTGGATTTTGCGAGCCCTGGAAACCGTCAATTTATCTTCTTCGGAGAGCTCGTCCATCCCCAGTATCGCTATTATGTCTTGAAGTTCCCTGTAGCGCTGCAGGATTTTCTGGACCCCCATGGCCACGGCGTAGTGTTTTTCCCCTACAATCCTGGGGTCAAGGATTCTGGAGGTGGAATCCAGCGGGTCTACCGCAGGATAAAGTCCCATCTCCGCCACCTGCCTTGAAAGAACGGTGGTGGCATCCAGGTGGGCGAAGGCGGTAGCCGGCGCCGGATCCGTCAGGTCATCGGCCGGCACGTACACCGCCTGGACCGAGGTAATGGCCCCCTTTTTGGTGGAGGTGATCCGCTCCTGAAGCATGCCCACGTCCACCGCCAACGTTGGCTGATAGCCTACTGCCGAAGGGATGCGACCCAGAAGCGCCGAAACCTCGGATCCCGCCTGAATGTATCTGAATATGTTGTCGATGAACAGCAGCACGTCCTGGCCCAGCTCATCCCTGAAGTACTCGGCCATGGTGAGGGCCGTCAGGGCTACCCGCATCCTGGCTCCCGGAGGCTCGTTCATCTGTCCGAAGACCAGCACCGTCTTTTCGAGAACGCCCGAAGCCTTCATTCCCAGCCACAGCTCGTTGCCTTCCCGGGTCCTTTCCCCGACGCCTGCAAATACTGAGTACCCCCTGTGCTCGGTAGCTATATTCCTTATGAGCTCCATTATCAATACGGTCTTTCCTACGCCGGCTCCGCCAAAGAGCCCAATCTTCCCGCCTCTGGGATACGGGGCCAGCAGGTCCAGCACCTTTATTCCGGTCTCGAAGATCTCTTCGCCGGTTTCCTGCTCCTCGAAAGGCGGTGCCGGCCGGTGAATAGGCCAACGCTCCCTGACCTCGACACCCCGTATATCGTCGATGGGTTCGCCCAGGACGTTGAATACCCTTCCCAGTACACCTTCACCCACGGGCACCTCTATCGGCCTGCCGGTATTCTTCACCTTCATACCTCTCACGAGGCCGTCGGTGGAGGACATGGCTATTGCCCTCACCGTGTCGTCCCCCAGGTGGTGCATGACCTCAAGCACCACCTTCAGAGGTTTCGATACGTCGTTGTTCCTGGGGCCCTCCTGAGGCCTGCCTAAAGATTCATCCTCCACCTCCAGAGCGGTATAGATGGCGGGCAGCTCGCCTTCGGGAAAACGCACATCTACCACAGGCCCCACGATCGATACGATTTCTCCGTAAAATTCTCGCGGCTTTTGTTCTTCCAAAGCTTTTCCCCCCCTAACCCGCTAGTGCTGGTAATTTTCGGCTCCGCTCACGATCTCGGTTATTTCCCTGGTTATCACGGCCTTCCTCTCCCGGTGGAACTGCAGGGTAAGCTTCTCTATGAGGTCATCGGCGTTCTCGGTGGCGGTCTCCGTAGCCCTCATCCTGGAGGCGAGCTCGCTGGCGTATGAGTGGAGGTAAAGGCCGTACAGGCTCAGCTTAAGGTAAAGCCCCGCGACGTAATCCATAAGCTCTCTGGGTGCTGGCTCGAAGGCAAAATCGATATTCTTATCTTCTGCCTTTTCGGAAGGCAGGAGGCGCTCGGTTACAGGTTTCATGGAAAAGGGGTTTTTGAACCTGGTGTATGTGACAAAAACACTGCCTCCCTGCCTGTAATGGTCAAGTGCAAGCCCGATAACGCCGTCAAAGCACCCGGGGCTTAAGTTTTTGGCCACGTCAACCAGACGCACGGCAGGCTTTAAACCCTGCTTTGAAAAAAAATCCCCCGCCTTCCTGCCCACGGTTACCAGGACGGGCTCTTTGAATTTCCGAAGTGTTTTTTCCGCTTCCTGCAGCACCGCCGCGTTGTAGCCGCCGGCAAGACCTCTGTCCCCCGCCATTACTATCAGAAGGGGCTTACCCTTACCATCCTTTTCTTCAACTGGTATACGGGCTACGATTTCCTTCATGCTCTCGTAGAGGGCTCCGTAGTCCTCCAGCTTTTTCTGCACGGTTTTCAGGCGTGCAGAAGAGATAAGGTGAAAGGCCTGAGTAATTTTGCGCATATTCTTTATACTCCCCAGCCTTCTCCTTATTTCCCTAAGTCCCGCCATTGATGACTCCTCCCGTCAGTTACGCCGGCGCTCACCATCGTTTTTTATGGGATCTTTCCCGGAAAGTTGCCCCCGGGATTCCCCGGCGGAGGGGCTGAATCGTTTCTTAAATTCCTCAAGGAAAGCCCGGATCTTATCTTCCAGCCCGTCGTCCATAGCCTTTTTTTCCCTTATCTCCTGCAGGACTTCGGGATGGGCCGATCTTGCGTATTCCAGCATTTCCTTCTCCCAGCGCTTCACATCAGCTACTGGCACGTCGTCGAGGAATCCGTGGGTCACCGAGTACAGGGAAAGTATCTGGCTTTCCAGCTCTTGAGGCTCATACTGGTCCTGCTTTAAAATTTCTACGATGCGCTCTCCTCGGGCGAGCCTTGCCCGGGTCTCGCTGTCCAGTTCCATGCCGAACTCGGCAAACGCAGCCAGTTCCCTGTACTGGGCCAGGTCCAGCCTCACCCTGCCGGCCACCTGTTTCATAATCTTGAACTGGGCCGCACCCCCAACCCTCGATACGGAAAGCCCTGCGTTGATAGCAGGTCTTACACCGGCGTGGAAAAGTTCGGGCTCCAGATATATCTGCCCGTCGGTGATCGAAATTATGTTGGTAGGGATGTATGCCGAAACGTCCCCGGCCTGGGTCTCCACTATGGGCAGGGTTGTCATGGACCCGCCGCCCATTTTTTTACTCAGGCAGGCGGACCTTTCGAGCAGCCGTGAGTGAAGGTAAAATATGTCGCCAGGGAAGGCTTCCCGCCCCGGCGGCCTCCTTAAAAGCAGCGACATGGCCCTGTAAGCAATGGCATGCTTTGAAAGATCGTCGTACACTATGAGGGCGTCCTTACCGTTGTACATAAATTCCTCGGCCATGGCGCAGCCTGCAAAGGGAGCAATATACTGTATGGGAGCTGATTCGCTAGCGGTGGCCGCCACAACTATGGTATAGTCCATAGCCCCGTTTTCCCTCAGGCTCTCGACGATCCGAGCCACCGTAGAGCTCTTCTGGCCGATGGCCACATACACGCACAAGACCCCTTTTCCCTTCTGGTTCAATATGGTGTCTAATGCTATGGCGGTCTTGCCGGTCTGCCTGTCGCCTATTATGAGCTCCCGCTGACCGCGACCTATCGGAATCATAGCATCGATAGCCTTGATCCCGGTCATTAGCGGCGTATTTACAGGCCTGCGTTCGGTAACCCCCGGCGCCGGATATTCTATGGGCCTTTTCTTTTTCGAATTTATCGGTCCCTTGCCGTCTATAGGCTCTCCCAGGGCGCTTACCACCCGCCCCAGCAGTTCTTCACCCACGGGCACTTCCACTACCCTGCCCGTTAGGCGGACTTCGTCACCCTCCTTGATCATCGAGTCGGGGCCGAGCAGCACGCACCCCACCGAATCTTCTTCCAGGTTCATCGCTATGCCGTGGACACCGCCGGGGAACTCCAACAGTTCGCCCGCCATGGCCCTTTTTAGCCCGTATACCCTGGCTATTCCGTCGCCGACGCTGACTACGTAGCCCGTTTCCTCTATATTCAATTTTTTTCCGTAACCACGGATTCTGTCTTCGATTATGGATATTATTTCGTTACCAGAAAGTTCCGGACTCATATCCATTACCCTTCTATTATTGTCCTTAATTCCTCAAGCCTTGACTTGATACTGTCGTCGATTACCTGAAAACCTATCCTTACGACCATTCCGCCTATTATCGACGGGTCAACTTCTTTTTTCAAAACTACCTCTTTACCGAATACCTTCTCGAGGGTTGCCTTTAGATCCTTTTCTTCGTCGGAGGTAAGCTCTACTGCGGTGATCACCCTGGCTATGCGGTAATCTTTATACCTTCGGTAAAATTCCATGTACTCCCGG
Organism: Thermosediminibacter oceani DSM 16646; assembly: GCF_000144645.1. Classification (NCBI taxonomy): domain Bacteria; kingdom Bacillati; phylum Bacillota; class Clostridia; order Thermosediminibacterales; family Thermosediminibacteraceae; genus Thermosediminibacter; species Thermosediminibacter oceani. The sequence continues at coordinate 2,035,629 of NC_014377.1, forward strand.
TAGATGTCATCCAGAAAGTTCTGCCTGCCATCGTCTATCACCAGGCCGAAAAAGTTCATCATCTCCGGTGCTAGAATTCCCGAAAAGACATCCGAGATTACCCTTTTCTTTTCCTGCCTTTTGATCCCGGGGTGATGTAGAAAATCCCGAAAGGCGGTAGAATTTTTGACTGCGTATCTCATAAGATAAAGCTGGTCTTTAAATTCTTCCACCTTTCCGGTTTCCTTTGCCACCGAAAAAAGGGCACCGGCGTAAACCCTGCCTACTGCACCCACTTTTCGTCACCCATTCTCTCAATAGCCCTTCTGATGAGATAACGGTGTTCCTGGGGATTCAGCCGCTCCTCTATAATCTTTGCAGCCAGCATCACCGAAAGTTCGGCCACCCTCGACTTTACTTCGGAAATAGCTCTTTCTTTTTCCCTCTCTATTTCCTCCCGGGCTCGGGCAAGGAGCATGGAAGACCTTTCTTTCGCTTCCCGTTCGGCCTCTTCCTTAATGGCCCTCGCCTGCTCCCGGGCCACTTCGACCATCGCCCGGACTTCCTCCCCGGCCCTGTCCAGCTTTTCCCTGTAATTTTCGTAGAGCTGCCGTGCTTCCTTCAGTCGTTCCTCCGCCTCATCGAACTTTCTTTTAATTGATTCATCCCTCTTTTCCAGAAATTCGCGGACGGGCCTGAAAAAAAATCTGTTCATAAAGTAAAACAGGATGGCCACGTTTATCAGTTGAAGAATAACCGTAAATGGGTTGAGGAGCACGGTAAAATCCCCCCTGGAGTATTTTTAAAGCAGCCTAAGCAGCGGATTTGCGAAGATTAAAATGAGGGCTATTATGAGGCAATATATTGCGCTGGTCTCGGCTATGGCATCGCCTAAAAGCAGCGTCCTGATGATGTCACCCTGGGCTTCGGGCTGGCGCGCTACAGCTTCGGCAGCCTTGCCGGCGGCTATTCCCTGGCCGATACCGGTTCCCAACCCTCCTATCATTGCCAACCCAGCTCCCAGAGCCGAAAAAGCAAGTATCAGCGCCTTTCCGTCAATTCCAGGCATAAGAGACCTCCTCTCTGAATTTTAATCGGACATCGCGACAAATACCATGGTGAGCATAACGAATATGAAGGCTTGAAGCACCCCGGCGAAGACGTCAAAGTAAAAGTGGAGAGGCACCGGCACCAGCAGGGGGACGGCCGAGTATATAAGCCCGATTATAATCATCCCCCCCAGAATGTTACCGAAAAGCCTGAACGCCATTGAAACCGGGTTGGCAAGAGTTCCTATTATATTCAGCGGCGCCATCAGGGGCTGCGGTTCAAAAAAGCTCTTCAGGTATCCCGCAAGGCCCTTTCGCCTGATGCTCTCCTGCTGGGTTAACACAAAGGTTATGGCGGCCAGCGTCAAGGTTGTGGAAAGATCCGCCGTGGGAGGCCTGAGGGTAAAAAGTCCAGCCAGATTCGACAGCAGGAGAAAGGCCGCCAGTGTACCTATATAGGGGACAAATCCCTTTCGCTCGCTGCCCATGGTCTCCCCGACGAGCTTATCCACGATTTCGTAAAAAACCTCTGCGAGTTTCTGGAAGGTGCTGGATTTTTTCCCTATGCTTTTTCCGGCGTAATAGGATACAGCTATCAGTATGGCCATGATAAACCACGTCACCACTACCGTTTCGGTGACGGGCACGGAAAGGTTGTATATGCGCCAGTGAAAAACTACCTTTGGGAAGAACTCCATTTTCCCCGACCTCGCAGGATAGTATTTGACAAAATGGAGATTTTTATCACCATTAACCCCAGTGTTGTCGCAATAAACAACTCCATACTTAACGAGATGGCAAAAGCAAGGGCGCTCAGGATCAATGAGAATCTCAGGGTAAAGCCGCTGATACCGATAAAGGCCGCCATTCCTGGACTTTTACCGGCGAGCCCTGTGAGGAATATATAGTGCAGAAAAAAGTTTAAAATTGCAATGAAAGATCCCAAAATCAGCCCTCCGGCCCACCTGCCGGTCCTGTCGAAAACCAGGGCCAGCACGGCGGCAGCTACAGCAAGTGCGACGCTTTTCTTCACTACTCCCGCAAAAGTGTTCCTAAGTTCGTCCATTTTTTCACCCCGGTTCGTATGTATTATGGTTCATATTTTTATCTTGCTCCATGGAGCTTTTTTTATAACAAAAAAACCCGCTTTATTTAATACATGCGGGAGTCGCTTGAAATGGAAAAGGCAGCTTGTCGCTGCCCTTTCCATTAGATTCGTGATTATTTTTTTAAACTTACCTTGTTAATAGGTAACCCCAATATATCTTCACACGCTTCCTTTATACACTCCGATATTGTCGGGTGCGCATGTATTGTTTCTGCTATTTCCTCTGCTGTAAACTCCTCCTTTATAGCCAGCGCGCCTTCGTGTATTATCTCTGTAGCATCCCTCCCGATAATTTCCATTCCAACTATCTGGTTGTATTTTGCTTCGGCTATTATCTTTATTAAGCCGTGATCCTCCCCCATAGTCAGTGCTCTGCCTGAAGCTGAATAGGTAAAGGTTCCCACTTTAATATCCCCGTATTTTTCTCTGGCAAGAGCCTCATTCAGCCCTACCCATGCAATCTCCGGTTCCGTGTATACGCAGCTCGGCACGACTTTCATGTCGGCCTTCCTTTTTTCTCCAACGGCATTGTGAGCTGCAATTATCCCCTGATAGGCTGCCACATGGGCAAGTTGTATTCCTCCCGTTACATCTCCCACGGCGTATATATTGTCTATATTTGTTCTCATAAAGTCATCCACTTTTATTCCTTTTCCTTCCAACCGCAGGTTGAGCGCTTCAACACCGTTCACGTTTGCTACCCTTCCTACCGCCACCAGTACCGCATCGCACTCCAACCGTTCGGTATTCCCGCTTTTTGTGAACACCACTATCGGGCCCTCTTCTATCTTCTCAACCCTACTGTTGAGATGTAGCTCAATTCCCCTATTTTCAAGGGCGCTCTGCAATATACCGGCTATGTCCCTGTCTACCATGGGCAACAACTCCGGCAGCATTTCTATTATAATGACCTGGCTTCCCAGCGAACTATATATATTGGCAAACTCCAGCCCTATTATCCCCGCTCCTATTATTGCGATTCTTTCCGGTACCCTTTCCAGCTCGAGGGCCCTGTCACTGGTCATAACCCCGGGAAGGCCCATACCCGGCACCGGTGGAATTAGCGTCTTGGAACCTGTAGCTATGATGAATTTTTCCGCCGTGTATTTCCTATCCACCTTTATTGTATTTCTGTCGAGGAATTTGGCCCTGCCCTTTATGACGTCCACCTTGTGCGCTTTCATCAGGTAGCCCACGCCGCCTACAAGCCTTTCTACCACCTTCTCTTTTTTCGCCCTCAGCTTATCCACATCGATAGTGTACTGGGCCGCTATACCGAAATCCCCGGCCTTTTTTATTTCATTTATTATCGATGCGGCGTGCGCATAAACCTTAGTCGGGATACAGCCCCTGTTCAGGCATGTACCCCCTAATGAATCTTCCTCTACCAGGGCAACCCTTGCTCCGAGTTCACTGGCTCTTATTGCTGCCGTATAGCCGCCGGGTCCGCCTCCTATTACTATTACGTTATAGTCCATGCTTTACCCCCTCGTCCCGTATAATGTAAATCGCTATAAAGCTAGCATTACACGCTATAAAGCTAGCATTACAGGATTTTCTAGTATGCGCTTAAGATCCATCAGGAATTTAGCAGCGGTCGCGCCATCAATAAGCCTGTGGTCGAAGGACAGGCTCAGCATCATAACCTGTCTTATAGAGATACTATCTTCGACCACTGCAGGTTCTTTGTATATTGTGTTAACTCCCAATATAGCGCTTTCCGGCGGATTTATAATAGGTGTAAAGCTATCTATACCGTACATGCCGAGATTCGTTATGGTAAACGTGCCATCTTTTATTTCCTCGGGAGATAATCTGTTTTCCCTGGCCCTAGCACTCAGGTCTTTTATCATCTTAGAGATCTCCGTGAGGGATTTTGACCCGGCATCCTTTATCACCGGAACTATTAACCCATTTTCTAGAGCGACTGCTATTCCGAGATTTATCTTTTCGTGCTGGATTATATACTCTCCTTCAATAGACCAATTGATTACGGGATTTCTTTTGATTGCAAGCACACATGCTTTAGCTATTAAGTCGGTGTAGGTAAATTTCTCATCAGCAAATTTATTAAGTTCTTCTCTAAACTTAACAAGTTCGGTAACATCAACTTTAATATTCTCCGTAACATGGGGAGCGCTGTTCCAGCTATTTTTCATCCTTTCGGCGATGACCCTTCTCATATTGTCCATCGGCACTTTCTTTACAGATCCCGTGTCTTCCTCAACCACAGCAGGGCTGTCTTTCTTTACATTCAATTTATTTTCTATGTATTTCCTTACGTCTTCTTCGGTAATTCTGCCACCAGGTCCGGTACCGGCAATCAGGGAGAGATCCACATTGTTTTCTTTTGCAATCTTTCTAGCTAAAGGCGTAGCTTTTATAAACTTTTCCTGATTCTTTTCCACCGCCGGTGTCTCAAGCCGGTCAGCCTGCACAGCCACGGTAGAAGGAGAAGTATTTGCGGGACCAGCCTCATCTTCTACTGGGAGTTTTTCGCCTTCAGCCAGGATAATGCCGATCGGAGTAGCTACAGGTACAACAGCGCCTTCACTCACCAAAATTTTTCCCACAATCCCATCTGCAGGAGATTCAACCACATTGGTGATCTTTTCGGTGGAAACTTCAGCCACCTCTTCTCCTTTTGATACTTTATCCCCAACTTTTTTCAACCATTTGGTTAAAGTTCCTTCTTTCATTGTGAGACCAAGTTTTGGCATTACTATATAAACCGCCATATACGCCATCACACCTTTCTAAAAAAATTAGATTTTTGAGCTATTTCTAAAGTCCTCCTGATATCTACTTGATAAGGTCCGTTCCTTGAAATCCTGAATAAAATACAGTCACCTGCTCTGACGGGTATTTCTCTTTCACCATCAAGGGCTATAATACCTCGATTCTCGGCATTATAAATATAATCTTCATCCAGCTTTAAGGGGTTAAATTTCTTTATGCTTATCTTTCTCACAATCCCCGGAGCTATAGGCGCCAGGATGGTTTCACCCCCTGCCCCCAATTGCACGTGAGCCCCAACGTCATCCCCGTCATCAATTATTTCCTTATAGCCCACTATTGAAGAAAACCCTATTGAAGCCGGATGAGCTCTGGTCACAAATATATCGGTTATACTTTCCTGGTCCCATATAGCTTTTGCGCCGACAAAGCTCTCCCTGGAAACGACGGCATCTATTAGGGCAATATCTACCAATTCCCTTCCTTTATATATTTCTATCCGTTTGTTTTTATTGCATGTAGCCGCTTTGTCGAACAGTCCCGAAGCTACAACAGCCGCGGCTATGCCGGCCACTGTACCCTCGATCATCGATGGATAGACGTTATTGGTGCCGGTTGAAATCGAAATCAGTGGCGTATCTTTAATAACCTTGGCAATGGCCCTGTTGGTTCCGTCCCCGCCCAAAGACACTATGCAGCCGACGCCCTTCTCCTCCATCATACTGGTAGCAACCATAGAATCCTTGAATCCGGCAGTTAGAGGCATGTCGAGTATTTCCACATTAGCTTTCAATTGTTTTAAATAAACGAGGTCGTTCACCGCCTTGTAACCGATATTAAAAGTATCAGCCATTATATAAATCTTCTCGACTCCCAGCTCCTGGGATGCCAGTATTATTCTTTTTACGATATTTACTTTTTCGTTGTTATCTATTATCGTCGCATGAGCTACCAACCTTCTTATATCCTTACCTGAGGCGGGATTTGCTATTATTCCAATTTTACTCATGCCATCCTCCATCAAGGTGAGGGGGTAACTGAAGTTACCCCCTTTTTTTTACTCTATAAAATTGACTTAACCCCATTTATTATGTCGATTTCATTGGGTATTACATAGTTTTCAAGCACAGTGGTGAACGGTATGGGCACGTTCAATGCCCCTATTCTCACTATTTGAGCGTCCAGATAATCAAAAATCTCTTCGGCAATTAGAGCAGCCAGTTCTCCTCCCCATCCACCTCTTTTAACCTCTTCCGTAACTATAACTACCTTATGGGTCTTCTTTACGGAGTTAAAGATCGTCTCCTTGTCCAACGGGAAAAGTGTCCGGGGATCAACGATTTCCGCTTCTATACCCTCTTTGGCGAGCTCATTTGCCGCATTTAACGCCTTGTGAACCATTAAACCGGTAGCTACTATAGTTACATCCCTACCGGGCCTTTTTACATCGGCAACTCCCAGAGGGATCGGTTCATTCTCATCCGGGACCTCTCCTTTTAAATTATACAGGAGCTTGTGCTCTATAAATGCAACGGGATTATCATCTCTTATGGAGGAAATTAGCAACCCCAGGGCATCTTTGGGAGTCGAGGGATATACTACTTTCAGACCCGGAACATGGGTTAACCAGGCTTCCAGGCATTGCGAATGCTGAGCCGCCGCCTGCAGCCCACCGCCTTCGGGAAGTCTTATAACCATCGGCATAGAGATTTTGCCGCCAAACATGTATCTCATCTTCGCTGCCTGGTTTACCAGCTGATCCATAGCAACGGTCACAAAATCCATAAACATTATCTCCGCTATCGGTCTCATACCCGTTGCCGCAGCGCCTACTGCGACGCCGGCTATAGCCTCTTCCGATATCGGAGTATCCCTTACCAATTCCTCTCCAAACTCATCTATAAGACCCTGGGTGACGCCGAAGCACCCACCGAATTTCCCCACATCTTCACCCAATATGAATACCCGCGGGTCCCTTCTCATCTCATTCCTTATAGCTTCTCTTAAGGCTTCAGCATACGTTAATTGTCTCATCTTATTCTCCCTTCCTCCACAAGGTCTGTATAGATATCTTCTACAGCAGAGGTCTCCTCTGGGTAGGGGCTCTCTTCTGCAAACCTCACAGCTTCTTCCAGTTCTCTAATTATGTTGCATTCAATTTCCTTTAATTCCTCTTCTGTAACAATATTATTATCCAATATATACCGGGCCAGCCTGGGAATCGGATCCCTTGCCACCCATTCTTCTACTTCTTCCTTTGGCCTGTACACCGTCGGATCCCCTTCAAAGTGACCTCTCCACCTGTACGTCTTGCACTCGATAAGTGTTGGCCCAGCACCCTCTCTTGCCCTTTTCACAGCTTCCCGGGCTGCTTCATATACGGCCAGCACATCATTGCCGTCTACAGTAACACCGGGGAAGCCGTAAGCTATCGCCCTGTCCGCAATATCGGCTATTGCCTGGTGCCTGTCCTGCCTCATGGATATTCCATAAAGGTTATTCTCACATACAAACACAACAGGCAATTTCCATATGGAAGCCATATTTAATGCCTCATGAAAAGTTCCCTCGTTTGAAGCTCCATCGCCAAAGAAGCACACCGCCACCTGGTCGGTGCGTCTTAATTTTGCCGACAGTCCGGCACCCACGGCTATAGGCAGGCCCCCGCCTACTATGCCATTGGCTCCTAAGATTCCTTTCTGGACATCGGCAATATGCATTGAGCCTCCCTTGCCTTTACAGTATCCCGTCGCCTTGCCGAAGAGCTCGGCCATCATAAATTTGAGGTCTCCACCCTTGGCGATCAGGTGTCCGTGCCCTCTATGAGTACTGGTTATATAGTCTTTATCTGTTAAATTTTCACAAACTCCTACAGCCGTGGCTTCCTCACCTATGTACAAATGGACAAAACCGAGAATCTTTCCCCGGGCGAATAATTCCGACACCTTTTCCTCGAACTTTCTGATCTTATTCATTTTGGTGTACATATCCAGAAGCAATTCTTTTGTTAAATCCACAAATATCCCTCCTTCCTCATTCTATACCAACCGTTACACAGGCAACGGCAACTTCTATACTGTCATTTATGTCTCCAAATTGAGCCAGATTGAGACCCGAAACCCTCATTCCACCTTCCACCGCTTTTACAGACTTTTTCCCTATCGGCAATAATTCCTTTATGGCGTCTTCATCAATCTCCTCGGGCCTCGATACCGCTACCGTAACTTCTACGATCACATCGTCCAGATTATCAAGATTTAGAATTTCAGCAAGCCCACACAGGCAACTGTGAGAAATTGCATCTTTCACAGCTTTTTTAGCTGCGTTGTTCACATCCTGTCCATGGAGGTCAACCCCATATCCAAATTCGATCACAAATCTTCTTATAAAACTACCTCCTTTCTCATACTCATATTTTTTCACGTTAAAAACTTTTTATATGTTGCTTTCTTTTCTTGGGATATAATATACGCAAAGTTCGTGCCAAACAAAAAAGCCCGTATTTCCTCGGGCTTTAGGTCCACGTGTCTCAATTGTGATACAGTGCAATTTCTCATTATTGATAATATTGTACAATATAATGCAGATTTCCAAACCATATAAACCTAATCAAAAATCTCATTTTGATTCATTTTTATGGATTTCAAGTCTATATTATATTTTCTAATCTTTCGATACATCGTAGCCCTGCTTATATTAAGAAGTTCAGCTGCTCTCTTCACGTTGCCTTTGCAATTTAAAAGAGCATTTTTTACATTTTCTCTTTCTAGAGTCTCAAAAGGAAGAATCGCATCTAAATTAATTTTGCCCATTTTCGCACTTCGAAGTATGTTATCCGGTAAATATTCTTCTGTAATGACATCACCTTCACACAAATAATACGACCTTTCTATCGCGTTCTGAAGCTCTCTTACATTTCCTGGCCAGTCGTAATTTTTTAATTTTTTAATATATTCCTTGCTTAACATCTTGGGATGAGCCGCATTTTTGTGGTTTAGCCTGTCTATAAAATAATGGGCCAGCAATTCTATGTCCTCTTTTCTGTCCACCAGGCGCGGCAGTTTTATGTTTATAACATTAAGCCTGTAATAAAGATCCCCTCTAAAATTTTTCCTTTCCACCTCTTCCCTTAGGTTCCTGTTCGTGGCAGCTATTATCCTCACATTGAGCCTTTTTTCATGCGTCCCTCCAATTCTGGTAATCCTCTTATTATCCAGAACTCTTAATAGTTTAGACTGCAGGTCCAGGGGCAGCTCTCCGATCTCATCGAGGAATATCGTACCGCCATCGGCCAATTCAAATTTGCCCGGATGCCCCTCCTTCAATGCTCCTGTAAAGGCTCCCTTTTCATACCCGAAAAGTTCGCTTTCAACCAGCTCTCTTGGGAGAGAAGCGCAATTAACTGCAACAAACGGCCCTTTGGCACGTTTACTGTAATTATGTATTGCCTGGGCAAACAACTCCTTCCCCGTCCCGCTCTCTCCTTCAATAAGGATATTACAGTCACTCAGTGCGGCTCTTTTCGCCGATTCTATAATCCTCTTCATCTCTTCATTCCTTGTCATAATATCCTCAAATCTGTAAGTTGCTTTATATCCTACTACCCTATTCACAACGTTGTGAATATACTTGGTTTCTCTAAAGGTTATGACCATCCCTATAGTTCTTTTATTAGCTATCACAGGAACCGCATTTACGCTGCACGCTATTCTTTTATTTTTCACATAAAAATTGCAATCTATGTCATAATAAGGTTTCCCTGATTTTAAAACGGCATTAACGAGATTCACATCCCGCAGCAAATCTTTAATATCTGCTCTTAAGATTTCCTCTAACGCAAGACCTAAAATATTTGCCGCCATATCATTTGCCTTTTTCACCTGTAAATTTTCATCCGTTATTATCATGCCTTCGGATATTGAGTCAAAAGTAGCATTTATAAGTTTATGCGATCTCATTAAAGCCAGCTGTTTTTCTATGGAATAAGCACCAGCCAGAACTATACCTAGGGTATGAGAATGAGCTTTATAACAGCTCCCCGACATATCCAGGCATCCTATGATATTGCCATCCTCATCATGGATGGGCGCCGCAGAGCATGTCCAGGAATGATGCGTTATACAGTAGTGTTCCGCACCTATAACCTGTACAGGTTTATCTGTAAATAAAGAAGTTCCTATGGCATTTGTCCCAACTGCTTTTTCCGTCCACAGCGCACCCTTTACGAAGTTTAGTTCAACGGCCCTTTCCATAACCTCTTCGTCTCCAATGACATCTATCAGGTAACCATCTTTATCTACAAGAATTATTACGAAACCCGAACCAGCCACCATACTATAAATGTTTTCCATTATTGGATGGGCTATATAAATCAATTCCTCGTTCTCCTTTGTCCGGAGCTCTAGTAAATCATTACTTAAAACCTTTCCAACTCCTCCCATGGGATCTACTCCAAATTTTTTGCATCTTTTCCACGATTCTGCAATTATTGGTTTTATAAATGGATTCAGATTTCCGTTTTCTACGAAATCTCTCCAGGCCTTTTTAATAAATTTCAGGTAATTTTCCAAAACATTCACCTCTTTATGAGGCGCCGTATCTTATATATCTATCTCATTAATTTACTGTAATCTTAACTTTTCGTGCCATATTTTGTCTTGTAAACGAAATGTTTTTCAAATAGATTCGAACTGACTATTTTTTACAAGGGGAAATTCCCCATTTTTGCGAAGATTTTTCCCCAGGCACCGGTGGGGAATTTTTATGTTAACTTAATTGCCTCATGAGTGATTGCCTCATCCGGTAACTTTGACCATCAAAGATCAACAGGTAACTGTGATGTATCAGCCGGTCAATCATTGCTGCTGTCATCTGCTCATCGTAGAAAATGCCCGCCCAGCGGCTGAATTCCAGGTTAGTGGTAATTACTACACTGCGACGTTCATAGCAGTCCAAAATCACCTGAAACAGTAGCTGCGCCCCTTCGCGGTCCAAAGGAACATAGCCCCATTCGTCGCAAATTAGAAGATCCGGTTTGGAAAGCTGTTTCAGTAACCCGGAAAGTTCACCTCCCTTCCTGGCTTCTACCAGCCGGTTTACCAGTGCTGCAGTGCGGAAAAACTTTACGCTGAATCCTTTTTTACAGGCCTCCACACCGATGGCGGTGGCAAGATGGGTTTTGCCGGTTCCCACGTTGCCGTAAAGGATCAGGTTTTTCTTTTCTTCGAAAAATTTGCATTCTTTTAGGTCCTGCGGTGTAAGCCCCTGCGGCAGCTTGATTTCATCGAATATGTAGTCGGCAAAGGTCTTTATCGTGTAAAAGCCTGCTTTTCAAAAGCCTGTCCTTTCGGCTTGCGTCTCTATGCTCCAGTTCTAATCTTAGCAGCTTTAGCAGGTATTCTTCATGGCTTTGAGCTTCGATCTTGTCGCAGTTTTCCACTAGATTGCGGCTGAGTTTTAATGCTTTACAGCAGGCGGCGATTTCGTTCTTCAGCATACATTGACACCGCCTTTCAGAGCAATAGCCCTTGAGCGCTTTGCCGCGTTCGCTTTTGCCTAAGCCGTCCAGGTATTCCCGGAGTGGATCCGGCAGCATGCTGTATATTCCCGAATACTTAAGGGCTCCAGGACAGCGGGAAAGCTGAGTGAGGTAGGGTAGCCAATCCATGCTTTCTTGCTTGTTGTCCCCGTAAAGCCGCTGGTGGCGTACGATTTCCCGGTGGCTTTCATCCAGCGGTATGACCTCATGGGCTGTTATCTTTACCAGCACCCGGCTGTTGGCGTATTTGGGGGCGGTAGAGTAGAGGTGCTTTCCGCCATTTAAACCGAATTTGGCGTAGGCGTTGGTTTTGACTGTTATGTAAGGTGCATGTCCTGGTGGCATAATCGTAAAAGTCCCAGGTTAAAATCCTCCAGCCTTTCAAACCTGGAGACCGGGACCAGAAGGTTGCGCCGGTGGTATCCGACCTTGTTTTCCACATTTCCCTTTTCGTGGCCGGAAGCAGGGTTACAGAATACCGCCTCAAAACCATAGTGCTGCTTGAATCTCAGGAAGGCGTCGGTTAGTTTGCGCTCGCCATTTTTCAAGAGTTTCACAATAGTGCTGGCGTTATCGAACCATAGCTTATGAGGCACTCCACCAATATGTTCAAATATGTCCTTCAGCCCCTGAAACAGGCATTCCTGATTTTTTCCCTTGAAAAGCTGGGTATAGCCCGCGTTACTGTAGGGAAACGGCAGGTTCAGATAAAAGCCGTGGTACAACAGCATTCCATTTTCGTAAAAATCGGCTTCGCCGAAATCTACCTGTGCTTCACCGGGGATATGTTCTAGCGGCAGACGGCAGGAGTTGTCCTGATACAATTCTTTTTTTCTCATGGTTACGTAACCTGCTACGGTGCGGTAAGAACAGTTAAACTGATCTTGGTATTTTTCACAGAGCCTGTCGTAAATCCTTTTGGCGGTATGCCGCTGCTTTTTGCGGGCTTTTTTTATCTTCTTCAAGCCATTGGTCTATATCCGCCTTGAAAGGGTCGAGTTTTGGGAAGGTATTTTTAACTTCTTCAACTTTAACCCTGGTGTTCCAGTCCTCTTGATAGATACACTCGCGTATCGTTTTTCGGGCTTTTTGGAACTCCCGGGCTATCTCACTGATATTTTGCCCTTTGACAAAGAATGCTTTTCTGATATTATCAATTTGGGTCATTGTGAGCATCCTCCATTCCTCCCTTGCAGTTAAGTTGTCCCTAACTACAAGGGTAAAGGTTTTTAGGGGTGCCTGCAATGACCTTTACAAATTTGGGGATTTTTGAGTTGCAAAATGAACTGCCCCCTGTCAAGTAGACAGTGGAAATAATATAAAATCTATTTAAAGCACCAATCAAAAATGGTTGGTGCTTTCTTTATGCTGCATACCGGCAAGATAGTTGCGATACTCAATTGGCGTCATGCATTTTAAACGTTTCTGATATCTCCTTGTATTGTAGTAATCTATGTATTCCTCAATCGCTTTTTTCAAGCTATCATAGTCATCAAACTTATGTAAGTAATACATCTCCGATTTCAGAATTCCCCAGAATCCCTCCATAGGGCCATTATCTATGCAGCGGCCTACCCTAGACATACTCTGGGTCATTCCTGCCTTATCCAGTTTTGACTTAAAGGTTTTATTGGTATATTGGAAGCCACGGTCACTATGGAAGATGGGTTTTGCATCAGGATGGCTAGCAACTGCCAAATCAAAAGTCTCAAACACAAGTGCATTGTTGTTTGAATGGCCAATAACGTAAGATACTATGCTTCTATCTGCAAGGTCAAGAATTGCGCTAAGATATGCTTTCTGGCCATTACCATATTTGAATTCCGTTACATCCGTAAGCCATTTCTCACATGTATGTTCTGCCTTGAAATCCCGATTTAGTACATTCTCTGCGATAACTTCTGGAGTTGACTTTATGTAGTTATATTTCTTTTTCCTGCATACTGATTTTAAACCCATTACTTTCATCAGTCGATAAATTCGTTTATGATTAACCTTAAGTTGATGTTCACGGCGAAGCTTGATTGTCATTTGCCTGTAACCTAGTATACCATCTCTTTCCTCGTATGCTTCCCTGATAAGAACAAGCAGCTTCTCATTTTGAAGTTCATTTTGGCTTTTTTCCCTATGTCTCCACTTGTAGTAGGCAGATCTGCTGATTCCTGTGATTTTACATAGAGCTGAAACAGGGTAGTGTTTTTGTTCTAAAAGCATCTGGATAACCAGGTATATTTCTTCATGCTTAACCAGGCTTAATACCGCCCCCCTTCTATTTCTTGGAGTTTTTTTAGGACTTCGTTCTCCATTTCAAGCCACCTATTCCTTGCTTCCAGAAGCTTGTTCTGGGCTTTTAACCTATGTATCTCTGTAAATTCATCTTCAGATTTGCGTTTGCCCCTTCTATCAATTAGGGCGTCTACACCGGATTTATCGTATTTTATTACCCAACTGCGAACCTGTTGATAGGAAACCTGATATTTCTCGGCGGTTTCAATGTAGTTTCTGTTATGCTCTAAACAGTATTTTACGATTTGTATACGTTCTTCCAATGTGGTATTACGTCCTTTGGTCATGATTGGTTTTCCTCCTGATCCCGAAGATTTTAGCCTCTCATGACCATTATACTTCAAAACCCAATCGGATAGTTGCTTTGTTGAGCGAATTTTATATTTCTTGCATATATCTAGTTTTGAAGCATTACCTGAAAGATATTCCTTAACGGCTGTATATTTCAGTTCTTGGGAATAGCTTGTATTTTTTGAGGAAGTAATTAATCCCGATTCTCCCATTGCTTGATAGTTAGAAATCCATCGCCGTACTGAAGAATGGTCAACATTATATTCTTTTGCTATCTGCCTTTAGGTTTTCCTGCCTTTTAGATAATCTTTTACAGCAGATAATTTTTGCTCAAAAGAAACTTTTGGTTTTCGACTCATAAACTAAGCCCCCCTTGAAGTAACAGTTTTTATTATTTCAATTGTCTACTACAAGGGGAGCATATCAAAAGTGGCGATTTTATTTTGCAACTCTGTCCATTTTAATTATGCAATAAACAAGTTGGACAAGAAGCCGTCCCCTGTCCAACTTACTTATTTACATTTTCAAATATATCATCAAGCGTTTTTACTATTTCATAATTTCCTTCGTAATATTTATTATTATAAATAAAATAAGTCTTATTAAAAGTGATTGATATATAATCATCCGAATTTTTGATATCATTTTCAAGGTAAATTTTCAAAGAATAAATCCAGCCATTTATATCCTCTTTTGTCTCAAATTCTTTAGCTTTTATGGTATTTAAAAAATTTAATATCTTGACTATATCTTCCTTATCCTCAACAACTTTTAATTCTGGCCCTTTCCGTATTTCAATTTTTTTAGCATTTGTAATAAAAAATATTTGTTTTTCTTTAGTGCACCCCGATAAAGATAAACTAGTAGTTACAAAAAATGCAAGTAAATATATAAAAATTTTTTTAATCATTTGATATATCCATCCTATAAATTAATTTAATACTGTAAATATACCATATCATCTAATGATGATCTATCTGCTTCTAACCAAACATCATTATTTCCCCATCCGTCATTTACTATAACATATTTATCAATATTATTGCCATGAACATAATATCCGTGAGCTATTATCCAATGTTCATTATAAGTCGGATCGTTATCAGTATCAATAATTATCGGTCTATTATTGTTAATTTTGGTTTTTATAGTTGAAAAACTGTAAGAAGATGTACTGATAGCCGTATTTGAAAAATTCCTAACACGCAAGTAAGCTGTAAGACCATTGGTAAGGTCAGAAGTAGAACTTCCAGGTTCACTTCCATCTATATACGGAATCATGAAATCAATCAAATTTTCGTTTTCCAAATTAGAATCAACATAATTATCATTTACAGCTTCATCATAAAACATCATTACAATAGCCCCTGCTATAGAACCACAGTATCCCCCTGGCTTATACCACGTATGTAATGGAATGCTAAGATATTTTTCAATTGTTATGCCTTGAATGGATATTTCCTGTTTTAAATCATTCAATTTTTTTATTTTATCAATTTTGTCTTTGTAATACTTAAATTTGAATTTATTTTTTACTACTTGGCCGCTTTTTAATGAAATTAAATCTTCACCGACTTTTTCAAAGTATGCAAGTGGACCATTATATATATATGTACCATTCAAATTTTTAAATGGACTTTGATTTTTAAACGATAATTCTGGGATAGATAAGTCATTAATATTAATAATAAGATATCCCCCGTTATCAATAGTAAAACAAAGTGCTTCTAATTTACCATCAATATTTTTTAATTGAATTGGATTACTTACAGTAGATGGATGACCAATTTTAGATAAAAATAGTTCAGCATATTCTTTTTCAACAGAAAAATAATACTTATCAACCGCATCACTGGCAAAACTCAAATTAGAAAAATTAAAAATAAACGAGAAAATTAATATAAATACCGAAATTTTTCTCATAATTTTTCCCTCCTTTTTAATACAGAATTTTTTATCTATTAAAATTGTAATAAAAAATAAATTAACTGTCAATATACAATTTTAAAAAAATAAATAAATAAACAAGAAGGTTTAATCAGTATTAAATCTATACGAAGAAAAATATCTTGAAAACTGGAATGAAAACTTCACTTTTTACTATTTTGAAGAAGAAGGGGATAAACCCACAGATTGCTAGGCAAATGTTTTAGGCTGGTTTCTGATATCACCCAAGTTTTCTTGCGCCATACTTCGCAGGGGTTTGAAGCACTTACAATACTTAATTCAAAAGCGCGGAGAAAAGTATTACCCGGCCAGAATCTTCAGTACAAAACAAATTCTATACTCGTTAGAATAACTTCGGTCATAAAAAAACAGGCTAGACAGCTATATTGCCGTCTAGCCTGCTTGATGTTGTTATCCCTGCATCACCATTTCCTTTATCTTCATCAGCCTTGTGCGGCTGGAACGTTCGTTTTCGTCCAGCTTCATGGTGATGTATTTTATGGTATTTTCGAGCTGCGGTATCAGGACGTATTCCAGGGCGTTTACCCTGCGGCGGGTCTTTTCTATCTCATCGGCCATGAGCTGGCAAGCCTTCTCGATTTCCGCCAGCTTCAACATCTTCGGCAGCATGGCCGACAGGGTGCGGATGGCCGAGTCCATTTCCGCCGAAGTGCTCGCCAGGCCGTAAGGGAAAAGGTTTTTCCCCTCTTCCCGGGATATCTCTATCCTGGGCACGTTGACGCTCATAATGTTTTCCTTTTTGACGTCTATGCTGACCCTGGCCGAGGGAATCATGAGACTTTCTTCCACCACGTTGGCGGGCATCTGGCTTCTTGCCATGGTGAAACTTTTGAAAGCACCGGCAAGCTCGCGCTCGACCTCCTCGCGCAGGGCCTTATTCTGCTTGACCATGTCCATAAACTTCTTTATGAGCTCATCCTGCTTGTCTTTCAGGAGCTTGTGGCCGCGTTTTGCGGTCACAAGCCTCTTTTTCAACCTTGTAAGCTCCATCCGGGTAGGATTTACCCGTATTTCCATATCTATTCTTCTCCTTTTTCTGGAAGGTATTTTTCGATATATTCGTCCCGTACCCTCTTGAGCTCGGCCTTCGGCAGGATCGTCAGGAGCTCCCACCCTATCGTCAACGTTTCCTCAATGCTCCTGTCCTCGTCTTCCCTCTGGGCCACGTATCTTGCCTCGAACTCGTCGGCGAATTTTGCATAAAGCTTATCCGTATCGGAAAGGGCGGCCTCTCCCAGGATTACCGCCAGCTCCTTCGCCTGCTTACCGCGGGCGTACGATGCAAACAGCTGGTTCATGGTGTCCGCATGGTCTTCCCGGGTCTTGCCGCGGCCGATACCCTTATCCTTAAGTCGCGACAGGGACGGAAGCACGTCTATCGGAGGATAGATGCCCTTCCTGTGGAGTTCGCGGCTTAAGATTATCTGCCCTTCTGTAATATACCCGGTGAGGTCGGGTATCGGGTGGGTCTTGTCGTCTTCGGGCATGGTCAAAATGGGTATCTGGGTGATGGACCCCTTCCTGCCCCTTATTCGACCCGCCCTCTCGTATATGGTCGAAAGGTCGGTGTAGAGGTAACCGGGATAGCCCCTGCGGCCGGGAACTTCCTTCCTGGCTGCCGATACTTCGCGCAGGGCCTCGCAGTAGTTTGTCATGTCCGTCAGGATGACGAGCACGTGCATGTCTTTCTCGAATGCCAGGAATTCCGCACAGGTCAAGGCCATACGCGGGGTTGCTATACGCTCGATGGCCGGATCGTTGGCCAGGTTAATGAACAGCACCGTTCGGTCGATGGCGCCGGTGCGCCTGAAATCCGAAATGAAATAGTCGGCTTCCTCGAAGGTTATACCCATCGCCGCAAACACTACGGCGAACTTGCTATCGGTGCCGAGCACCTTGGCCTGCCTTGCTATCTGCGCTGCCAGCTGGGCGTGGGGCAGACCGGAACCCGAGAATATCGGGAGCTTCTGCCCCCTTACCAGGGTGTTCAGCCCGTCGATGGCGGATATTCCCGTCTGGATGAACTCGGAAGGATAGTCGCGGGCCGTCGGGTTGATGGGGCTTCCGTTTATATCCAGCCGTTTTTCCGGTATGATCATGGGTCCTTTGTCCCTTGGACGGCCGAAGCCATCGAAAACCCTGCCCAGCATGTCGGTTGAAACTCCGAGTTCGATGCTCTTTCCGACAAACCTTACCTTGCAGTCGTTTATATTAAGCCCCGTGGAACCTTCAAACAGCTGAACCAGCGCTTTGTCGCCGTTGACCTCCAGCACCTGTCCCCGGCGGATTTCTCCGTCCCCGGTCTCGATTTCCACGAGCTCGTTGTACTTGACGCCTTCCACGTTTTCGACCAGCATCAGCGGTCCTACGATTTCCCGGGCGGTTTTATACTCCCTAAGCATCGGCTCCACCTCCTTCGGCGAGGTCCTGCATAGCCTTCTTTATCTCCTTCTCTATTTCATCGAATTCGGCGAGATTCGATTCCTCGATAAATTTAGCACGGGCGATTCTCTCGCGCACCGGGTGCTTTTCTATTTCCGAGAACAGAGCGCCTTTTTCAAGCGCTTTCTGGGCTTCTTCGTAGAACATCAGTATCAGCTTGAGCATCCTGTACTGTTTATTCATCGAAGAGTAGGTATCGACCTCGTGGAAAGCGTTCTGGTGCAGGAAGTCTTCCCTGATGGATCTTGCGACTTCCAGCACGAGGCGGTCCCTAGTGGAAAGGGCGTCGATACCTACCAGCCTTACGATCTCCTGGAGACTGGCCTCTTCCTGCAATAGCTTCATAGCCTCGCTGCGAAGCTCTCCCCAATCGCTACTCACGTTTTTGTTCATGTAGTTTTCCACGACGTCGGAATACAGCGAATAGCTCGTCAGCCAGTTAATGGCCGGGAAGTGGCGTGCGTAGGCCAGTTGAGAGTCCAGAGCCCAGAACACTTTCACTACGCGAAGGGTAGCCTGGGTAACCGGCTCCGACAGGTCGCCGCCCGGCGGAGACACGGCGCCTACTACCGTAAGGGCACCTTCGCGGTTGTCGCTGCCCAGGCATATGACCCTGCCGGCTCTCTCGTAGAACTCCGCAAGCCTCCTCGCGAGGTAGGCCGGATAACCTTCTTCACCCGGCATTTCTTCGAGCCTTCCGGACATCTCTCGCAGGGCCTCGGCCCACCGGGACGTGGAATCGGCCATCAAGGCCACGCTGTAGCCCATGTCCCTGAAGTACTCGGCTATTGTTATGCCGGTGTATATCGAAGCTTCACGGGCCGCCACAGGCATGTTGGACGTATTGGCGATCAGCACCGTGCGCTTCATGAGCGGTTCCCCGGTCTTCGGGTCCTTGAGTTCCGGGAACTCTAAAAGCACGTCGGTCATCTCGTTGCCGCGCTCGCCGCACCCGATATATACGACTATCTCGGCGTCGGCCCACTTGGCCAACTGGTGCTGGACTACAGTTTTACCGCTGCCGAAAGGTCCGGGTATGCACGCGGTGCCGCCCTTGGTGACCGGGAAAAGGGTATCGATGACCCTCTGGCCCGTAGACATCGGAATTTCAGGCGGCAGTTTCTCCTTGTACGGCCTGGTCTTTCGTACCGGCCACTTCTGCATCATCGTAACTTTCACTACCTGCCCGGAATCGGTCTTTATCCTGGCAACGGGTTCTGTTACGGTAAATTCGCCTTCCTTAATGTCCTCGACGACGCCCGAAACTCCGGGGGGTACCATGATGCGGTGCTCGACTATAACGGTCTCCTGCACCGTGCCGATAATATCGCCGCCGGTAACCCTGTCCCCGGGTCTTACTCTGGGTGTAAATCCCCACTTTTTCTCGCGGTTCAATGCGGGGACGTCTATACCTCTTGTTATAAAGCTTCCAACTTTTTTCTCGATAACATCAAGAGGTCTCTGGATTCCATCGAAAATACCTTCAATCATTCCCGGTCCCAGTTCGACGCTGAGGGGTTCTCCCGTGGATACCACCGGATCCCCGGGACCCAGTCCGGAAGTCTCTTCGTATACCTGAATGGATACTTTATCATTGCGTATTTCTATAATTTCACCTATAAGGCCCTGAGTGCCCACCTTTACCACGTCGAACATCTTGGCTTCGGGGAGGCCTGTCGCCACCACGAGGGGACCGGAAACCTTGGCTATTACACCTTGGCTCATTCCCTTCCCTCTCTTTCAAAAATGATATCCACTCCAATGGCTTTTTCAACAGATTTTCTTACATCACTTATACCGATTCCCAGAGTACCGCGGTTGCTGGGAATCAACGTAATGATAGGCAACATTTTATCCCTGTAAAGGTCGATTCTCTCCCTTACCTTTTCGGCCAACTGTTCGGTTATAAAGATAACGGCGTAATTCTCGCGAACAAGTTTCATGAGTCTGTCCGCGGCTTCTTTCTCGTCGACGGCGGGGAAGGTTTCAATACCCGTTGACTTAAATGAAAGCACCGTATCGTGGTCTCCGATAACTCCGATCTTATACATATACATCCCTCAACCTTTCCCTTATCATATCTTCAGAAATACCGTTAATCTTCCCCACCATCAGGACCCGCAGGATTTTGAGCTCGTTCTCCCTGGCTCCGAGATATCCCACGACTGTTTCCAGCCCGAAGGGCTTATAAAGCCCCTTCCGCAGCATGCTGAGCAGGAAATCGTCGGACAATCTCTCGTAGACCGCCGGGCTGTTCGTGGAGACCCAGCTTTCTAGGCCTTCCCTAACAACCTCGGAGTACCTGGAAAAGGCCAGGGCATCGATTACGGCTGACACCGGTTCCTGGAACATCTTCTTGAAAAACCCGGTATCGATGCTGCCCCCCGGCAGGAGGGATTTTTCCAGGGTTCTGAGATCGGCCTGCATATACTTTAACCTGACCAGCGTTTTTATATTGGTGAGGTCCACCAATGCGTCCAGGTAACTTTTAAGAAAATCGTGGCCGATCTCCCGGACGAGCATATTGAGTTCATCGTATAAGGCCCTGTCCAGTACGAGGTCCACCTGCTGCGGGTCCCGGGTTTCTTCGTAGGCTTCAGCGGCCTTCTCAAAAGCAGCCCGCATGCGTTTCGGAACGGCCGCATCGCTTTCACCCTTGCTCAGCTTGAAAAGTTCCTCGGCCGGGACTTCTCCCAGGGTCGAGAGTTTTTCCGGCGCCTCAACGCCGAGTATCCTGCTTTTTAAAACGACCTTTAGATTATGGTAATCGTACTTGAGGGTGAAAAACCTCACCACTCTATGGTCTTTGAGCGATTCTCTTATTACGCCCAAAGTCCTTTTCATGCTGTTTTCCAGCGCTTTTTCGAAATCGTACACACTTTCCAGTTCCTCGAAATCCTGGGCATAATCGGTCTCGCCGAGGACCCTGAGGGCAGCGTCCAGGTCCTGCGCCTCAAGGACCCTCTGGACGATGTTCCTGCTCAAGAGCCTGGTCTCCAGGGCCTTTATCCTGCCCGATGCGTATAGGAAATCCTCATCCCGGGCCATCGCCATCACTCCTCAAAAAGTATTCGGGCCACTTCGGTCTCCAGCTCTTCCCTCTGGATCTTGAGCAGGTAATCGAAGGTGCAATTGATCTCCACCGTCGCCGATTTTAATATAAATCCGCCTTTTATAGGTCTTTTCTCTCCCGAAAGCCTGATATTGCCTGCTTTGCCCTGCTTTTTCAGGGCGTTGTTAACCTTTTCTAGCAGCTCCGGAGTTATCCTCTTCTTATCAGCCTCGGAGACTACGATCTCCTCATTGCCGTCAATGGCGGAGGTCAGTATAAGGCGGTAGACCAGGTCTTGGTACCTTTCGGCATCCAGATTCAAAAGCTTATCTTCTGCCCCGGCAAAGGCCTGGTCTATCAGGGCCTGTTTGGCTTCCAGATACCGCTTTCTCTCTTCCAATTCGGCCATGGACAGGATTTTCCTCTTTTCCTCCCCGGCCGCCTTTCTGGCCCTCCCCTCGGTATGGGCTTCCAGTTCTGCGGCTTTTTTCTTGGCCTTTTCCAGGATTTCGGCCGCTTCCTTTTTCGCATTTTCAATTATTCGGTTTTTTCCCTCTGCGGCTTCCTCCAGGATCTTTTCTTTTATCTTTGCAATGCCCTGCATTATAAGCACTCCTTAAGCCAGCTTTATGCCGAATAACATCAGTATCGAAGCGAGCAGTGCCAACACCGCATAGGTTTCCACCATGGCGGCATAGGTTATAGCTTTGGCCAGTTCTTCGGGCCTCTTGACTATTATCCCTACACCGGCGGCCGCAGCCCTGCCCTGGGAGATTGCAGAAAGTAGTCCTACTACTGCTATGGGAAGACATGCCGCTAAAACCAAAAGTCCCTGATGGGTGGTAAGAGGTAGCAGATTTCCTCCCAAGATTCCTATCCTCTGCATCACCACGAACCCGGTGAGTAGGCCGTATATACCCTGGGTTCCGGGCAGTGCCTGCAGTATCAGGGTCTGGCTGAATTTGCCTGGATCCTCGCTGACTGCTCCGGCAGCAGCCTCACCGACCAGACCGACTCCTTTAGCTGAACCTACTCCCGGCATGAAAACCGCCGTGGCAGCTCCTAAGAGTGCAAGAACCTGTCCGAGTGTGATTTCCATTTTTAAACTCCTCCTTTAAAAAATTAAATTATTAAAATAAAATCAATTATTTCAAGCGTCTTCCAGATCCACATACTTCGTCTCCATCCTCAGGGGGTCAAAGGGTCTGCCCCCGCCGTCGTAAAACTTGCCGAAGAATTCTATATACTGCAGACGGCTGTCGTGGACGTAAGCGCCCAGGACGTTTACCGCAATGTTGAATATGTGCCCCCCTACCATCACCAGTACCATAGCGATATAACCGAATATATTTACTCCGAGCATTCTCGCCATGGTATTGATGACCGTGGCTATAACGCCCGTCGCCAGGCCCAGCGCCAGCAGTCGGGAATAGGAGAGCACGTCGCTTAGGTAACCGGTCACGTTATAGAGGCTCAAAAGCCCCGAAGTGAACTTTTTTACGATGCTCTTTTCAGACCTGCCCTGCGTAAGCACTAGACCCACGGCGCCGACGAGAGCTACGTATTTTGCCGTCCCGGCCAAACCGGGAAACGCCATCATAATGAGCCCCGTTAGCAGCACCAGCCACAGCCCCTGGTCCATGAGGGCGTCAGCAATATTTCCGCTTCTTATATTTTTACAAGCGCTTAGAATTATCCCGACATATATCTGTATGATGCCCAGGGCAAAGCTTAAAAACAGCACCGTCATGGGATCATCTAAGGGATTCATCCAGAGGGGTTTTATTTTTATAAGGTCACCGAACCAGCTGCCGAACAAAATCCCCCAGATAAAAGTCGATATCCCGCCCAGGAACAGCAGCCCAGCCAGTTTCTTGCCCATTCCTTTCAGTTTGAGTTTCCAGAGGGCAAGGCCTGTCATCAGCGACAGCACCAGTCCGTAAGCCGCATCGCTGACCATCATGCCGAAAAATACGAAGTAAAAGAGTGCCATGAATGCATTCGGGTCTATTTCTCTGGGGTTGGGAAGGCTGTAAAGCTCGGTCACAAGCTCGAAAGGCTGCAATATCCTCGGGTTGGACAGGACCACCGGAATGTCGTCTTCTTCCGACGGTTCGGCTAAAACTATATGGACGGCGTCGGTGACTGAGGTGACCGCCTTTTTTACGGTTTCCACCGAAGGCTCGGGAACCCAGGCTTTCATAAGGAAGACTTTTTCGGTACCCACCATCTTCAGAAAGTTCTCCTTTTTCTGTTTTCCCAGGAACCAGTAATCGTAGAGGGTTTCAAAGTCCAGGAGCCGGTCCGCCAGAGCGGAAATCTCCGTCTTTATTTTCTGCCTTTCAGCTTCGATGGCTTTTAACCTCTCCTGAAGCTGTTCGACTATCCGTGCCGGAGTCCCCGTAAACCCCGAAAATTCTTCTATATTTACTGAAAATTCCTTAAACAATTCCTGTATTTCGGATTTAGCCGAATGGTGATAGACCATTAATAAAAGGCTGTCTTCCCGGCCTTCTCCCACCGGGATTATTTCCGCGGGAAGGTCTTTTTCAGCTGCTTTATCCCTGAAAGACATGAGGTTTTTCTTGGGGACCGCTAGAGCCCTTACTTCCACCTTGCCGGTGGAACCCAGTTCCTCTACGGGGACGTCGAGCCGCTCCCAGGGTTTCATTGATTCAATCTGATTTTTTATTCTGGATTCTTCCGTCTTAAGCCTGGAAAGCTTCTGATCAAGGTCGGAAAGCGAATCTACGAGCGTTAAAATCTCGCTCTCTCTCTTCAGGAGGCCCTCCAGCTTTTTCACATCGACCCTTGGCCTGCCGTGGATAAGAGGGTTTGGCTCCCGGCCGTAAGGCTTCAGGAAATCGATGGCGAATTTCAGCCTGCCGAGCTTCAGTTCGAGCTTCGATAGCTCTTTACCTACTTGCTCCGGGAGCTTTTCGTTGGTGGCATTAATGTCTATATTTTCCCCTTTCAAATCTATGATTTCGGCCGCTCCCAGTTTCTGCAAGGCGCTCAGTATCTGATCCCGCTCTTTGTGCAGGCCAAAGAGGTACATTTTTTTCATCTTAACAATTGCCATAGGAAGTCACTATCCTCTCCAAAATTAAGTCTACAGCTTTTTGAATGCGGCCTTCCGCCTTTCCCCGAAGTTTTTTAATTTTGTCTTCATACTGCTCCCTCAAAACCAGAGCTTCTTTTTGCGCCTCTTTTTTTGCAGCTTCTATAATATTTTTAGAGGTCTCTTCGCCCTTTTTGCGGGCCTTTGAAATCAGTTCCTCGGCTTCGCGGTTGGCTTCAGCGAGTATCAACTTTGCTTCCCTCTCAGCTTCTTCCACCATTGCTCTGGCCCTGTTCTCCGCATCTTTGATATCATTCAGGATTTCCTTCAACCGTCCTCCACCTCCCCTAAAAAATATTTATTTCTTTTTTTTGAATTCAATGCTTACCAACCGGTATACACCTGCTACCCCTGAAAGTAATCCAAGTATTACCCCCAATATCAAAAAAGCGCTACCGGTTGAAAACCTTCTGTCCAGATAGGCTCCAGTATAAACACCGCCCATTATAGGCAGTGCTATATTCAATCCTATTTGTGTTAAAAGTACAGCATATTGTAATATTTTGATGTCTTTCATATAGGTCATTATACTATATTAATTCATAAAATTCAAACCACATATTCGCTGTTTATTTTTCAATTTCTCACATTTCCTCCGTCTATCTCTCGGTTATGCCTTTTGTGAATTATATCACATAAAATCATGCCAGTCTACCATCTCTATAATAACTCACCATACGTTATATTAACGGCCCTTTGATTAATGCCTATTGTAACCGGCATCCTTTATCCAGGCGGGCAAAAAAGAACCCGCCTGTTAAGCGGGTTGAACTCAGCGTCCTCGGCCAGGCCGGGGCCTCCGGTATCTTCCGGCTGACCTGTCTTTTTTATCATTATCGTCGTTTTTGCGGTGGCCGGCGGGGACATATTTTTTACCTTCCTTTTCCTGCGAATCCGGAATCCTAAACTGGAGTTTGCTGAAGAGTTTCTCCCGCTCTTTCCCGCCCCTCGCTGATAAACTCACGATCCTCCTGTTGTCGAAATGGTCACTGTCCCTTTCGTCCCGGACTAAACCTGACGGATTGCCCCGGAACTCGCTCCAGTCTCCTTTTTTGATTTCCCCGCGCACCCTGTCTTTTACCGGCTTTTCTTGTTCTTTCGAATCGTTTCCCCTTTCTTCTATCAAATCCTCACCGGTTTTTGCTTTAAGTTCATCAAGCATCTCTCTGACGCGCATCTTTTTTATGCGTTCAACGTCCAGCGCCGGATCCGCTTTCTTTAGCTTTTCAAAAAGCAGAAGCTTGCCCTGGGATATCCCCATTTTCTTGGCTTCCTGGTGTTTTTCTATGGATGCTTCCTGAACAAGTACTTTTACTTCTCGCGAGTCATTTTGCTGAATGGAAATACCAGTGTTTCCCTTCAGTTCCTTCCGTGCCGTCTCCTCTAACTTTTTTTCGAGTTCCGGCATCTTTTTGTCGTGCACGTTTGATACGGTGAACATCACGACCGAATCCGGCCCGAGGAGGTTCTGTTCTTTAGCCCGGTAAAGCAGCATCCTGACGACCTTCTCCGGAGGCTTGGCTCTGAACGAAGTCCGGTCTCCCACAAGGCGGGCACCGTCGTCATTAAGGCCTTCGACATCTATCACGCGGTTGAACCGGTTCAGGGACATCTCCACACTGGGGTTCACGTCCATTGTCACATAGGTCACCGGGTGGAAAAACGCGGCAAATCCGTATCCCGCCGTAACCGCTAAAATTACAAATACTGCGGCCAGGGACGCTATTTTCCAGAATACGGGGCGGTTTGCGGCGGTCTCGGGGAAATCTACTTCATCGCCGATCTGCCGGCCTTTATACGCATTGTATATTCTTTTAAAATCGCCCCTTGGAGTTACGACTATGATGTGTTCTCCCTCGATGTCGACAATTACACCCTTCACCTTTTTACCCCCACTTGATGTACTCTTTTATGTATCTGTAATCCCCCGATAAAATAATCACCGCTGCTATTATATAATTTCGCCCTCGCTCGATCTTCTTTCGGGGTATTTTAGTCGCTTTTACAATTTTATCTACCGGCAGGTATTTTTTCTGTTTTATCGTATCCAGTATTTCCGGTGACGACATTATGAAGTCGATTACCTGAAGATAAATCCGGCGGGTGCCTTCCTGTTTGGGGGAACTTTTGGCCACATCGGAAAAGGTTAGCCCCCATTTTTCCAGTTCCTTCTTTATTTCGAGGATTTCCAGCCTTCTTTGTTCGCTTATCTCTTCTTCCCTGTGTTTTTTTATAGATTCCTCAATGCTGATGTCCAGCTCGTATTCCTCATCCTCCTGATTCTGTACGATGTACATTACCGTTTCCCTGTTTTTCCGTTCCCGCCGGTAGTAATCGACAAGCCGGCTTCTTATCACGTTTCTGGCAAAGGCGAGAAAATTACCTTTTTTTATGTCGTATCTCTGAACGGCTTCGTCGAAGGCGATCATGGCTACGCTCAGCTCGTCGTCTATTCCGTATTCAACCCGGCGGCCCAGGTACTTTTCTACAACCGAAGCAATGAAAGGCCTGTACTCCTCAATTAACCGGTTTACTTCATCCTTGTTACTCTTTATCATCATGACCCTTTCGTTTATAGAAGGATGCGACATGGCGACCTCCAGATACCATAATGAACCATTTTCATTATAGCACAAAGTTATAGGGTAAAGGCAAATAAAAAAAGCGGGGAATAATCCCCGCCTCAGCTTGTAGACAAAGCCGCTTTTAGGATGCATAACCTAAAAGCGGCTTTTTGTTGAAGGCGAAGAAAATTTTTAAGAAAAACGAATGTAAAGCGGGGACTGTTGGCGGAAACGTTCCCCGTCTTTTCTTCCATAAAGCCAGCTTTTTTAAATTCATGCATGCGAAAAGAAGCGTGAGGTAATGTCCAACTTTCCTCAAGCCTCGTAGATTTGTATAGCGCATGCCATGCTTTTCCTTCGCATCGGCAAATACCCGCTCGATGGTCTGGCCGCGCATTTTGTATAGTTCTTTACCCCATTGGGTGTGTCTTATATCTTCCGCTATTTCTATGTAATGCTCCCATATATGCCGAGTTATGATTTTTGTGTAATTTTTACTTTTGGTGCACTGTAGGCGCATGGGACATTTACAGCATATTTGGGGGTTGCTCCTATATTCCCGGTATCCCGCCCGGTTGGTGGTGCTGTATTCTAATATTTGGTTGTTGGGGCATATGTAACAATCATAATATTCGTCATAGACGTATTCGCGTTTTTTAAAGTAGCCATCTTTGGTCATCGGCCTCTTGTAGGGCATAACGGGAAGCGCTCCTGCCTCAATGATTTCTCTGCATATCCCGGGGGTTTTGTAGCCTGCATCAACCACTACCGCCTCTATTTTAGAAAATTTATCGTTTACTTCTTGAAATAAATCGGAGAATACCTGGCTGTCATGAACATTTCCAGGTGCTATTTTGACACCAAGGACAAAGTTGTTCCGGTCACAGGCTACAGAAGCTGTGTAGGCAAAGCAGCGCTCTTTTTCCCCTTTTTGAAACATCCCACTTTCAGGATCTGTGGTGCTTACCCTGACTTTTTTAGAGCTATTTTCTCCTTTGTTGTTATCGTCATCATCATCTTCTTCTTCAAAGGGCTTTTTACCGTTTGCTTCCCGTTCGGCGTTGATTTCTTTTAAAAGTTCTTCCTTATATTTTTGAGTCCGTTGCTTAGCGACTTTCTCGATATATTTATTCTTATTGGCACTGGCTTTTATGTGAGTAGCATCGATAAATACTGCATCTGTTTTAACAAACCCGCATTCTATTGCTTCCATCAACACCCGCTCGAATATCTTTTCAAATAGATCACTTTCCTTAAACCGCCGTTCATAGTTTTTTCCAAAAGTTGAAAAGTGAGGTATTTTTTCTTGTAATCCATAGCCTAAAAACCAACGGTAAGCTACATTGACTTCTACTTCTCTGATGGTTTGGCGCATGGAGCGGATTCCATACAATGCTTGGAGCATGAGTAGCTTAATTAACACTACCGGGTCAATACTAGGTCTTCCTGTATTTTCGCTATATAGGTCTTTTACTTCATCATAAATGAAATTAAAGTCGATGCTTTCTTCTACTGCCCTAAGGAGATGGTCTTGAGGTACTAAGCTATCGATGCTTACTAATTCTACCTGCTCTATTATTTCTCGATTTTTCTTCGTTAACATTTCATCGCCCCACAATATTTTTGTATCTTCTTTAATTTTACTAAAAAGCTGATGATTTTTGTACTAGCTTTTGCAAAAAAAGACTGTCGACAGTTACTTTGTCGACAGTCTGAAGCGGGGAATAATCCCCGCCTCTATAAATCTTACTCCTCCGGCAGTACCTGGTTCAAGATTACACCAAGTATGGCGGCCAGACCCATGCCTCCTATCTGAATCCCGCCCCAGAGGTTTATTACGGCGCCGCCTATACCCACAACCAGAATTACGCTGGATATTATGAGGTTCCTTGTCTTTTTGAAATCCACAGCGTTCTCGACAACGGTCCTAACGCCGATGCTGGCTATCATGCCGAACAGGATTATGGAGATACCGCCTATAACCGGCTCCGGCACGGTCCTTATGAGAGCGGTGAGCTTCTGGAAGCAGGAAAGTAGTATGGCCATCACCGCCGCAACCCTCATCACTTCAGGTTTCCATACCCCGGTCAGCGCCAGAACACCGGTGTTTTCGGAATATGTGGTGTTTGCCGGCCCGCCGAATAATCCCGCCAAAGATGTGGCTATGCCGTCGCCAATGAGCGTCCTGTGGAGCCCGGGGTCTTTTACGAAGTCCTTCTCCACCGTTGCTCCCACGGCGAGCACGTCGCCCACGTGTTCCACCATAGTGGCCACCGCCACCGGCGCAATAAGACCGATCGCCGCTAGGTTGAATTCGGGTTTTGTAAAGGCCGGCATGGCAAACAGCGCCGCCTCCTGTACGGGTTTCAGGTCCACGATGCCCATAATCAAACACACCGCATAACCTGCAATTAATCCCACGAGCACCGGTACCAGTTTAAAAAATCCCCTGCCGTACATGCTGACCATCATTACCGCAAGAAGCACTATCAAGGCTACCGTCCAGTTCTGAGAGGCGCTTTTAATTGCCACCGGCGCAAGGTTGAGGCCTATGACCATTATTATCGGGCCGGTCACCACCGGCGGGAGAAGGTTTTCCATAAATTCGCGCCCCAGAAAGTAAACCAGCGCCGCCATCAACACGTAAAGCAAACCGGCCACAATGATGCCGCCCTGGGCCGCCGGAACCCCCCACTGTTTTACCACCAGTGCTACCGGCGCGATGAACGCGAAGGAAGAACCAAGGAAAACCGGAACCTTTCTTTTCGTGACCAGGTGGAACCACAGGGTGCCCACCCCCGCCGTGAAAAGGGCCACTCCCACGTCAAGCCCGGTAAGCAGCGGCACCAGCACCGTGGCCCCGAACATGGTAAAAGTATGCTGGAGTCCCAGGATGAAAAGCTGAATGAGTGAAATCCTGTCTCCCTCTCTAATCGGACCCGACAGTTCTCTTGCGCCTGCAGTAAGTTCTCTCATAATTTTCCTCCTTTCAAAAATTAAGCCCCTGCTGTGAGACATAGACAGCAGAGGCTTTTTTCTTTATCAAAAAAGCCCTTCCCCGTCAGGCGGAGAAAGGCTTTCCTTCATATTTATGTCAAACCCCTTCGCCTTACTAGCCTCACAGGACCAGTTTAAAGGCTGACTATATTCACTTTCACTTCCTTTGTATATTACCATCCTCGGAGAAAGTTGTCAAGGGGAAATTAATTCCCGCCAAATCATTTTTGTCATGCAGTAAACATTCATCTCCTTAATTTTTTCACAATATCTTCTTTTGACATTGAAATTGTGACGAGATACTTATCCCCGGGCATCTCAAAGATTTTATCATTGATCGAGTATATTATCTTAGGCTTAAGGGCGTATTGTGCCGGGATTTTTTGATTCCATTAAAACAGCTACGGCCTTTGAAGAAAAAGGCGCTAAAGTCAATCCACCGCCGGGGAAATCCTTCCATTCGTCGTTTTATGCTTACAAAAAGTTCCCGTTAAATTAAAATTTTTTTAATAGGTGCAATCGAATGGAAGATTTTATCTTTTAGAGATTCTCTACCGTATGTAGTTTACAAGACGGCTTTCCTAGTCGCCCAGGACGAGAACATTACCCAGGATTCCGTTCAGAAGGCTTTTTGGGCTGCCTACAAAATTTTGAAAAAAACCAGTAGACCTTTCCCGGTTCCCCGCGCTGGTCAGCGCTATCACAACCAAAAAAGCCATAGGCCTTATACGGAAGAAAGCAAAGTATGTGCTCACGGATGAGGACTTTATGGATAAGATAGTTTCCATGATACCGCCCTGGAAGTTTCGCTCGATTCGATTATGGATGCTGAAAATAAAATAGATATGGATAAAGCTTTAAAGCAGTTGAACCCAATTTACAGGCAGATCGTGGTGTTGAAGTACTACAACGACCTTTCCGAAGGTGAAATATCGAAGTATCTCGGGGTGCCCGTGGGAACCGTCAAAAGCAGGCTTTACCGCGCCAGTCTGTTTTTAAGTAATATTATGGAAGAGCAGAATGAAGGGGTAGGATACGATGAAGAAAGATAAGGATGCTTTCGACCTTTACCTGTCCAAAAAAATAAAGGAATGCGCTGAAGACGTCCCCGTTCCGAAACATATCGAAGATGAAACCTGGCTCGGTATAGAAAAAGAACCCGAGACCAAAAAGAATAAAAAAACTACCATCGCGAAAAGAATGGTCAATGCAGCTTTTGTCCTGCTGTATTTTTCATGGGGTGTATGGCGTATTAAGGCAGCTTTTATATGGAAACGGAGAGGATATAATTAGGGTGGCCAAAAGCATGAGGTCTTAGAAGTAACTTACTCTTTTACGCCTATTTCTCGTATAGATTCAGATTAAATACCGGATTGTATGGTAACCCACATAATAATACTCAATTTTAAAAAAAGCCTGGGTCGGTCAATTTAAATCCGCTATTGACACCATCAATAAAACAAAACATCTCCCTATAAAACTGGATTTTTAATTTCGATGTATAAAATTATGTCACATGGGACTTGCCTATATAATTTCAAGCCCCTTGTGACAATTATTTGTTAATGAATATACCCGTTAATATAATTTTCTATATAGTCCATAGCTCCCTATAAAATAATCCAGCTCTAGTAGATGTGCCACAGCTTGTGAGTATACCACCAGCATTAATGTTATGGTATCTTGCCGATTTACTTCTTACTGAAGGCGTCTCAAAATATCAAGTATGCGGCGATTACTT
Organism: Thermosediminibacter oceani DSM 16646; assembly: GCF_000144645.1. Classification (NCBI taxonomy): domain Bacteria; kingdom Bacillati; phylum Bacillota; class Clostridia; order Thermosediminibacterales; family Thermosediminibacteraceae; genus Thermosediminibacter; species Thermosediminibacter oceani. The sequence goes on from NC_014377.1 coordinate 2,067,501, forward strand.
TTATAACCAAGCATATTTCCTATCTTCAAATCCATGTTCGCCCTCGCTTCGTATTCTGCTATCCAATCCCTCTTACCGTCTGGGTTGGCTTTTGTTAAGAATATATTGGGTCTTACTTTTTGTGGGGATTTACTCGGATCAAAAATTAATACCCCCAAATCAAAAAATGAAATTTCTCCTGTATCATATAGCTTAAAGGCTATATCATGAAGTTCCTCGAAAGAAGCATTTCTAATGTCATATTCTTTAGCAAGTTCTTCCCAAATATTTGAAGAATACTCCGTTTTATACTCCGTCTTTACATTTTCCTGCGTCAAGGAATATGTTTTCGGATTATTCCGTACATTAGATTTCATATTTGCTCTGACATATGGCGTCGTTTGATAATAATTTGTGTTGACTCTCATTTTTTTCTTCACTCCTATCTTGATTGTTATTTTATATATATTGAATCGGTCATTTTATTCCATGGATAATTTGATGAGGTGTTTTCATAACTAAAATTACCTTGCTCATATCCACTGGCATCCCACCAATAAAACCAACCATCGATTATTGAGTCATTATCTACGTCGATAGCCTGTGATTTAATTGAGTCCAGAAGATAGCCGTTCATCCTCGCAAAGCGAAGATGTCCATACCCTAGTTCGACAGTAACTATTTTTCGTGTATTTCAGCAATAAGCCCATGATCACAGGTAGGATCAAATACAGAATAGAAGAAGTAGTGATTGCGCCTCCACCGACGACTTTACCGTCAGCCAATTCGATTGTGTTGACGAAGGACGAAGTTGTAATATCCGTGAAAGCGACAATAATCATTACCAGTGTAAAGAAAATGAAAAGGTTGAAAAGAATCCAGACTCGCTTAGATACATAATTTCTCATAGTATCTGCGATACCTGCCGCTTTATGACGAATCGAAGCGACCAAAGCGCCCATGTCATGCACACAGCCGATAAAAATAGTACCAAAAAGAATCCAAAGTAAGGTTGGGAACCAACCATAGGTCATACCTGCGATGACCGGACCTGTTACCGGACCTGTACCGGCGATGGCTGAGAAGTGCTGACTTGCTAAATATTTTGCATCTGTGGGAACGTAGTCAACACCGTCTTCTATTTCGACGGATGGAACCACTCTTGCATCGTCAAGTTCGAACACTTTCTCGCTGAGGAACTTTCCGTGGGTAAAATACGCTAAAACAAGAATAAGTGCACCAATACCAACAACGACAAGAATATTCTTTAGCGTATATCTGCGCAATTATTTTGATTTATAAAAATATACCTCCAACTAATATTAAAATATACCTCTAGTTTCTATTTGTCAATTCCTATTTATCATAAAATTCTATTTATCAATTCCCCACATGATTGTGTAAAAAGGAAGTTATAAAAAAAAAGAGGTTGAGCCACCCTCATCCCTCTAGTATCCACAACTTCTCTACCATTTTTCCTGCAAATCTCTTCGCGCTATGAACAATGATGCCGTTTAACTCGGTTTAAATCTTATATTTTTCGCCTAATACCATCCCTTTATCAAACATTCTTCTCTTATCTTCGATATGGCTTCCTCTTTTTCCTTCATAAAAAGAAAGACCATATAGTTCATTTAAAGAAAAAATGTTTTTTGCAAGAGGAAATTCCCCATTTTTGCAAAGGTTTTTCCCCAGGCACCGGTGGGGAATTTTTATGTTAACTTAATTGCCTCATGAGTGATTGCCTCATCCGGTAGCTTTGACCATCAAAGATCAATAGGTAACTGTGGTGTATTAGCCGGTCAATCATTGCTGCTGTCATCTGCTCATCGTAGAAAATGCTCGCCCAGCGGCTGAATTCCAGGTTAGTGGTAATTACTACACTGCGACGTTCATAGCAGTCCGAAATCACCTGAAAAAGTAGCTGCGCTCCTTCGCGGTCCAAAGGAACATAGCCCCATTCGTCGCAGATCAGAAGATCTGGTTTGGAAAGCTGTTTCAGTAACCCGGAAAGTTCACCTCCCTTCCGGGCTTCCACCAGCCGGTTTACCAGCGCTGCAGTGCGGAAAAACTTTACGTTGTAGCCTTTTTTACAGGCCTCCACACCGATGGCGGTGGCAAGATGGGTTTTGCCGGTTCCCACGTTGCCGTAAAGGATCAGGTTTTTCTTTTCTTCGAGAAATTTGCAATCTTTTAGGTCCTGCGGTGTAAGCCCCTGCGGGAGTTTGATTTCATCGAATATGTAGCCGGCAAAGGTCTTTATCGTGTAAAAGCCCGCATTTTTCAAAAGCCTGTCCTTTCGGCTTGCGTCTCTGTGCTCCAGTTCTAATCTTAGCAGCTTCAGCAGGTATTCTTCATGGCTTTGAGCCTCGATCTTGTCGCAGTTTTCCACTAGATTGCGGCTGAGTTTTAATGCTTTACAGCAGGCGGCGATTTCGTCCTTCAGCATAAATTGGCACCGCCTTTCAGAAAGGCTTTGTCATAGTCTTCTGCATTGAAGCGGAATGCAGTGAGTTCAGGAACCCCTTCCGGAATCTTTACCGGCTCCAACTGCGGGGTTATACCCGTTATCCTGTTATGGATGGCTACGAGGCTGTCTAAATCCTGCACTCCGTAAAGGAGAGCCTCGGCTACAGCGTTCACAGCCTGTTCAAAACTGCTTTTGGTACAAAGCACAGCCAAAGCCTTGAGCGCTTTGCCGCGCTCACTTTTGCTTAAGCCGTCGAGGTATTCCCGGAGTGGGTCCGGCAGCATGCTGTATATTCCCGAATACTTAAGGGCTCCCGGACAGCGGGAAAGCTGGGTAAGATATGGCAGCCAGTCCATGCTTTCTTGCTTGTTGTCCCCGTAAAGCCGCCGGTGGCGCACGATTTCCCGGTGGCTCTCATCCAGCGGTATGACCTCATGGGCTGTTATCTTTACAAGCACCCGGCTGTTGGCGTATTTGGGGGCGGTAGAGTATAGGTGCTTTCCACCGTTCAAGCTGAATTTGGCGTAGGCGTTGGTTTTGACTGTTATGTAACCGGCTACCTCGTAAGGAACGGTAGGCAGCTCAAGCAGAGCCTTACGGTCTTCATTAAAAAGTTCGGCTATGGATGCCTCCTTCCGGTAGTGTTCGCGGTGCATGTCCCGGTCGCACAATCGTAAAAGTTCGCGGTTAAAATCCTCCAGCTTTTCAAACCTGGGGACCGGGACAAGGAAGTTGCGCCGGTGGTATCCCACCTTGTTTTCCACATTACCCTTTTCATGGCCGGAAGCAGGGTTACAGAATACCGCTTCAAAACCATAGTGCTGCTTGAACCTCAGGAAGGCGTCGGTTAGTTTGCGCTCTCCATTTTTCGAGAGTTTCACGATAGTGCTGGCGTTATCAAACCATAGCTTACGGGGTACTCCCCCCAAGTGTTCAAATATGTCCTTAAGTCCCTGAAACAGGCATTCCTGGTTTTCTCCCTTGAAAAGCTGGGTATATCCTACGTTACTGTAGGGAAACGACAGGTTCAGATAAAATCCGTGATGCAGCGTCCCGTTTTCGTAAAAGTCTGCCTCACCGAAATCCACCTGCGCTTCACCCGGGATATGTTCCAGCGGCAGACGACATGAGTTGTCCTGGTACAATTCTTTTTTTCTCATGGCTACGTAGCCTGCTACGGTGCGGTAAGAACAGTTAAACTTATCTTGGTATTTTTCACAGAGCCTGTCATAAATCCTTTTGGCGGTATGCCTCTGCTTTTTGCGAGCTTTTTTATCTTCTTCAAGCCACTGATCTATATCCGCCTTGAAAGGGTCGAGTTTTGGGAAGGTATGTTTAACTTCTTCAACTTTAACCCTGGTGTTCCAGTCTTCTTGATAAATATACTTGCGTATAGTTTTTCGGTCTTTTTGGAATTCCCGGGCTATCTCGCTGATATTTTGCCCTTTCATAAAGAACGCTTTTCTGATATTATCAATATGGGTCATTGTGAGCATCCTCCAATCCTCCCTTGCAGTTAAGATTTCCCTAACTACAAGGGTAAAGGTTTTTAGGGGTGCCTGCAATGACCTTTGCAAATTTGGGGATTTTTGAGTTGCAAAAGTGGGGATTTTATTTTGCAACTCTGTCCATTTTAATTATGCAATAAACAGAAAAAAAGACCATCAAATGAGGATGGTCTCAGCTTGTAGACAAAACCGCTTTTAGGACGCACTACCTAAAAACGGTTTTTGTTGGAAGCGAAAAATGTATTTTGTGAATAGAGTTTTAATGTATAATGATAGAGAATCTACTTTTTTTAGAATATTAAGAAATGGAGTGGATTGAAAGTGGAAAATAATATTAAAGCACTGATAGCACATTTTATTCTTGTAGTGGCCTCTTTCATCCTTCTTCTGATAATTTTTTTTGTAACTGGACAGATAATTTGGAAATATATAATTCATATAGCAATTAGAGTACCTTTAGCAATAGTGCTGATGCTCTCCTATGTATATGTAGGTACGCTTTTAGATACTAAAATGGATAAAAAATACCACTTTCTTGCAGGGAGTCTTATTGCGGTTATTGGACTTGGATTATGGTTATACACCTTTTCTATAACCCGCGAAAAAGTAAATATACTACCTGAGGAATTTATAGACGAATACTGGATACCATTCTATCTTTACTACATGCCAATTCTCATGAGTTGTTTTCTTTTAGGTATACCTTTTCGGTCATTAACTTTCTTTGCGAATTTCATTCCATCTTTGCTTATAGGTATTGGTCTATCATATAAGAGGTTGAAAATGCAAAGAAAGTAAAAACAAAGATAATGGATCCCACTTGATCTTGAGGATCATCGAAGAAAAAACTGCCGACAGCTACTTTGTCGACAGTCTGAGACCATCAAATGAGGATGGTCAATAGTTATTTTCCGTGATAAACTTTAGGTCCTATATCACATTTCAGGCCTGAACTCCTCGGGCCTTTTGTCCGAAAGTCCAAAGTAGTACAGGATACTCTCCACTATCCGCCTGGAGGCGAATCCGTCTCCGTAGGGGTTCACCGCATTTGCCATGCGGGCGTATTCGTCTTCATCGCTCAGGAGTACCTCTGCTTCCCTTAGGACGTTCTCCCTCGCTGTGCCTATGACCTTCACGGTGCCCGCCTTCACCGCCTCGGGCCGCTCGGTCTCGTTTCTCAACACCAACACAGGCTTGCCTAACGAAGGCGCCTCTTCCTGCAGGCCGCCGGAGTCGGTCAAGACCATGTAGCACCTGGCCATCAGGTTATGTAGCTCGTCGGTGTCCAGGGGTGACAGAAGTATTATGCGCTCGTGATTTCCCAGGATCTCATGAGCTGTATCCCAGACTGCAGGATTCAGGTGGACCGGATATACCAGTACCACATCCGGATTCCGGTTAACCACATCCAGAAGGCCGCAGCATATATCTTTTAGGGGCTGTCCCAGGTTCTCCCTCCTGTGGGCGGTAACAAGGATGACCCGGTTTTTCTTAAAATCAAGGGTGTTCAGGACGGGCTCGTTGAAAACGTAGTCCTTTTTGACGGTGGTCTTCAGGGCGTCTATTACCGTATTCCCGGTCACGAAAATGGATTTGGGATCGACGCCTTCCCTTATCAGGTTTTCCCTGGCGGTCATCGTGGGTGCAAAGTGAAGGTCGGAAAGGGCTCCGGTGAGCTTGCGGTTCATCTCTTCCGGGAAGGGCAGCCACTTATTGTGGGTCCTCAACCCGGCTTCCACGTGTCCCACCTTTATGTGCATGTAAAAAGAGGCGAGAGCTCCTACAAAGGTGGTGGTCGTATCCCCGTGGACCAGAACCAGGTCGGGCTTCGATTTTTCCAGCACTTCCTTTAACCCGATGAGCGCCCTTTGGGTAATGTCAAACAGGGTCTGCCTGTCTTCCATTATATCCAGGTCGTAATCGGGTACTACATCAAAAAGGCTCAACACCTGGTCGAGCATCTGGCGGTGTTGAGCTGTCACTGCCACTTCGCAGTCTATTAAATTGGTTTTCTTGAGCTCCTGCACCAGAGGGGCCATTTTAACAGCCTCGGGTCTGGTGCCGAAGACGGTTAAAGCCTTTATCTTCTTCAAAGGTCCATACCCCTTTATTCAGTGTTCTATAGCTGCTGGGATTTTTTATTCTGGGAAGCCGCCATCTGGCGACCTACCATCACAAAGGCCGGAAGTAAGGCAAAAAGCGTCAGCAAAGCCTGTTTTACCCCGACCCATATGAGGATCACCGCGCAAAGCCCGAGAGCAAGGCTCATTAAATACATGTAAACTACCGCCTGCCTCTGGGAAAAGCCTACATCTAAGAGCCTGTGGTGGATGTGGCCCCTGTCGGCCTGCATTATGGGCTTTCCTTTGAGGAACCTCCTCACTATTGCAAAGGCTGTATCGAAAATGGGCAGCCCCAGGGCCAAGATAGGGACTACTAACGCGATGGTTGTGGCGCTCTTTACGGCTCCGTCAACAGCGACGGCGGCTAAAACGAAACCCAGGAACATAGCTCCGGTATCGCCCATGAAAATCTTGGCCGGGTTGAAATTATAGGGCAGGAATCCCAGAGCAGCACCGGCCAGTAGGGCTGTCACCAGGGTTGCGTTAACCTGTCCGAGGCTTATATTCACTAGCATCATGGTCACCGACGCTATGGCTGCAATACCAGCCGCCAAACCGTCGAGACCGTCGATGAAATTCAATGTATTGGTTATGCCTACCACCCAAAAGAGGGTAACGGGTATGCTCCACTTACCCAGATAAAACATGCCCCCGAGGGGGTTTGTGACCCACTCTACCTTCAATCCGAAAAGTACCAGGATAAAGGCCGCAGCAGTCTAAAAGAGAAGCTTTACCTTCGCGGGGAGCCCGTAAATATCGTCCAGAACGCCAACCGCTGCTATGAAAGCTCCTCCCACCAGTATGCCGCGGATTGAGCTGTACTCGAGGGGCAGCGTGATGAGGCCTACTGCCGTGAAGGCTATGAAGATGGCCAGCCCGCCGAGCCGCGGCATGGGCTTTTTATGAATCCGGCGGGCATCCTTTGGGACGTCGACGGCTCCCACCTTCCACGCGAGTTTCATTACCTTCGGCGTGGCAAGGTAAGCAACTGCCATCGCCATAAAAAAGGCGTATATGTATAATGGCACTTTAATCGCCCCTTTGCTTTCTTACTTTCGTCTTTTTAATTTTATTCTACAAGAGCTCACTTGTCAATTCTGCGTATACCGGCATATTTCCACTCCAGCTTCGGAGAGCAGCTCTAGAGCCAGATTATCGGGATATTCTCCTTTAAATACTATTCTCCTGATGCCGGCGTTTATGAGCATTTTTGCGCAAAGGGCACAGGGCTGGTGGGTCACGTAAATGGTGGCTCCCTTTATGCTCGTTCCCCAGATTGCCGCCTGGATTATGGCATTCTGTTCGGCGTGAAGGCCGCGGCAGAGCTCATGCCTCTCTCCCGGAGGAATCCTCAATTTTTCCCTGAGGCACCCCACGTCCCCGCAGTGTGAAAGGCCCGTCGGTGCTCCGTTGTATCCTGTGGTCAGTATGCGCTTTTCCAGCACCACCACGGCCCCGACACTGCGGCGAAGGCAGGTGGACCTTTTGGCCACCACCCCGGCAATTTCCATAAAATAGTCATCCCAGGACGGTCTCATAATCTCCCTCATTTAGTGCCGAAGAGCCTGTCGCCGGCATCTCCGAGGCCGGGCACGATGTACCCGTGGTCGTTCAGGCGCTCGTCGACGGCTGCAGTGTATATGTCCACGTCGGGATGCTTGCTGTGCAGGGCTTCTATCCCTTCAGGGGATGCGATTAGGCACATTAATTTTATGCTGTTTGCTCCCTTCCTTTTCAGCAGGTCAACGGCCATGGTGGCGGACCCCCCCGTTGCGAGCATCGGGTCCAGTATTATGAGTTCCCGCTCCTGCACGTCGGCGGGCAGTTTGCAGTAGTACTCCACCGGTGACAGGGTGTCCGGATCCCTGTAAAGCCCGATGTGCCCCACCTTTGCTGCGGGAATCAGTTTCAAAAGGCCGTTCACCATCCCCAGGCCGGCCCTGAGTATGGGCACCACTCCGAGTTTTTTCCCGGCGATCATCTTGGCCTTGCAAGGGCCGATGGGCGTTCTTATTTCCACCTCTTCCAGGGGTAAAAACCTGGTGACCTCATAGGCCATCAGCATGGCCACTTCTTCCACCAGTTCTCTAAATTCCTTAGCCCCCGTATTTTCATCCCTTATAAGGGCGAGTTTATGCTGCACCAGCGGATGGTCTATCACGTAAACGTTTTTCATTCTATCCCCCATTTCTACCTCATATTTGCGTAAAGCGGAAATCTCTGGCAAAGGGCCTTTACCGCCTTGGCCACTTTGGCTCTCTTTATTTCGTCGTCCCGGTGGGTCAGTGTGATATCTATGAGCTCGGCTATTTCCTCCATCTCGGCTTCCTTCATGCCTCTGGACGTGAGCGCCGGCGTGCCGATGCGGATGCCGCTGGTCACATTGGGCTTTTCGGGGTCGTAGGGTATTGCGTTTTTGTTTACAGTGATGCCCACCTCATCCAGCAGCTTCTCGGCGGCGACCCCCGTCAGGTTCTTATTTCTTAGATCTACCAGTATCAGATGGTTGTCCGTACCACCGGTTACCAGGTTATAGCCTCTCTCCATCAAAGCTTTAGCCAGTACCTTTGCGTTTTTAACTACCTGTTCCTGGTATTTTCTGAATTCCTCCGTACCGGCTTCTTTGAAGCATACCGCCTTAGCAGCGATGACGTGCATCAGCGGTCCGCCCTGGATACCGGGAAATACGGCTTTATCAATAGACCGGGCGTATTCCTGTTTGCACAGGATCATGCCACCTCTTGGCCCCCTGAGGGTCTTGTGGGTGGTGGTTGTAACAAAGTCGGATACCGGCACCGGGCTCGGGTGAAGCCCTGCGGCTACGAGGCCGGCTATATGGGCCATATCTACCATGAGGTATGCTCCTACCTTTTTGGCTATCTCGGCCATCCTGGAAAAGTCAATTATTCTGGGGTAGGCACTGGCTCCTGCTACAATCATCCTGGGCCTGTGTTCCTCGGCCAGAGCCTCGACTTCATCGTAATCGATGTATCCGGTCTCCTTCGAAACACCGTAAGGGATAAAGTTGAAATATTTGCCGGATATGTTTACCCGACTGCCGTGAGTCAGGTGACCTCCGTGGGCCAGGTTCATGCCCATTACCTTATCGCCCACGTTCAGGGCAGAAAAATATACGGCGGTGTTGGCCTGGGTTCCGGAATGGGGCTGGACGTTGACATGCTCTGCTCCGAAAAGTTTCTTGGCCCTCTCCCTGGCCAGGTTTTCAACTACGTCCACAAATTCGCAACCGCCGTAATACCTATTGCCGGGATATCCCTCCGCGTATTTATTTGTGAGCACCGAACCTTGAGCTTCCATTACCGCCTTACTGGCAAAGTTTTCGGATGCGATCATTTCCAGGTTGTTCTGCTGGCGCTTCATTTCGCTTTCAATAACTTCGGCGATCTCTGGGTCGACTAGTTTTAAAATCTCCATGAAGTTACACCCCACTTTTATCGGTTTTCATAGGAGCTTATTTTATCGATCCGCCTCTTATGTCGGCCTCCCTCAAACCCGGTTTCCAGCCATTCCTCAACGATCGTCCGAGCCAGGCCCGGTCCTATTACCCTAGCTCCCATCGCCAGCACGTTGGCGTCGTTGTGAAGCCGCGACATCCTGGCCGAATATACATCGTGGCAAAGGGCGGCGCGGATGCCCTTCACTTTGTTGGCCGCAATAGAGACGCCTATTCCCGTGCCGCATATAACGATACCCCTGTCGTACTCCCCCCGGGCCACCGCTTCGGCCAGCGAAAGGGCTATATCGGGGTAATCTACCGGTTCGTCGGAAAAAGTGCCTAAATCCTCGTATTCGATACCCTTGTGTTCCAGCAGCTTTATAACTTCGACCTTTAGGTTCAGTCCGCCGTGGTCGCAGGCTACAGCTATTTTCATGTTTTTTCCTCCCATTTTATATGTTCAACTAAATTATATTTAAAAATATCAGGCCTTGTCCAGTTCTTTCTCCAGCCTTTCCAAAACCTTCTCGAGCTTTTCCCTTATCATATCCGCCACCCGGCGGTAGGTTTCCTCGTCACCACCGTAGGGGTCGGCTATATCGGCGTCACCGTCGACCTGTCCTTCGGCGAATTCCGAGAGCACAAAAACCCTACCTTTAGTATGCGGAAATTTATTTATAATATAATCCCTGTGGCTCCTGGTCATGGTGAGTATGAGGTCGGCGTTTAAAAGGGCTTCGGAGAGCATCTTCGCCCTGTGGGAGGAAAGGTCCACGCCCTGCTCTTCCATCACTTTTCGGGCCTGGGGTGATGCGGGCATTCCTTCCACAGCGGCTATACCGCAGGAGTCCACCTTAATATCCTTATCTTTGCCGCGCTCACGCAGCATCTTCCTGAAAAGACCCTCGGCCATGCTGCTCCGGCAGGTGTTGCCCGTACACACAAAAACTACCCTTTTCATTGAGAAAACCTCCCGAAAATTTCATTCCAGTTTAATTATATTATACCCTGCGGCTTTTCTTAGCCTATTCATCACCGCCAGGCCCAAGCCTGTTTCCGGGATACCTTCGGCCAGTACTTCCTCGACCCCCAGCTTATCGAACTTCCGCAGAACGGAAAAGAGGTTTGAGGATATGGTGAGAGGGGCCTCCCGATCTCCTACGGAAAGCACGCACCCGGTCTCATAATATCCCCGCGTCTGAACCGTGGCCATTATCCCCACCTTTTTCCCTTCGGCGGTAAGTTTTTTTGCAAGTTCGGTGATCTTCCTTACCTGAGCTTCGATGGGCCCTTCCACGACCAGCACCCGCGCCTTGGGTGAATAGTGCTTGTACTTCTGTCCGGGGGATTTGGGTTTTTGTCCCTCGGCCAGGCCCGGGTCCAGCTCCACCCTTCCGAGAACCGCCTCCAGCTCCTCCCGGGTCACTCCGCCCGGTCTCAAGATTACGGGCACTTCTCCGGTCAGGTCCAGCACGGTGGATTCTACACCAACCTCGCAGGGACCTCCATCCAAAATTATATCCACCCTGCCCGCCAGGTCTTCGTATACGTCCCCGGCAGTGGTGGGGCTGGGCCTGCCGGAAATATTGGCGCTAGGTGCGGCTATGGGAACTCCCGATTCCCTTATGAGGGCTAGGGCCACGGGGTGCCTGGGCATCCTTACGGCGACGGTGTCGAGCCCGCCGGTGGTGCCGTAGGGAACCGCCCCCGACTTTTCAAGCACGATGGTGAGCGGGCCCGGCCAGAATTTTTCCATCAGTATACGGGCAGTACGGGGAACATTGCTTGCGAGTTTATCCAGTTCCCCGGGAGAATGTATGTGGACGATAAGAGGGTTATCCTGGGGCCTTTTCTTGGCCTGGTATATTTTAAAAGCCGCCTTTTCGTCCAGCGCATTTGCCCCGAGGCCGTAAACGGTTTCTGTAGGGAAAGCCACCAGGCCACCGTTTTTTATGACCCGCGCTGCCAGATTTATGCTTTCAGGTTCCGGATTTTCTGGATTTACTTTTATCAATTTCGTCTCCATGCTATCACGTTCCTCAAATTAATAGATCAGAATGCCGGCGGCCGCCGCCAGAGCTATTATCAGGATTGGGTTCAGCTTGAAAATGTAAAGCCCGGCCAGCACTGCAAGGGCTAAAATTATATCTTTTATGCCGAGAATGGAACCCCTCCCGAGCGAATAGGCTGCTTTCACAATTAGGGCTATCACGGCGGGCCTGACTCCGGAGAAGAAGGCATCGACCCAGGCAAGCCCCCTGTATTTCTTAATGAGAAACGCTAAAAGCAGGATGATGATAAGGGACGGGGCGGTAACGCCCGCCGTGGCCGCCGCAGCCCCCCAGAAACCCGCGATCCGGTAGCCCACGAAAGTAGCCGCGTTTACAGCGATGGGCCCGGGGGTCATCTGGGAGATGGCTATTATGTCCATGAACTGTTCTAAGGTAAGCCACCCGTTTATATCTATTATTTCCTTCTGGATGAGGGGTATCATGGCGTAGCCGCCGCCGAAACTGAAAAGGCCTATTTTAAAAAAGGACAAGAAGAGGACTCTGTATATCACCCGCCGGCACTCCTTTCCCTCCGGCCTCCGGCAAAATAACGGATTAATCCCGTAATCCCCGAAGCCAGAATCACCAGGATGGGGTGCACGTCGAAAACCACCAGAGCTATCAGGCCGGTGATCGCCACCGCCACGTCGATTCGGTTTTTAAAGGCAGCCTTTTGCAGGTTGAAAACAGCGGCCAGTATCAGCACGACCAGTGCCGGGTATATTCCCCTGAATGCCTTTTGAACGGCGGGGTACGCCCGGACCCCGGTGTAAACAAGGGCGATACTCAGAATGGAAAGAAAAGAAGGCAGCACCGTCCCGAGAGTCGCTATAACCGCACCTGCAAGCCCGAACAGCCTGTATCCTATGTAAACGGAAGAATTTATCGCCACAGCTCCCGGCGAGCACTGGGCAACCGCTATTATGTCCAGGAATTCTTTTTCCTCAAGCCAGTTTTGCCTGTCCACTATTTCCACCTTCATCAGGGGTATCATTGCATAGCCGCCCCCTAAGGTGAAGGCTCCGATTTTAAAAAAGACCCAGAACATGGAAAGAAGCTGCCGGGGGGAAAGTCTTCTTTCACCCAATGCTCCCATCTCCCGCATGTAAGGATGCCGCTATAACTCGCTCCAGGCCGGCGTAATCCTTCAATATCTTTATGCCGCCGAACCCCGCCCGCTTCAATAGATCGGCGATTTGGCCTGCCTGATCCTTTCCGAACTCCAGGACTATACTGCCGCCCGGCTTTAAAAACCGCGGCGCACCGGCTATAATGCGCCTGTAAAATTTAAGGCCGTCGGGGCCGCCGTCCAGGGCCACCCTCGGTTCGTATTTTACGTCCTCCGGCAGGTTTTCTATTTCCCCCGACGGGATGTACGGCGGATTCGCTGCCACCACATCGAAGTCTCCGAGGCCTTCCGCTTCAAAAGGTTCCCAGAGGTCCCCCTTAAGGAAAAGAACCCGATCTTCGACTCCGTGTTTGACAGCGTTCAAGAGGGTAACATCCCCTGCCGTCTCCGATATATCGGAGGCGTATACCACCGCATCTTTTTTGAAGAACGCCACCGACACCGCAACGGCTCCGCTGCCGCAGCAAAGCTCAACGACTTTTGGTTTTGTTACCCACGATATGCGGCGGAGTATCTCTTCCACCAGAAATTCGGTCTCCGGCCTGGGGATTAAAACGCCCTCCCTGACGTGAAAATCCAGGGTGAAAAACTCCTTACTGCCGGTTATATAAGCCACAGGCACCCGGGAAGATCGCTTTTCCACGAGTGCCCTGTAGGTTCGGATTTCTTCCGCGCAGAGCCGCCTTTCCGGATGAATAAAAAGGTCTATCCGCCTTACCCCGAGCACATTGGCCAGGATTACTTCGGCGTCCAGGGATGGGCTTTCTACACCGGCCGTAGTAAGCCTTTTTCTGCCGTAGTCAAGAGCTTCTTTTACGTTCACTGAGCCGCCCTCATTTCGATATCATCGGCCTCGGCGAGTCTCCTTGCCTGGTCTTCCGCTATGAGCCTTTCTATCAGCTCGTCCAGTTCCCCGTCCAGTATGTTCTCCAGCTGGTGCGTGGTGAAGCCTATGCGGTGGTCGGTAACCCTCCCCTGCGGGAAATTGTAGGTCCTGATCCTCTCGCTCCTGTCGCCGGTGCCCACCTGGCTCCTGCGGCTCTGGGCAATCTTTTCGTTCTGTTCCCGCTGCTTCATCTCCAGGAGCTTGGCCCTCAGTATCTTCATCGCCTTGTCGCGGTTTTTGAGCTGCGAACGCTCATCCTGGCAGGTGACAACGATACCGGTGGGGAGGTGGGTTATCCTCACCGCCGAGTCGGTGGTGTTGACCGACTGCCCTCCGTGGCCCGAAGACCTGAACACGTCTATCCTGAGCTCGTTGGGGTTTATTTCCACATCCACTTCTTCGGCCTCCGGCAGCACCGCCACCGTAGCCGTGGAGGTATGGATGCGGCCTCCGGCCTCGGTCACCGGTATCCTCTGCACCCGGTGGACACCGGACTCGTATTTCAGGCGGCTGTAAGCGCCCCTGCCCATTACTTCGAAAATGACCTCTTTAAAGCCGCCCAGTTCTGTCGGGCTGGAACTCATAAGCTCCACCTTCCAGCCCTGCCGCTCGGCGTAGCGGGTGTACATTCTGAAAAGGTCCCCGGCAAACAGAGCCGCTTCCTCACCTCCGGCCCCGGCCCTTATCTCCATTATGACGTCCTTCTCATCGTTGGGGTCCTTCGGCAGGAGAAGTATTTTGAGCCTTTCCTGCAGCTCCTTTTCCCTTTTCTGAAGGTTTTCCAATTCTTCCTTTATAAACTCCTCCATTTCCCTGTCGTTGGAGGTCTCCTTTAAGAGCTCCCTGCTCTCTTTTATCTCGCTTACGACTTTTTTGTACTCCCTGTAACACGATACTATCTCTTCCAGGGAAGCGTGTTCCTTGGCTAGCTTTCTCCACTCTTCTTGTCTCGCGATCACGGCGGGCTCGCTTATTTCACGGGTGAGTTCTTCGTATCTTTCTTCTATGGCATCGAGTTTATCCAGCAAGGGTATCACCTCCTGATAAAACGCACTTCAAAGCCTCCAAGGCCACTTCGAGCTGGGAATCGTCGGGCTCGCGCGTGGTGAGCTTCTGGAGCCACATCCCCGGCGCGCTGATGGCTTTGATAATCGGCGACCGGCTCCTTCCGGCCAGCCTTATAAATTCGTACGATATCCCGGCCACCAGCGGAAAAAGCAATACCCTGGAGGTTATTCGAGCGAGTATCCCGGGCCATCCCAGCAGGGAAAACAAAAGGATGCTCACGATCATCACCACCAGCAGGAAGCTGGTGCCGCACCGGGGGTGAAGGGTGGTGTATTTTCTTGCGTTTTCGACGGTCAGCTCCTCGCCGTTTTCGTAACAGTACACGGCCTTATGTTCGGCCCCGTGGTACTCGAAGAACCTCCTGACATCCTTCATAGAAGAGACGAATATCAGATACAATAAAAAAACAGCTATGCGGATAAGCCCCTCTATGAGATTTAAAAAAAGGTGGCTTTTTACGTCTCCCGCAATCAATTTGACCAGAACCGTTGGAACAACGATAAAAAGAAGTACAGCAAATCCGATGGCCAATGCCACCGCATAGAAAATGTCCCTGCCGGTAAGCTCTTCCTCCTCGCCGGCCACTATCCCTGCCGAGTAAGACAGAGCCCTTACGCCTATGACCAGCATTTCGATGAGCGCCACAGCCCCCCTCAGTACCGGGAGCTTTAAAACCGGGTATTTATCGGCTATCGAGCTGTTTTCCTCTTTCTTCACTATTATTTCATCGTTTTTCCGGACGGCAATAGCGGTAAATTTCGGGCTCCTCATCATGACTCCTTCCATAACCGCCTGGCCGCCGATGGTGGGCTTTGTTCTGCCCATTTCTTTCTCCCTTCCTAATAATATGAATAAAGGCTAGAGTGAAAACTCTAACCTTTAAATTATTCCTCGTCCTTTATGCCGAACTTTTTCTTGAAACGCTCCACGCGGCCGCCGGTGTCAACGAGCTTCTGCTTTCCGGTGAAGAAAGGATGGCACTTGGAGCAAATTTCTACGTGAATCTCGGGTTTTGTAGAACCGGTCTCGAAGGTCTCGCCGCAGGCGCACCTTACTATGGCTTTCCCGTACTTGGGGTGGATGCCTTCCTTCATTTATATCACCTCTTTTGAATATATTTTCCGTACTCTTTTTTTACTCTTGAGAAAATAAAAAACAACGGTACCTAACCTTTGTTATTATAGCATACGTGATTTTTTTACACAAGGGTTACGGCTAAAATGAAAGTTTTTTTTGTTATACGTACTGCCTGTCGATTATTATCACGGGATTATACCCCGGGTAAGCTTCCTTTATTCTCTTCGCAAGCCTCCGTTTTAGTGCCTTCTCCTCCTGCTCCCTGACGTCGCCGGATACCACCGCATCGAAGATTACATTTTTCCTGCTACCCGAACCGACCACCCTCAGGTCGTGAATCGAAAGCACCTCGGGAAATTCCCGGAGGACCTTCTCGATATTTCTTCTCGTCCTTTCGACCTCTTCGTCGTCCACGCTGACCGGGTCCATGTGAATCGTGAGGAACACACCCAGTTCTTCCGAAAGTTCCCTCTCGGCGGTATCAATGATGTCGTGGGCCTTCATCGCCGGCATGTCTTCGGGAACTTCGGCGTGCAGCGACACCACGCACCTGCCCGGGCCGTAGTTGTGCACCATAAGGTCGTGGACTCCTATTATCCCCTCATACGACAATATCCGCCGCTTTATTTCTTCCACTAATTCCGGATCGGGCCGTCCTCCTATCAGGAGGTCCACCGATTCCCTGACCAGGTTGTAGCCCGAATACATTATGAAAAGGGAAACCAGGATTCCCAGGTACCCGTCCAGGGGAAGAGTCGTAAACCTCGAGAGCAGCAGAGCCATTGCCGCCGTGGAGGTCGATATGACGTCACCGTAACTGTCAAGGGAACTGGCGTCTAAGGCTTTTGAGTCGATCTTTTCAGCGAGCTTTTCGGTAAATTTGCCCAGCCATAACTTTGCGGCAATGGCAAAAAGCAGTATTATGAAGGATACCAGATTGAACTCGACGGCTGCCGGGTTTAGCACCCTGCCGATGGAGTCCCTCAGCAGCTCGAAACCCATAAGTACTACGATAATTGATATTATAAGGCTCGTTATATACTCGATTCTTCCGTGGCCGAAGGGGTGTTCCCTGTCGGGAGGCATAGAAGCTATTTTAAACCCTATTATCGTCACCACCGAAGAACCTATATCGCCCAGGTTGTTGAAGGCATCGGCGGAGACGGCTATGCTGTTCGTGATCCTTCCTATTGCAAACTTTACCACAAACAGCAGCGCATTCACGGCTATACCCATGACGCCGCTCAAGATTCCGTATGCGTTTCTTTTAGCTTTTTCCTTATCATTTTCCGCGCCGGAAAATAATTTTTCGGCCAGTCTTTCCAGAATCATCTTTCATCCCCTTTTGAAGGCAGAAGAGGCAGTTCCAGTTCTATTTCATCGCGCAGGGGAATACCGTCAATTCCTATCAAGGGTATCTGAGGTTTTAGCTTTCGAGCCTGTTCCAGGGCGTTTCTATGAACAGCCACAAGTAAGAAACCTCTTTTCTGGTAAAACTTCAGAGCCCTCATATTGTCGTTGGTGGTAATGAGCCAGAGCCTCCTGCATCCTGCGGAAGCGGCTGCCTTTTTGACGGCTTCCACCAGCGCCGACCCTATGCCCCTGTTCTCGGCTGTACTTTCCAGTACCACGATTTCGCACTGGTCGCCTTCAATGCTGTAAATAATGACACCCAGTGGATTTCCTTCCTCTACAGCAAGGAATCCGGGAAGATTAACGGCCTCATGAATCCGGTTTCTGCTGACTATTTTTGTCGAACCCCAGTTTTTTTCTAAGAACCGGGCTACCCATTCTCTGTCGCCCGCCGTTATTTCCCTAACGGTAAAGTTCCCCATAAACTCTTTCCCCCCCCTATGCGTATAACGAAACGACATTTTACCCTACATTTCCCGGGAAATAGACATACCGTTCTGTCGCATTTTCGAATCATGTAACCACAGAAATTTTATAACCGCACTTTCCGCATTTGCCGTCGTCCATCTCTACCTGCACCCTGTAGTTATACCGCCGTATAACAACTTCCCCGCACCGGGGACAGTAGGTGTTGCTGCCCTCCTCATCGGCGACGTTCCCGATGTATACGTAGTCCAGGTACTTCGAGGCTGTCTCCCTCGCCCTTTTCAGGCTGCTCACGGGGGTTGGCGGCAGGTCCATCCTGTAATTGGGGAAATACCGCGTAAGGTGCAGCGGGATATCCCGCCGGATTGAAGAAAGCCAGCGGGCCAGGGCTTCTATTTCTTTTTCGCCGTCGTTGAGCCCGGGGATGAGCAGGGTGGTTATCTCCACGTGGCAGGCCTCCCGGGCCAGCTCCACGGTCCGTTTGACCGCCGAAAGGCTCCCCGAGGTCAGGTCCCTGTAGAAATCTTCGGTGTAAGCCTTGACGTCGATGTTCATGGCGTCCACATAGGGAAGCAGCTGCTCCAGCGGCTCTTTCTCTATAAATCCGTTGGTGACCAGCACGTTTTTCAGCCCTTCTCTTTTTGCGAGCATTGCGCACTCGATCACGTACTCATACCATATGGAGGGCTCGTTGTAGGTGTAGGCTATGCCGATATTCCCGGTCTGTTTTTTCGCTACTTCCACAAGCTGCTTTGCCGAAACCCCTTCGGTAGGAACATCTTCCACCTGGGCGATCTGCCAGTTCTGGCAGAATTTGCACCGGAAGTTGCACCCGAAGCTGCCCACCGAAAAAATCCAGCTCCCCGGGTAAAAGTGATAGAGGGGTTTTTTCTCTATCGGGTCCATGCCCCAGGAGGATACCCTGCCGTAGTTCATCGAATTAAGCCTGCCGTCGATGTTTTTCCTCACCCTGCATATACCCGACCTTCCCGGTAAAATCCTGCAGTGGTGGGGGCAGAGAAAACATTGAACGTGACCATCCCCCACCTTCTCGTAATACATGGCTTCTTTCCTGGCTCCCGAATCAACCGGAGTAGTCACGGCTTAACACCCCTTGATCTTTTAATGGTGCCGTATGACCTCAAACCTGAAAAGTTCGTAACTCTCGTCGGGCCTTATACCCGCCTTCCTCAGGGCTATGTTTATCTGTTCTTCAACGGTATCGATGCCCTCCAGGTCAGGCAGCAAAAGCCCGGTCCTGTTTCCCCTCTTCACGATAACGCCGTATTTTTTGGGGTCCAGCTTATCCGGCGAATCGATGGGCTCCGGAGGAGTAAGAACGTCTACCGAGTAAATGAGCTCCGGAAGTTCTTCTGGTTCCACCGGGAAAAATCTGGGGTCCTCGCATCCGGCGCTGATAGCGTTTTTTATGATCTCTTCGGCTATATTCCTCCTGGTTGGCATGATAGTGCCGATACACCCCCGGAGCTGACCGTGTTTTTTTATTGAAACGAAAACTCCGGCTCTTTGCTCTAGCATCTCCCGGGGTAGATCCTCGGGTACTTCCATTACCCTGCCGGTCTTGACGTAAGTCTCCAGGCTCTGGCGGGCCAGCTTTACGTAGATATCCTCCTTTTCCCGGCGCATTTTAATCTTTTCCGACCTCTTTTGGTAAAACTTTTCCACCCAGCTTTCGGCTTTACCCTCAGGCCGGAACCGGGCAACGCAGTATCCTACTCCGAAGGGGCCTTCGTAGGACAGCACCCTGGAATTTACGCTCAAACCGTCCAGAGCCCCCAGCATTATCCATATGGACCTCAAGCCGCACTCCCCCGCCTTCTCCACCAGTGCAGGGTCCAGGTTGTATAGTGCTTCGAGGTCGAAGCCTTCCAGGATCGAAACCAGCTTTTCGTCGAAGGCCCTGCCCTGGGGGTTGAAACCGGCCGGTGCGTCGGGAGTTAGCCTGTGGGAAAGGTCGCCGCTTGCCACTACCACAACATTCTTTCCCAGAGCATCGGCGGATTCGCGGATAACCCTTCCGAAGGCGTAAAGGTCCTCGTAGGGCAGCATACCGAAGGCCAGGGGAAGCAGTTTAAAATCCTTGGCATGCTGGGTTATGAAGTAAAGCGGAACCATCGCACCGTGGTCCAGCTCTTCCCTCATGCCGTAACGGGAAAGGCGCACGCTGCTGGACTTTACCACGGGAATTCCGGTCCTACCGGCCCTTTCTATGATCTCCTTCTTGAGCTCCTCGTCGGGTTCAAATTTGAGCCTCACCTCCGGAGCTCCGAAGGAAGCTAAACTTCCCTTTAAAGGGAAATCATAGATGCAAACGGCATCCTGAAAAACCGGGCCGTGGGGTGAAATCAGCACCAGGGTATCCGGTTTTAAGTCCCGGATTTCCCTTCCAACTTCACTAGCAGCCTCAATGGACTTGTCGACTTTCCGCGCTTCATCCCTGCCCACTTCGGGGACCATTATCGGGGGGTGGGGCATCAGGTAACAGCCTACTATACCCATAACCGGCCTTCTTTACCCGGGCTCAGCCCGGGGCTGGGGTATTTTTATTCCGCCCTTTCTGTTGGGGGATCCCCAGCAGGCGGATTTTCCCCCGTTTTTTTAGAACATCTTTCAGGCCTCATTTCAAGTATTTCCAAAATATGTCCAACGATAATAAAAAGGCCGCATACATATTATACCATTTTTGTATAAAAAAAGGCGCCTTTTCGGCGCCCTTCTTATATAGCTTTGCTCTCCCACTTTGCGAGATTTTTTCTTGCGTTTTCCTTTATCCTCTCTATTTGTTCTTCCGTCACCGGCCGCTCGAAGCTCCTGAAACCGGCCAGTTTGAAGCCGTGCTTTTTGGCAAGCCTTGAAATCTCTTCCACCTGCTCCACCGTCAGGTCCCTGCCCAGGGTGAAGCACTCGTACCGCTGTTCCAGCGCCAGTATCATTGTCTCCGCCATGCAGGCGTAACTGGTCTTCGGCGGGAATCCAAAATTGAAGTTAAAGTTTACGTCTCCGGGTACTTCCACGACACCGCCCTCGATTATAAGCACGTCGTCGCGCTTTTCCGCCACCTCTTTAGAAACGTCCCTGGGCCTTGCCACATCGCACACCACGGCCCCCGGCTTCAGGTCTTCAGCATCTATTACGGAATCTACGCTGCTCGTAACGGTGATTATCACGTCGGCCTTCTTAAGGGCGTTCTTCACGTTAGAGGTTATCCTCACCGAAAGCCCGGTTTCGCGCAGTATCTTTTCAGCAATGCTCTCGAGCCTCTGGGTATTCCTGCCTACCAGAGTGAGAAACCTGGCGTCTCTAGCCAGAATCTCGGCGCACACCTTTCCTATGGAACCCGTGGCACCTATCACAACAACCTCGGCATTCTTAATATCCTTACCCATTATTTCGGCCGCTTTCACGGCACCCTCGATGGCGGTGGCCACCGTATAGCTGTTACCCGTTGTGACCGGAATGTTTAAGTTTTTGGATATGGTTATGCCGGCATCGCCCACCACCGACGTGAAGGCGCCCAGTCCCACTATTTTCGCCCCCAGCTTTTCCGCCAGCTTACCGGCCTTAATTATCTTTTGGATCACGAATTCTTCAGGAAGGGTCATCATCTGCCTGGTCGTGAGAGGACATCCCACAAACCAGCCCTCCACCTCGTTGTAGGGGGATCTGACCCCCGTTATGTGGGAGACTTTTACAGGGGGTAGGTGCTTCATCACGCCTTCTATAACTTTTTCGGGCCAATTTTTCATGAATTTGAACTTTCTAGCCACATCGTAGGTATCTATTGGATGGATTATAAACGCGAAACTGTCCATATTTAAACACCTCGAATATCTCAATTTAATTTTTCTATCCGCGGCAGAAATGCGAGTTTATCCAGAAGTTCTTCGTAGTCCCGGGGGGTCAACTCTTTATACGGCTTTTGCGAAAGGGATACGAGCACCGCCTCCATCACGTTGGTGCCGAAGGACCTGCCCTCCAGTTCCGGGGTAGTGGTTATGAGCATGGAGGCGCCCCTCTCGGCCAGCATTTTAACGTCCTCGGAAGTGACCGTATTCGTGATTATCACCTTGCCGGGTATTTTCGAAGGCAAATACCTTTTTATGTAGTGAAAATCCCCGGCTATTATGTCCGCTTCTTCAAAAAACCTGCCATACTTGGATTTTGTGCTCTCCTGCTTTTCGCCGGTGGGATATATCATCTCGAAGGGCAATCGGGCGACCACAGGAATGATGATCCTTGCCAGGATGTCTATGGTCCTCAGGGAATGAAGGGGAATGGGTATCCCGAGAGCAAAAATCAAATCGCCGTACGTCATCGCGGCGCCGGTTTTTTCCAGAGCCTCCGCCATGCCGAAGCGGTCGGTGGCCGAAACCACCAGCACCTTTTTACCCCTGAATTCCACCAGGTTTTCCCTCTGCAGGTATTCTATGACCCTTCTTTCCAGGGTGTTTTTAAGTCCCGAACCATCAACGACGGGGGAGATTTTGGCGGCATTGGCAAAATGGAGGGCGTCTCTTATTATATACCTCCGGTTGCCGGCCCAGAGATAAAGATCAATACCTCCAAGGCCGAAAGCACTAACCCTGCCGTCATATTCCCTGATCAGTTCTATGGCCTTCTTCTTGTCTCCGTCGGTACCGACGCGCTCTATTATAAAATCCTCTCCCAGTATATTAATCTCCACCTTGTGGTTTCTTTTGGAGGAACCCAGGCTGACACTCATCACGTGTTTCAAAGGGTAATCACCTCTCCTTTACCTTCCTTATGATTTCCCTCAGGTATTCCGGTTCTACGTAAGCGTCGTCCTTCATGGGAGACTTGCCTATCTCTACGGCCACAACCTCGTTGTCCAGCAAAGCCCTGAAGAGCTTTATCCTCTGGTCGGAGCCCAGGATTATCACCACATCGTGCTGCCTGACCCTGTAGATCCAGTTCATTATTTCATTGATGAGCTCTATACCCGATTTCTTGTAGACGAAATCCCACCGTTCCCGGTCCGTCATAAGAAGGATGAAATCG
Organism: Thermosediminibacter oceani DSM 16646; assembly: GCF_000144645.1. Taxonomy (NCBI): domain Bacteria; kingdom Bacillati; phylum Bacillota; class Clostridia; order Thermosediminibacterales; family Thermosediminibacteraceae; genus Thermosediminibacter; species Thermosediminibacter oceani. The sequence continues at coordinate 2,090,128 of NC_014377.1, forward strand.
ACCCCTTCCTCCCGGGCAACCCGCTCGATCTCGTCGGTATTCTTCAAAGGAAACCCCACCAGGGCTATAGTCCTTCCCTTCCTTATCTCTCCCAGGGTTTCAACCCTTGAAAGAAACGACCTGTCAATGCCGAATTTTCTGGCCACCTCTGCCTGGGACATGCCCTTTTGCCTGAGCGCCAGCATTTCTTCCAGCGCACCCGTTATCTTTGCGAGGCTAATGAGCTTGTCGCCTATACGAATGAGATCCAATAGCTTCACCTTCTGTGCACAATTTTGTGCTCATCAAATTATATTTTATACCATCCCGCACAAGAAATCAATAAAAAAGACCCATTTAATGCCATGGGTCTTGCGGAAATCTCTTCAGTATGTCTTTTAATTTTTTCATCTCTCCGGGAGAGTCGTCGTGAAACATACCCTTCTTAAGCCCCTGGAGAGCCCTCACACCTTTTTCGGTGGATATGTCCATATCCCGGGTGAGCCGGGACACGGTCTTTCTCCTTGCTTCACTCAGGGATTCGAAAATATCGAGGCCCTTTTTGAGCTGTTTTCTAAGCTCTTCGGTCAAATACATTGATGCCATCTGGGTCATGGGGTTGCCGCAAACGCCGCTCCTTGTGACGCCGAAAACCTCCGGCAGCTTGTGGGCGATGCCGACCTCCACCGACCATTTGAGTTCCTCGGTTTCCCTCCTCATGCACTCCCGCAGGGTTTTCGGCGTGCAAATGGCGTAGTTTTTCAAAGACCGGATTATGGCGTGCTCTATGGTGTGGGCCTGCTCCGGCTCCACCTGCCCGTTCAGACGGCCCACTATGGCCACATCCCTGCCGGTCTCGTATTCCCAGCCGTAAATGGTTATCTCTATGCTCTTCCTGTCGGAGCCAAAGGTGGTATAGCCACCGGTGGGTCGCCACCCTGCTCCGCAAATCACCGGATAACCTAAGGCCCTCAGTTCCCTAAAGTCGATCTTTTCCACGCCGTAAGCCACCAGGCCTTCGTCCCGGAACTCAAATCCTCCGGCCCTGCACCTTTCCCTGCCCGATACCCTGGCACAAAGCCCGACAATGTTTTTTTCCGGTACAACCTGCTGGGTCCAGAGGTCCTCTATTCTGGCCAGCACACCTACCGGGTAGAAATCCCTGTCTTCGACGGATATGGGAAACAGGAAGATTTCGTTTCCGACTCCCGCCCGGACCAGCATCTTTGAAAAGTACGGGTCCAGAAAAAGGCCCTGCAGCACTCCGCCGTCGACCCGGGGAAAAACTCCGTTGGTGATGGGAAGCGCAAACATTTCCAATTAAATCACCTCCTGCCCGGCGGCAAGACCAAGCTTTCGAAAATATTCATCCAGTAAATATTTTATTTCATCAGCATGTTTGCTTTGCTGGATTTTCTGTTTTACAGCCGAAGAATGAGGAAGGCCCTTCAGGTACCAGGCTATGTGTTTTCTCATTTCAAGGATGCCTACCCGCTCGCCGTGAAACTCCAGGGCCATATCCAGGTGTTTAAAAATCACTTCTTTCTTTTCTTCCAGCGCCGGCGGTGGGAGCTTTTCCCCGGTCTTCAGAAAGTGCTTTATTTCCCGGAAGATGAAGGGGTTGCCAAGAGCCCCGCGGCCGACCATGACACCGTCGCATCCTGTATATTCCAGCATCTTGGCCGCATCCTGAGCCGAAAAAACGTCGCCGTTGCCTATAACCGGGATGCTCACCGCTTCTTTCACCCTTCTTATTATATCCCAGTCGGCCTTGCCGCTGTAAAACTGCTCTCTTGTCCTGCCGTGGATTATAACCATGGCGGCACCGCTCTCCTGGGCCATCCTTGAGAATTCCACGGCGTTGGCGCTGTCTTCGTCCCAGCCCTTGCGGATTTTCACCGTTACCGGCCTATCCGAGGCTTTAGCGGTAGCTTCTATTATTTTACCGGCCAGTTCCGGATCCTTCATCAAAGCACACCCGTCGCCGTTTTTGACGATCTTCGGAGTGGGACATCCCATATTTATATTTATAAAATCGAAGGGTATGTCCTCGATCTTTTTAACTGCATGTGCAAAAAACTCCGGATCGTTACCGAAGAGCTGGACGCCTATCGGATGTTCACAGGGGTCTATTGTAAGGAGAGCCGCCGTCTTGGAGTCGTTGTAGTATATTCCGCGGGTGCTGACCATTTCTGTTATCACCACATCGGCGCCGAGTTCCTTACATATAGTCCTAAAGGGAAGGTCCGTTATGCCCGCCATCGGCGCTAGAAAAACCGGGTAAAAATCAAGGAAAGGGAAAACCCCCTGGTTTTCCCTATACCGATTCGGCGTTCTTTTCATAGATTATCCTCAGCCCCTCTAAAGTCAGCATGGGGTCCACTTTATCTACGGTCCTGGTCTCGCTGCATATAAGGGATGCCAGGCCTCCCGTAGCCACCACAAAGACGTTGTCTTCACCCATTTCCTTCTTCATCCGTTCGACTATGTGGTCCACCAGCCCCACGTAGCCGTAAAATATCCCCGCCTGCATGCTGGAAGCGGTATTCCTGCCGATTACCTTCTCGGGTTTGGCTATCTCCACCCGGTAGAGCCTCGCCGCCCTCCTAAAGAGGGCTTCGGTGGAGATCCCCAGACCCGGCGCTATGGCGCCTCCCAGGTAGTCCAGGTTGGAGCTGACCGCGTCGAAGGTGGTGGCGGTGCCGAAATCGACGATTATAAGAGGGCCGCCGTATTTATGGTACGCCCCGACGGCGTTGACTATTCTATCAGCCCCGACCTCCCGGGGATTTTCGTACTTTATATTTATACCGGTTTTTATTCCCGGCCCCACCACCAGGGGTTTAATCCCAAGGTATTTCCTACTCATTTTTTCCAGATAGGGCGTAATCGTGGGGACCACCGACGATATTATCACTCCCTTTATTTTCCGAAAGTCTATTCCGGCGTCCGCTATAAGGCTTTTCAGAATTATGCCATACTCATCTTCCGTCTGTTCCTTGTGGGTGGAGATCCTCCAGTGGGTAAGCAGGTCCTTACCGCTGTATATTCCGAATACTATATTGGTATTTCCCACGTCAATCGTGAGAAGCATGTTTTTCACCTTCTCGTTCTTTTCAAACTCTTATATACCAGGGTGGTTAATAAAACAGCGACCACTACCTCGGGGAACCCGTGAGTCACGGCTATACCCCAGGCTACCGGTGCGGCGATATAACCCCTCACCACCGCCAGGCCCAGAACGCCGGCCGTATTGGTCACGGTGCCGAGGGCCGCCGCAAGGGCAACGCTGCCGGTCAGCCGGTAGGCAAGGTGCGCCACCACCCCGATCATGATCCTGGGCAAAACGGCAATTACGGGATCGGCAAAAAGCGGGGAACCCATCCTGATGAAGCTGTGAAGGCCGAAGATCAAGCCCACAAGGCCGCCTGTAACCGGTCCTTCCAGCACTCCTGCCAGCACGGCCGGGATATGCATTATGGTGGCATGTCCCGCCGCCGTAGGAACGGGTATGAACCCCAGGGGAGTCATCCCCAGCACTATGGAGACGGCACCTAAAACCCCCGCTATCGCCAGGGACTTGGCCCGCAGTACCGTTCCCTTAGTCCTGCTGCTATTCATTTTTTCACCTCCGTTCCGGCTCCTTCCGGATGCCGGACAAAATTACAGCACTATTTTATCATATATATATGAAAAATCAACGCCGAGGAGCGTTGACGTGTGTATTCAATCGGACTGAGACAATGGATTACATTCATAAACTGGAAAATGACCTGTGGGAGGGAACCTGCAGATCTTTAAAACATAGAAAATGCTCCTTTCCGGTCTTATATCAACCCTTCCCGGAAAGGAGCGTGGGAATTTAATATACTAACCTGTCATTTGGCATATCTCATTAAAATTCCTTCTAACATTCTCGCATGTCTTGCTTCATCCTTGGCCGATTCGTTGAAGTAATCTCTAGCCGTGTCCAATCCTAAAGCAGCAGCTTTATCGGCAGCCTGTTTTTTGCCTTCATTGGCGGCGGTCTCTCCATCTAGCATTTGTCTGATGTTTTCAAATAAGTCTTCATGTATCATGCCGTTGAGTTCTGCAAATCTTGCAGCATGCTGGGCTTCTTCCCAAGCGATGGTTTTGAGCACTTCAGCAATTTCGGCATAGCCCTGGCGCTGGGCTAATCTTGCCATGGCCAAGTAAATACCCGTTTCTTTTGTTTCACCCGTAAAATTCTGTTTTACGATTCCTTCAAGTTCGGTTCCTTTCGTCTCCCCTATCAAATTTTCTACTGTCAACTTCCTCTTTTCCATCTCAACTTCTCCTCCTTTGTACAATATAGTTAGCTTTAATAATGTAATTAAGGGTCATTCAAAGTTTTTTGACAACCACACAGGAATTCTGATAAAACTTAGCTAATATTTCTCGTAGCGGCAGGGGACTTCGATCTTCCTCCTTGGGAAGCTCTTTCGCTGTCCCGAAATTAAGAGTGAAGCCCCTCCTCTATGAGATGTCTCGAATGAGCACGTTGCGGATGTAGCTTGCTGCATGCCTCGAGTTACGCGCAAGGTTGAGACTTATAGAGGATTGCGGGAACCCTGCCTAATTCAGTGAAAGCGAGGATGTAAATCATGTTCTATGGCGGTATTGATGTGGCTAAACACAGTCACGAAGTATGCCTCGTAAACGACTCCGGTGATATAGTCTTAAAGATGCATCTAGACAATAACCATAAAGGGATGAATAAGCTTTTGCAGGCATTGGAAAGACTCGGTTTAAAGCCTGATGACGTAAAGTTCTGCTTAGAGGCCACCGGCCATTACTGGCTCCCTATCTACTGCTACCTCACTAACCAGGGATTTGAACTTCATGTCATCAATCCCATTCAGTCGGATGCTTTGCGGAATCTCTATGTGCGTAAAACTAAAACCGACCAAAAAGATGCTCTGCTCCTTGCTGACTTGCTGCGATTGGGAAGAGCCCCCGAGACCAGACTCCCTTCCGAAACAACCCTCAAATTGCAGTCGCTCTCCCGACTCCGCTTTGAGTTCGTACGCCAGGTCGGTGGCCTTAAGAACAGGGTGCTTGGTATTTTGGATAGGATTTTCCCTGAATACCCAGACTGCTTCTCCGATGTGTTTATCCGGACTTCAAGGGAGCTGCTTAAATCTTACCCGGAGCCGGAAGAATTAGCCGAAGTGGACCTTTCAGAGTTATCTGCTTTCCTGAAAGAACATTCCCGCGGTCGGTTCGGTGAAGAAAGAGCTAAAAAGATTCAATCTCTGGCTAAGGGGACCTTCGGTATCACAATGGCTTTAGACGCTTTCACATTACAGCTTCGTTTGTTGGTTGAGCAAATTGAATTTATTGAAGAACAGATAAAGGTTATTGAAGATGCAATTAACGAGGTTATGGAGGAGCTTCGTCCTAGTAAGGATACCCCTTATCGCCACGTAATTGAAACTATTCCAGGTATTGGCCCTGTCCTGGCTGCCGCAATTATCGGTGAGATAGGTGATATTTCTCGTTTCCCTAACCCCCGGGCTCTCGTAGCTTATGCCGGTTTAGATGCTACAGTCAGGGCTTCAGGATTGTTTGAGGGTACTCGTAACCGTATGTCTAAACGCGGTTCCCCTGTTTTAAGAAACAGCTTGTGGTTAGCCGCTGTTTCAGCCCGCCGTTTTAACCCGGAGTTGAGGGCTTATTATGAGCAAAAACGCAGCCAGGGAAAGCACTCGAATGTTGCTACAGGAGCCGTTGCAAGAAAACTTGTTCACCTGATCTACTCTCTCTGGAAGGATAACCGGCCGTATGACCCGGATTATCAATGGTCTCCTCCCGGCAAAAATGCGTGAACAGAATTTCTATGTGATTGTCAAGAAATTTTTGCTCTAGCCTATTGACTTTTCATAGCACGTCTTAATTAATAAAAATTTTTTAGCCAACCTCATCGGTCGTTTGTTTATTTTTCCTTCGGTTAAAAGCTTCAAAAATCTTATCCGCAACTTTTTCATTTACTTTTTTAATATCGTTAAGGTAGATCAAAACGCTTCCCTTATATTCCTGGGCATCTCCCAGCAATATAATTTCTAAAGCACTTCTTACGATATTGATTATGCAATTTTCATCATGGTAAAGGTTGCAGTTTCTGCACTGATTGAGCAGATATCCAATAGCATCCGTAATAACAACATCGTCATAAATCTTCGTATCGTAATAAGGCAAGTTATCAATACCGCCATCAATAAATTCGCTTCGCTGCTTTAAGGAAGTTGTGAGCATTTTTTTACAATACCCGATTAAACAATTCTCCCTATCACATTTACCGCATACGCTCTCTCCCAAACAGCATTTTGAAACCTCATTGATCAAGCCCTCAATATCTACGCCCATGATCACCCCCCTCTCCCTGAGCGCAGTTAAATATTGGTTTTTAATATTGATTACTATTATTAATATACACAACCGACCAATTAAAGTCAAGTAATTTATAATTTTTTTCTTTTGAATTCTAAAGGCCAGGGCACAAGCAAAAAACAACGCCGAAGAACATTGACGTTATTTTTCTGGGAACATTTTGAGGGGATTAAACGACTATATTATGAGGGGGAAAAAATATGCAGCTTATTGAATCTCATGAGGTTGTAAATTATTTTAAGAGTCTTATAAAAGACGACACTAACGAAATATTATATGGAGCAAGATAGCCCCTCAATACCTTTTGGCCGGGTGAACTTAAATTCACCCGGCTTTAATGACAGCAATTTAACTCTCTAAGCTTAGTACAGCCAAAAACAGAAACACCAGAAAGCCCAGGCTCGTGAGCTGGTCTATCACCGGCCAGTATTTAGGACTTACCCGGCGCATGAGCAAGTCTTCCAGAGGACCCGCGGTAATTATGGCTAGCGCTATAAATAGAGGTGACAGGCTTTTGTTTTTAAAAAATAGGCAGAAAGAATATAATACGGTTAAAGCCCCCATGCCAAAATTCATTAATCTCAATAACACAAGCAAATCTTCCGTTTTCATTCCCGTCTTTACCGGCCTCACCGATCAACCCCTCTTTCCCCTCTCTCCATGTGGCGCCAGTATTTAAAGCGATCGCCGTAAGGCTGACCAAACATTTATGAGGAAAAAACGGTATCATGTTCTTTGATGTTAAATAAAGTTAGGATTCCTGCAAGCAATACCATTAACCCTGCGACAATTAACACGAATCTTACGCTTGTGATCTCGGCCAAAAAACCGGAGGTACTCAAATTCATAACTGAAGCGATGTTGACGAACATCGAATTTGTGCTGAAAACTCTGTATTCAGTACTCCTCCCGCAAGCCCGAGGATGATGATATTAAGCAGCACAATATTGAATAAATTCTTATTGTTTATTATATATTCAATTCCCCCATAGAAGGTGTAACGGCTTTTTTGATGATCATCCTCTAATTTAACGGGGAAATAATCCAAAAAGGCGATACCTATAATTGAGGTGATGAAAGTTAAAGCATCTATCAATAAACACGAGTCGATACCAATTCCCGCCACGATAATTCCAGATAATATAGGCCCAATTACCATTAGACCAACGAACAGAAGATTACCAGAGACAGGATATACGATTTACAGAAAATCATCAGCAAAATTAATATGGCCCTTAGAAAATCACACAAAATCATTAAATGTTTTTTATTGTAAGTATCTACGACCCTACCTGCATACGGTCCCAGAATCACGTAGTGCAACATCAAGGCAATAGATAATTTACTCATGTCCGATGGCTACTAAGAGTGAAAATATAATCGAAGAGCGCTATCCTGAAAATCCAATCATCTATTTTGGATAAAAATTGACTTGCTATTAATAAATTGAAATTTTTATTATCCCAAATAATACTGGACATCCCGATTTCGCTCCGCCTTAAATTATGTTTTGCGAAAACCCAACCCGGCTAAATAATATTATCATTTATTTATATATTTTTAATATTTTTTAAGAGCGAGCAGTTCCGGCCGGGTGAATTAAAAGTCACCCGGCTTTTACAATGGCAAGCCGGCCTTTTCAACGATAACTGGCATTAACAAAGGCTTCGAGTGCGCCTCAAGTTTTGTAGAAAGTATACATATTCTTACATGCAAAATTGCGATTATTAAAGAATTGTGTTGTATTATTTGCCGATTAACATAATTTTATATAGCACATTAAGTCTTATTATGATATAATATTTATGCCAACAAAAAATTTAAGGGAGGCTTTTTATTCATGAAGGTTCGGGTTGCTATAAACGGTTTTGGAAGGATAGGAAAAAACGCCTTGCGAATCTGGTTGGAAGACAAACATCCCGAGATAGAAGTGGTGGCCATCAACAGCACTAGCGGCCCAAGGCCTCATGCTCACCTCTTTAAATACGACTCCGTCTACGGCATTTTCCCCGGCAGCGTAGAGGCATCCGATGATGCTCTGATAATAAACGGAAAATCAATTCCTTTCTTTGCCGAAAAAGACCCCGAGAAGCTGCCCTGGGATGAGCTGGGAATAGATATTGTTATCGAATCCTCGGGCAAATTTAGAAAACGCCAAGATGCGGAAAAACATTTAAAAGCCGGCGCTAAAAGAGTCTTAATCACCGCTCCGGCCGAGGGTGTCGACAACACCATTGTCATGGGCGTAAATGAAGGAGATTTTTGCCCTGAAAAAGATTTCATCGTGTCTTCAGCGTCCTGCACCACAAACTGCCTTGCACCGGTGGTCAAGGTACTGGACGAAAATTTAAAGATGATCAACGGGTCGATGACCACAGTCCACGCTTATACCGCCGATCAGAGTCTGGTGGACAAGACTCACAAAGACCTCAGGCGGGCGAGGGCAGCGGCGATGTCTATAATCCCCACTACCACCGGGGCTGCTAAGGCCATAGGCCTTGTAATTCCTCATCTTTCGGGGAAATTGAACGGCTGTGCCCTCAGAGTTCCTACTCCTGCGGTGTCAATAATAGATCTTGTCGCTAATGTGGAGAAACCTACCACGAAGGAAGAGGTAAACGGTTTATTTAAAGAAGCAGCTCAGGGAGAGCTAAAGGGCATATTGGATTATACCGAAGATCCTCTGGTTTCCACAGACTTTTTGAAAAATCCCCACTCTTCCATTGTCGACGGCCTTTCCACCATGGTTATAGATAGCAAAGTGGTAAAAGTCCTGGCATGGTACGATAATGAGTATGGCTATACTATGAGAGTCCTGGAACTCGCAACATATATCGGCAGGGCTTGCCGCAACTATGAAAAAGCAGAAGCTATCGCAACTTGTAAGTAATCCGGCGCTCAATGAAGCTAGGCCAAAATGCCCGGTAAGGTAAATTCGATAATTTAGCGATCTTCGGCGAAATATCGATGAATATGAGAAGGGAAGCCCGGCTCATACGCCTTCCAGGGCTTCCCTTCTCATAATTGCGAGCATGTCCTCAAGTTTCGTGAGAAAATCGGCGATAGCACTGCTGCTCAAACTATAATAAACATACTTACCTTCCTGGCGGCTTTTTATTATACCGCTTATTTTCAGGAGTCTCAGATGCCCGGAAATATTTGACTGGGTGGCTCCCAACTCTTGGACCAGCTGGCTTACTGTCTTTTCTCTTTCTTTTAAAGCTTCTACAATTCTCAATCTGGTCTTGTCGGCGAGACTTTCCAAAAACCGCACTTTCGATTCCGTAAGATTCAACGTCAATTAGTTCCCTCCCTGCAAGCGACTTCATCTACACGTTTATTATCATACCAGATTTTATCCGCAATTTCACCCCATTTTTCTGCATAGGGCTTCAATTTTTCAGCGAATTCCGAAGCCGTTTCGTTAGCGGTAAGCTGGGTGCTGTAGGCCCCGCTTTCCTCGACGATTTCCCTCAGCATGTCGGGGTTATCTATCAGGGGACACGGCCTCCTCATGTTCATGTTGAAGGGCTGTCGCTTCTGATACGCCTTCATCAGAGGAGAACACAGGGCTTCCTTCAGGCTCACGTTCTTGATGTTGCACGTAGAATAATGCACGAAAGCGCAAGGCTCTACTTCTCCCTGGGCATTTATGTGAAGGTACCTACGCCCTCCCGCTATGCAGCCGTTAGAAGCTTCGCCGTCGTTCCAGAAATCTACTATCAATATGGGTTTGGTCTTCCTGTACTCCAAAATTTTGTCGTAGATGTAGGCCCTCTGTTCCGGCGTCGCCATCATGTCCAGGTCCACATCCTTGCCGATTGGGATGTATGTGAAGTACCAAGCGAACGCCGCACCCTTTTCCACCAACATATCTACGAATTCCGGGCTGGCCAGCTCTTCGGTATTGTGCCTCGTATAAGTGACGGATGCCCCGTATACAAGGCCGGCTTCCTTCATTTTTTCCATGGCTTCCATTACCTTTTTGAAAACGCCCCTACCCCGCCGACGATCCGTGGCTTCCTCGAATCCTTCGATGCTGAAGGCAAGGGTTATATTCCCCAACCTCTTCATGTCTTCGATCAGTGCATCATCCACGAGGGTACCGTTGGTGAAAAGGTGGAACACCATGGAACTGTGTTTCTCGGCAAGTTTGACTATATCGTTCTTCCTCAGCAGTGGTTCGCCGCCGGACATGGCCATAAAGTATATACCGAGTTCCTGAGCTTCAGTGCAAATCCTGTCAAGCAGTTCGAAGCTCAGCTCTTCTTTTTTCTGGTAATCACCCGCCCAGCACCCGATACAGTTCAGGTTGCACCTTTCCGTCGGATCTACCAACAGCGCCCACGGAACCGAGCAGCCCAGCTTTTTTGCATTCTCTATCTGCTTGGGTACCCCGAGGAAGCTTGCATTTACGAAAAAGTTTATGGCCATTTTCTGTCTGACGCTGGGATGCGTCTTGGTGAGGAGCCTCTCCGCCAGTCTGTACCAGTTGGTATCCTTGTTTTGCAGGAATTTTTTCACAGAGGCTACATTTTTCCTGTGGTGTTCGGGCATCGGAATTTTCTCTACCCATTCGATCAACTTTTCCATATTATTTATCGGTTCCTTCATAAGAAATTTTATTCCCTGCTCCAATACCTTTTCGCCAAGGTATGCCCTGGCAGCTTCCATTTTAAGACCCCCTCCGGATATTTTATCATATCTACATATAATGATATGTTTGATACTATTATATGTTTCCAAGGTAAATATTGTCAAGCTTTATTTATTGAGCAACAGCTTCGCCCCTATAGCCAATAGGATAAGGCCGAGAAAACGCATCCACGTTAAGGGCATTTTTTCAAGGCCGAATAAGCCGAAATGGTCCAGGAGGCATGCAGTCAGTACCTGCCCTACGATGATAGCGGTGGTCGCTACGGCCGCTCCGAGTCTCGGTATGCTCATCACCACGGTGTACGTGATCAGAACACCTATAGCGCCACCCAGGTAATCGTACCAGGGGACTCTGGTGTAATTCGCCCAGGTGCTCTTGCCGATGCCCGTAAGGAGAACCGCGATCATTATGATGGTAGCCGTAAGATGGACGATAAAAGTAGCCCCCGAAAGTCCTATAGCTCGGCTCACCACCGAGTTCATGGCGCCCTGGACGGCCATCAAAACTCCCGCTATAAGTGCTACCAGGAGGAAAAAAAGTTCTCCCGAAATGTTCAAACCGGATCACCTTCCCGCTAATCGATACTTGTTACGGAAAATTATGGTAGTACTGCTACTGAGTGAACCTGCCATATATTATTTCACCCATTCCGATTTGTATTCCCAAAAATAAAATAGACCCACCGCGATGGGTGAGTCTATTTTATTTCTTTTCAGGCGCTGGCAAAAACTTCGAGAAATTCCTCTTCCGTGAGCTTCTCGCGCTCCAGCAGGGCTTCAGCCACCTTGTGGAGCTTATTTATATTTTCACTGAGCAGGGTTTTGGCTTTGCTGTAACACATGTCTATGATGTTGCGCACTTCCTTGTCTATCGTAGCAGCAACTTCTTCGCTGTAGTTTCTGCCTCTTGCCAGGTCCCGACCCAGGAATACTTCTTCCTGTTTGTGACCCAAGGTCATGGGACCTAGGATTTCGCTCATGCCGTACTCCATGACCATCCTCCGGGCTATATCCGTAGCCCGTTCCAGATCGTTCTGGGCACCGGTGCTCACTTCCTGCAGCACCAGCTCTTCGGACGCCCTGCCGCCCAGTAGGTGGGTCACATGGTCCAGCAGTTCGCTTTTAGCCATGAAGAAGCGGTCTTCTTTCGGGAGTATCAGTGTATAGCCTCCAGCCCTTCCCCTTGGGATGATGGATACTTCGTGGACCGGGTCCACGTTGGGCAAAAGCTGGGCCACCACTGCGTGGCCCGCCTCGTGGTAAGCCACCAGGCGCCTTTCCCGCTCGGTCATGATGCGGCTCTTTTTCTCCGGCCCGGCTATAACCCTGGTTATAGCCTCTTCCAGCTCCTCCATAGTGATCCTTTTCTTGTTTCTGCGGGCAGCCAGGAGCGCCGCCTCGTTCATCAGATTTTCCAGGTCGGCTCCCGTAAACCCCGGGGTTCTCCGGGCCAGCACCGACAGGTTCACGTCTTCAGCAATGGGTTTATTCCTGGCGTGAACCTTCAGGATCTCTTCCCTCCCCTTGACGTCCGGGCGGTCCACCACCACCTGGCGGTCGAACCTGCCGGGCCTTAAAAGGGCCGGATCAAGGATATCCGGCCTGTTGGTGGCCGCGATTATTATGATACCCTCGTTTACTGTAAAACCGTCCATTTCGACGAGGAGCTGGTTCAACGTCTGTTCCCTTTCGTCGTGACCGCCGCCCAGACCCGCTCCCCTCTGCCTGCCGACGGCGTCGATTTCATCGATGAAGACGATACACGGAGCGTTTTTCTTGGCTTGGTCGAACAGATCCCTCACCCTGGCGGCGCCGACGCCGACGAACATCTCCACAAAATCCGAGCCGCTTATACTGAAGAATGGGACGCCCGCTTCTCCGGCCACGGCCCGGGCCAATAGGGTCTTGCCGGTACCTGGAGGGCCAACGAGAAGCACTCCCTTGGGTATTCTCGCCCCCATCTCTATGAACTTCTTGGGGTGTTTCAAAAACTCCACGACTTCCTGAAGCTCTTCCTTGGCCTCATCCACACCGGCCACGTCCTTGAAGGTAACCCTTCTCTTGTCGTCGGTATGGAGTCTGGCTCTGCTCCTTCCGAAGCTCATTACCCTGCTTCCCCCGCCCTGGCTCTGCTGCATTATGAAGAACCAGGCGCCGACGAAGAGCAAAGCCATCAAAACCGAAGGCAGTATCTGAGACCACCAGGGCACTGCCGGCACCGGTTGAGCAGTGAGGGTAAGTTCCCCTTTTTCTATCCTGGGCTGAATCCTCTCTATGAACACCGTTTTATCGGGGACATAGCTCGAGAATTTGCGCCCGTCTTTTAAAGCCCCCTCTATATTGCTGTCCATCATTTTGATTTCTTTGACCTGGCCATTGTTGATCATCTGGATAAGCTCTGTATAGCCCACCCTGGTCTGGATTTCGTTCTTGGTGGAGTACCACTGAACCAGGGATAAAATCAAAATGAATATCAGCAGGTAGAAACTGGCGTTGCGAAAAAAATTGTTCAAAACTGCTCCTCCCTTCAGAGCATGAATAATTCTCCTGATATTCTATCACAGTATTATAATATTTGCAAAACCCAAAACTTTTGCCATTACACCGGTTTTAGTCGGGATTATCCGCGGGCTTTACAACTTCCGGCTTTAAAATTCCTATAAACGGGAGGTTCCTGTATTTTTCGTTGTAATCAAGGCCGTATCCTACAACGAAAAGGTCGGGTATCTCAAAGCCCAGGTAGTCCACCTCTATATCCACCTTGCGCCTGCTGGGCTTGTCGAGCAGCGTGCAGATTTTTATGCTGGCGGGTTTCCTGGACTTAAGCATGCTGTAAAGGTAACTCAGGGTAAGACCTGAATCGATGATGTCCTCTACTATGAGAATGTGTTTGCCTTCGACCTCCTCATCCAGATCCTTTAATATTCTAACAACTCCCGAAGACTTGGTTGAAGCGCCGTAGCTGGAGACCGCCATGAAATCCAGCTGAACCGGGAGCTGTATGTGCCTTATCAGGTCCGCTATGAAAAGCACCGCTCCCTTTAAAACTCCCACTACGAGCACATTGTCCTTGTCTTTGTAATCCCGGGTTATTTTTTCCCCGAGCTCCCTGAGTTTGTTTTTTATTTCTTCCTCCGTTATCAATATTTCCTTTATGTCTTCTAACACGTCGACTCCTCCTGACCCCCGTTTTTTCTTTGTATTTCCAGCACCAGGATTTTTTTGGTATCCCCGGTGACCTTGAACCTGTCGTCGATTCTCATGCCGCCGACCCAGAGTATCCGGTCTCCCGCTACGACAATAGGCACCCGGTCCCTCTCGCCGGCGGGTACTTTGTTATCCACAAAAAAGTCTTGGAGCTTCTTTGAAAACCGGCTCCCGAAGGGGATGAACCGGTCTCCCGGTCGCCGCTTCCTCACGGCTAAATTACCTTTTATTTTATCATAATCCAGATATGCCTTCAAGGGACTGGTTTTAAAGGAAGTATATACATCTCTTTCTACAATTCGGGAGGTAATGGTAACTCCCGCTTCAGGAACATCTATTTTCCCCGGCACCGGAAGTTCGTAATAAAAATCGGCCGCTACCGGGGGATCGCCCCTGTAAATGTAAAAGCATTCGTAACTTTTTACTCCTGTAAGGCCGCCGGGAAGATCGAGCCTGCTACCGGTTGGTTTTTCCGCGATAAATTCCACGGTCATTCTGGCGTGCCTGTATTCAAAATCTCTCAGGTCCCCCAGAATTCGCTCCACGGCCTTTCTCACCACCCTGTATTTGAGGGCTTCGTGAAGCTCATTAAATTTCTTTGTGTCTATCATCACCCCGTCCGGCATTGCCCTGACCACCCTGGCAAAGGCCTCATCCGTCAGTTTCCCCAGGAGGGAAATGTCTACGGACGCGATTTCGGAAAGCCTTTTCAGCGCGGCCGAAAGGTGGGGGCAGTACTCCCTTTTTATCAACGGGATCAACTCCAGCCTCAGCTTATTCCTGTAGTAAAAAGTTTGAAGGTTGGTGCTGTCAATCCGGTAAGGAATTCCTTCCCGCTTCAGGTAGTCCTCTATGGAGTCCCTCTCCACTTCAATAAGAGGCCGGATGTAGTGGTCTCTTACGGCCTCTATCCCCACCAGCCCCTCCAAACCCGTGCCTCTGAATATGTTCATGAGCACGGTCTCCTCGCGGTCGTTGCTATTGTGGGCCAGCGCCACCTTTCCGGCCCCGGTTTCCCTCCTGACCCTTTCGAAAAAGGCGTACCTAACCCGCCGGGCTGCATCTTCAGGCGACAGCCCGGTCTTTTTTATATAGGCGGGCACGTCCACCTTTTCCCCGTAAAACGGCAGCCCCCACTGACCGGCCAGGTCCCTCACAAAGGTTTCATCTTCATCCGACTCTTGACCGCGAAAGCAGTGGTTGAGATGCGCCACCGCAAGGCTTATGCCGAACTCTTCCCGGTGGCGGAGTAAAAGGTGCAGGAGGCACACCGAATCCGGCCCTCCCGAAACACCGACCAGCACCTTGTCTCCTTTTTGCAGCATGCCGTATTTATCGACAGTATCCTTAAAGACGCTGATAATGTCCATACTACCCACCATGAAATTAACAGCAGGAGAAAGCTCTTTACCTGCCCTTTAAATTTGTGAATCCGTTATTTTAAATGATATCAGAACCGCCCTTCAAACACAAGCCACCGGCGCAAACAAAATGAAAGGGCCTTGCGGCCCTACCGGTACTGCTGGTGCCATATCCGGCCCACCAGCACCGTCATGTCATCCCTTACGGTTTTTCTCTTTTCCCTCACCTTTTCCAGTATCCTGTTGGCGAGTTCCTGAGGGTTGGTGGTGTTGGTCGACGCCAGGAATTCCATCATCTCGGCTTCCTTATCGTCTCCGTCTGAGAAGGAATCCAGCGCGCCGTCGCTTAACAGCACAATCATATCACCCGGTTTGAGGCGCTTTTTCACGGTGCTCGCCGTTATGCTGTCGACAATCCCGACGGGCAGCGAACCCCCTCTTACAGTATCCACCAGCTTACCCCGCTTGATGAACCCGGTCACCGCCCCGGCTTTTATGAACTCCACCTGACCCGAATACATGTCTATCAGAGCAAGATCCAGGGTGGAAAAAGTATCGTCGTTCCTTGCTATCTGCATCGCCGAATTCAGAATGTCCAGGGCTGTCTTATGGTCGTAGCCGGCTTCCAGAAGCTCTTCCAGGATGGAAAGAGTTCGCTCGCTCTCCTTCCTGGCCTTTTCCCCCACCCCCATTCCATCGCTAATGGCGAGCATAAATTTACCGTCATCCAGTTCCATAAACGAGAAGCTGTCGCCCGAAACTTCGGCACTTTCTTTGGGAACGCTGACTACTCCTACGCTCACCCTGTAGCTGCCTGCGGGCACCGCTTTAAGTCTGCACCTGGTGCTCCCGCTTCTAAGCGGACAGTCTACAATTTTGACCGCCGCGTCGGTACCTAAGGCCTCAGCCACGCAGGAGGGTATGTCGCTCTCGCACTGGCGGCCGCTTATACAGGGTCCCTTGACTATATTGATCTGCAACCTGTCCGCCTGCTTTACACTGTATACGTGTTCGACTCTTATACCCATTTCCGAAAGCCTGTGTTTTATCTTTTCTTCTACGCCGTCGCCGGCATTCTCGGGGAAAGCTCCGTCGGCCAGCGCTCTTACAACCCCGGCCGTTTCTCTGTACTTTTTAAGAATGATCTCCTGGTGGCGCTTTACTATGGAATCCATCTGGAGTTCCAGGCTCCTTAAAAAGTTCATGTCTCTTATCAGTTTCCTTATTTCCTCGGTCCTCCCGCAGCGACCTTTGAAAAACTTGGGCAGACCTTCGCGCGAGGGGTCTTCCTCGCTCCTCATCATTTCATAAAAAGCCCGGACCGTGGCCTTGAACTCCCTTTCCCAGCACGTCTTCTGAAGCCCGCAGTCGGTACATATTTCGCCTTTAGCCTTTTGGTAAACCCTCGTAAAATACCCCTGGCGGTTTTCCTCCTTCAGCGGGAGGGTGAAAGCCGCCGCCATGTCTTCAAAAAGCCTGGCAAGCTCGTAAAGCCTGTCCCTGAACATTTCGTGCCTGTAAATCAGGTCCTCTTCGCTGCTATCGCTCGAAAAGTACTCGGTAACCTTTCTCAAGATACCGGACGGCAGCAGAGCGAAAGCTGCAAGAGCCAAAACCATCGAAGAAACTTGAATTGCCACTTTTCCAATAGAGCCTGCGTAAAGGTTTAAAATCAGGTATCCCATCACAAATCCCGCTATTGTACCGTATTTGCCCAGCCTGTGAAAAGCTCCTGCTACAAGCCCGGCAAACGCCATGATTCCACTAGACCAGGGCGCCACCCCAGCAGGAGATCCGATCATCCCTATTACGGCACCCGCCGCGGCCCCGGCTCCGGAACCTGTCGCAAAGGCCGCGACCAGGATAACGAGGACACTCAGGAATTCCTTTATACCGGTGCCGTACGGTTCCCAGAGGCCCACGAATCTGAGGATGGCACCCGTCATTAGTATGAGGCACAGGCTCCTTTCTATCCTCGTTGTCCGGGTCTTGAATACGCCGGGAAGGCCGAAGGGTATTATATAGGTCATTACCAGGGCCAGCGCCGCTTCAATGAAAACCAGAAAATAATCGTAGAAGCTCGTCCCTTTTATAGATAAAATTAAAAACCCCGGAACCATGTAAGATACCAAAATACTGCCGCCGATCAGAAGGTTCTTATTGACGACCCACTTTTCAAACGTATAGTAAATCACTGCAAAAAGGATCATTGCCGCCGCATACCTTCCCGCTGTCAAGTCACGGGTAGCGGTCAGGTTGCCGAAAAGAGCCGCCAGCCCTACCGAAAAAAACCTGCCGCGGTACAATGCGGCCGCAGCCGTTATTGAAATCCCCAGGGGGTAAATGCCCATGACCGGCGCCCTCCCGAAGATAAAGGCTACGAGGTGAACCAGGAAGCTGTCGGGAGTAAAAGACAAAAGCGGGACGGCAAGTCCGGGTCTGTTTAAACGTGTCTTACTTATCAATTCGATCACCTACCTCACTTTCTGGTAGGCTTTATTATACACCCTGATAATAACAAAAATTGTCAATATGATGATGTCGAGCAAAAAAATCGTTAGACAAAAAAAAATAAAAGTCGCAACCTGCGACTTTTTTTGGTCGTAAAAATAAAATGGTGACCCTGAGGGGAGTCGAACCCCTGTTACCGCCTTGAAAGAGCGGTGTCTTAACCACTTGACCACAGGGCCACTTCTGGTAGCGGCGCAGGGATTTGAACCCCGGACACTGCGGGTATGAACCGCATGCTCTAGCCACCTGAGCTACGCCGCCGTATTTTCACTTTGGTGGCGGGGGCTGGATTTGAACCAGCGACCTTCGGGTTATGAGCCCGACGAGCTACCAGACTGCTCCACCCCGCGTCGTAATTCGCAATGCATTTTATATTTTATAATAAAAAACTTCTTTCGTCAAGAGTTTCGTTAAAAAGCGCCGCGGGCACGCCCCAGGGACGCGCCCGCAATTTTTAGACCTCTTATTTTATCTCGACAGTAGCGCCGACTTCGGCAAGTTTCGCTTTGATCTGCTCGGCTTCTTCCTTGCTGACCTTTTCCTTTATTGGTTTCGGAGCTCCGTCTACCAGGTCCTTGGCTTCCTTCAGCCCGAGGCCTGTGAGCTCTCTTACAACCTTGATTACCTTGATCTTTTCAGCGCCGGGGTTGGCCAGGATCACGTCAAATTCGGTCTGCTCGGGAGCTGCAGCCTCAGCAGCGCCGGGAGCAGCAGGACCGGCAGCCACGGCCACCGGAGCGGCGGCGGTCACACCGAATTTCTCTTGAAGGGCTTTCACCAGTTCGGAAAGCTCTAAAACGGTCATATTCTCTATAGCAGCAATGATTTCATCTTTTGTCATTTTTTTACATCCTCCTTAAAAATTTTTTATTTGTCGTTTCCTCGACTCACTGCAAAACCTTCCGCTTACCGTCAGGCAGCGGTCTGCGACCGTCTGCTACGCTGACCGCATGAAGCCCTGCAGTGAATCGTTTTCAAAGTGATTAAGACGCCTTTTTGTCCTGAATGGCCTGCAGAGTGTATACCAGGTCGAGAATGGGCCCCTGCAGCACCCAGACGATGCCGTAGAGGGGCGACTGGACGGCTCCCACGGCTTTGGCAATGAGTTCCTCCTTCCGGGGAAGCTTTGCCAGTTGCTCTATCATGGCCTTGTCGGCCACCCGGCCTTCCACGACGCCGCCCTTTATCTCCAGCTGCTTATGGTCTTTGGCGAAATCCACCAGTACCTTGGCCGGAGCAACAGGGTCGTCGAAGCCGAAAGCCACTGCCGTAGGACCCTCTAAGTACTCATCCAGGTTGTATTCAAAGTCCTTTACAGCAATTTTGGTGAGGGTGTTTTTTACTACCTTGTATTCGACGCCCTGTTCTCTCAGCTTTCTGCGAAGCTCGGTGATCTCCGCCACATTGAGGCCTTTGTAGTCGGTCAATATGGCTGCTCTAGCCCTGCTGAACTTATCCTTCAGCTCAGCAACCAGCTGCTGTTTTTCCTCCCTGGTTCCCACCTTCTCACCTCCTTAAGCAAACTTAAAAGGCCTTCCTGCAGAGGTACAGAAAGGCCTTGTATTCCCACTTGATACATTGCCTTCGCCTCGGTAGGATATTAAGCCTTCCAGCACCTACTGTCTGCAGCGAATGGATTCTTTATTTCACCGCAAACTCACCACAGGCGGTGAAATAAATTATTTAATTACTTTTTCTCAACTACTTTCAACGGATTTATTTTAATCCCCGGACCCATGGTACTGGAGATTACCACGCTCTTTATATACGTTCCTTTGGCAGCGGCGGGTTTCGCTTTGATTATGGACTCCATCAGAGCCGTGAAGTTATCCAGCAATTTATCGGGACCGAAAGATTTCTTTCCTATGGGAGCGTGAACTATACCGGTTTTGTCGACGCGGTATTCGATCTTACCGGCCTTTATCTCCTTTACGGCCTTGGCTACATCGAAGGTAACGGTTCCGGCTTTGGGGTTGGGCATCAGACCCTTCGGACCCAGTATGCGGCCCAATTTACCCACGGCGCCCATCATGTCGGGCGTAGCTACAGCTACATCGAAATCCAGAAATCCGCCTTCGATTTTGGCAATCAGGTCTTCAGCACCTACGTAGTCTGCGCCTGCTTGCTCGGCTTCCGTTGCCTTATCGCCCTTTGCAAACACCAGCACTCGGACGGTTTTGCCCGTACCGTGGGGAAGCACTACCGTGCTCCTCACCTGCTGGTCGGCATGGCGCGGGTCAACGCCCAGCCTTACGGCTACTTCGATGGTCTCGTCGAATTTCTTATTAGCGGTCTGGAGGGCCAGTTCTATGGCTTCCTTGGGTTCATAGAGCCTGGTCCTGTCCACTAACTTCAACGCTTCTAGATAGCTCTTGCTTCTCTTTGGCATTTTTCTCCCTCCTGTGGTAGTGTCGGAAATAAAATTCCTCCCACCCAGTCCTTACCAATAGTCCTCAGTCGACCACGGTAATTCCCATGCTGCGGGCTGTACCCTCTATCATCCTCATGGCCGCTTCGAGGCTGGCGGCATTCAGATCCTTCATCTTCAGCTCGGCAATTTCCCTTATGTCCTTCTTGGTAACCTTGCCTACCTTGTTCTTGTTGGGTTCTCCCGAACCCTTCTCAACACCGGCGGCTTTCATGAGCAGCACCGATGCCGGCGGTGTCTTGAGTACAAAGCTGAAAGATCTATCCTGGTATACTGTCAACTCCACCGGAATAATAAGACCGGCCTGAGCTGCGGTTTTCTCGTTGAACTCCTTGCAGAAGTTCATTATGTTGATACCCGTCGGACCCAGGGCAGGACCTACCGGAGGAGCAGGTGTGGCTTTTCCAGCTGGGATCTGGAGTTTTACCACTGCTATTACCTTTTTGGCCATATTTGCACCTCCTCGCAAATATTATATTTTTTCCACCTGGTTAAAGTCAAGCTCGATAGGTGTTTCCCGCCCAAACATGGATATAAGGACCTTTACTTTCTGTTTTTCATGGTTTATCTCGAGCACCTTGCCTACAAAGTTTTCGAAAGGTCCGGAAACGACTTTTACATTCTGGTCGACATCAATGTCGAGCTTCGGTTTGGGCTCCTCTATACCCATCTGCTTCAAAATCGCTTTTATTTCCGATTCCTGCAGCGGAATGGGTTTATTCCCGGTACCTACAAAGCCCGTGACACCGGGGGTGTTCCTAACCACGTGCCAGGAATCGTCGGTAACTATCATTTCCACAAGGACGTATCCCGGAAATATCTTGCGCTGGGTTACCTTCTTCTTCCCGTTTTTTATCTCAACTTCTTCCTCCACGGGGACCAGCACCCGGAAGATCTTGTCCTGCATTCCCATGGATTCCACGCGCTTTTCCAGGTTTGCCTTTACCTTGTTTTCGTAACCGGAATAAGTATGGATTACGTACCAGTTTTTAGACATATTTTACAAGGGGTAAAACCCCTGCCCTCCCTTATCGGAGAATCGTCTTCAGAACATTCATCAGAATGCTGTCAACTATCCATATAAAACCGCTAACCAGGGCTACGGATACAAGTACAACGATCGTGTATGACACCAGTTCATCCCTGGTAGGCCAGGTTACCTTTTTCAGTTCCGACCTGACTTCTTTAAAAAATCTGCTGCTTCTTTTTAAGAAACCTTCGCCGCCGGCTGCCATTAAGCATTATCCCCCTCAAAAGGAATCATTTATTTCTATTTCGTCTCTTTGTGCAGGGTGTGACGCCCGCAGAACTTGCAGTACTTTCTGAGTTCAAGTCGATCCGGGTCGTTTTTCTTATTCTTTTCGGTGTGGTAATTCCTGTGCTTGCATTCGGTGCACTCCAGCACTACGTTAACTCTCATCCGGACACCTCCTACCCCTTTAAGCTCAGTGCATTCGGAGTATATAGTAAGTCACTTAAATCAATTTATCATAATTCGTCTTTATTGTCAATAAAAAGGCAAAAATTAAGGGGAATCTCCCGATTCCCCCGTTTTGTTCCTTTATTCGATTATCTCGGTCACCACACCGGCCCCTACGGTCCTGCCACCCTCGCGGATAGCAAAGCGAAGGCCTTCTTCTATCGCTATGGGAGCTATAAGCTCGATCTCCATTACTACGTTGTCACCAGGCATGACCATCTCGGTGCCCTCGGGCAGCTTTATTACTCCAGTTACGTCGGTCGTCCTGAAGTAGAACTGCGGCCTGTATCCGTTGAAAAACGGTGTGTGCCTTCCCCCTTCTTCCTTCTTCAATACGTATACCTGGCCCTTGAATTTGGTGTGCGGATGTATGGATCCGGGTTTGGCTATTACCATACCCCTTTCTACTTCGTCCCTGTCTACGCCTCTCAAGAGTGCTCCGATGTTGTCTCCTGCTACCGCCTGGTCCAGGATCTTCCTGAACATCTCTACACCGGTCACTACGGTCTTCTTCTTCTCAGGAGCCAATCCTACTATCTCTACTTCGTCGCCTACTTTCAGGGTGCCCCTCTCTACTCTTCCGGTCACTACGGTGCCGCGCCCGGTTATGGTGAATACGTCTTCAACCGGCATGAGGAAGGGTTTGTCGGCGTCGCGCTCCGGTGTCGGTATATATTCGTCTACAGCGTCCATGAGCTGCCATATCTTGCCGCACCATTCGCATTCCCTCTTACCGCATCCGCATTCCAGAGCCTTTAATGCAGAACCCGCCACTACGGGTATCTCGTCGCCCGGGAATTCGTAGGAGGACAAGAGTTCCCTTACTTCCATTTCGACCAGTTCTAAAAGTTCTGGGTCGTCTACCATGTCTACTTTGTTCATGAATACTACGATGTAGGGTACGCCTACCTGCCTGGCAAGCAGTATGTGTTCCCTGGTCTGGGGCATGGGGCCGTCCGCTGCCGATACTACCAGGATGGCTCCGTCCATCTGGGCGGCTCCGGTAATCATGTTCTTTACGTAGTCGGCGTGGCCCGGGCAGTCCACGTGGGCGTAGTGCCTCTTTTCAGTCTCGTATTCCACGTGAGCCGTGGCTATTGTTATTCCGCGTTCCCTCTCTTCGGGAGCTTTGTCTATCTGGTCGTATGCTACGAAGTTGGCAAGCCCCGAGCTGGAAAGGGTTCGGGTAATCGCTGCCGTTAATGTGGTCTTTCCGTGGTCTACGTGGCCTATCGTACCTACGTTAACGTGAGGCTTCGTCCTCTCAAATTTTTGCTTTGCCATCGTGTTTCCTCCTTGTACAATATAGTTAGCTTTAATAATGTAATTAAGGGTCATTCAAAGTTTTTTGACAACCACACAGGAATTCTGATAAAACTTAGCTAATATTTCTCGTAGCGGCAGGGGACTTCGATCTTCCTCCTTGGGAAGCTCTTTCGCTGTCCCGAAATTAAGAGTGAAGCCCCTCCTCTATGAGATGTCTCGAATGAGCACGTTGCGGATGTAGCTTGCTGCATGCCTCGAGTTACGCGCAAGGTTGAGACTTATAGAGGATTGCGGGAACCCTGCCTAATTCAGTGAAAGCGAGGATGTAAATCATGTTCTATGGCGGTATTGATGTGGCTAAACACAGTCACGAAGTATGCCTCGTAAACGACTCCGGTGATATAGTCTTAAAGATGCATCTAGACAATAACCATAAAGGGATGAATAAGCTTTTGCAGGCATTGGAAAGACTCGGTTTAAAGCCTGATGACGTAAAGTTCTGCTTAGAGGCCACCGGCCATTACTGGCTCCCTATCTACTGCTACCTCACTAACCAGGGATTTGAACTTCATGTCATCAATCCCATTCAGTCGGATGCTTTGCGGAATCTCTATGTGCGTAAAACTAAAACCGACCAAAAAGATGCTCTGCTCCTTGCTGACTTGCTGCGATTGGGAAGAGCCCCCGAGACCAGACTCCCTTCCGAAACAACCCTCAAATTGCAGTCGCTCTCCCGACTCCGCTTTGAGTTCGTACGCCAGGTCGGTGGCCTTAAGAACAGGGTGCTTGGTATTTTGGATAGGATTTTCCCTGAATACCCAGACTGCTTCTCCGATGTGTTTATCCGGACTTCAAGGGAGCTGCTTAAATCTTACCCGGAGCCGGAAGAATTAGCCGAAGTGGACCTTTCAGAGTTATCTGCTTTCCTGAAAGAACATTCCCGCGGTCGGTTCGGTGAAGAAAGAGCTAAAAAGATTCAATCTCTGGCTAAGGGGACCTTCGGTATCACAATGGCTTTAGACGCTTTCACATTACAGCTTCGTTTGTTGGTTGAGCAAATTGAATTTATTGAAGAACAGATAAAGGTTATTGAAGATGCAATTAACGAGGTTATGGAGGAGCTTCGTCCTAGTAAGGATACCCCTTATCGCCACGTAATTGAAACTATTCCAGGTATTGGCCCTGTCCTGGCTGCCGCAATTATCGGTGAGATAGGTGATATTTCTCGTTTCCCTAACCCCCGGGCTCTCGTAGCTTATGCCGGTTTAGATGCTACAGTCAGGGCTTCAGGATTGTTTGAGGGTACTCGTAACCGTATGTCTAAACGCGGTTCCCCTGTTTTAAGAAACAGCTTGTGGTTAGCCGCTGTTTCAGCCCGCCGTTTTAACCCGGAGTTGAGGGCTTATTATGAGCAAAAACGCAGCCAGGGAAAGCACTCGAATGTTGCTACAGGAGCCGTTGCAAGAAAACTTGTTCACCTGATCTACTCTCTCTGGAAGGATAACCGGCCGTATGACCCGGATTATCAATGGTCTCCTCCCGGCAAAAATGCGTGAACAGAATTTCTATGTGATTGTCAAGAAATTTTTGCTCTAGCCTATTGACTTTTCATAGCACGTCTTAATTATGTAGAATAAAATATAAAAAAATACTCGTCCACTATATTATAACCAAATAAAATCCAATTTTCAAATAGTTTCAATACAAAAATGGAGCCCACGACCGGGATCGAACCGGTGACCTCCGCCTTACCAAGGCGACGCTCTGCCGACTGAGCTACGTGGGCACTATGGTGGCGGGGGCTGGATTTGAACCAGCGGCCTTCGGGTTATGAGCCCGACGAGCTACCAGACTGCTCCACCCCGCGACGTTATTTTTTTGGAGCGGGAAACGGGATTTGAACCCGCGACACCCAGCTTGGAAGGCTGGTGCTCTGCCATCTGAGCTATTCCCGCAGGTATGGTGGAGAGAGGTGGATTCGAACCACCGAAGGCATCGCCAGCAGATTTACAGTCTGCCCCCTTTGGCCAGCTTGGGTATCTCTCCATTAATCTTGCTCTATATATTATAAAAATAAAAATCGTTTTGGTCAATAGTTTTTTTCTTCCTAAATATCCCTTACTTCTAGGTATTTTTCCAGCTTCCTCTTGACCCTCTGCAGGGCGTTGTCGATGGACTTTACATGCCTCCTCAATTCCTTGGCGATCTCCTGGTAAGACTTGCCGTTCAGGTAGGATATGAGCACTTCCCACTCCAGCTTGCTCAGGATTTCGCCCATTTTGCCTTCTATGTCCTCAACTTCTTCCCTACTGATTATGAGTTCCTCCGGGTCGGTGATCTTCACCTCGGAAAGCACATCCAGCAGCGTCCTCTCCGAGTCTTCGTCGTAAATCGGCTTATTCAGGGAAATGTACGAATTTAGCGGAATGTGCTTTTGGCGGGTGGCAGTTTTAATGGCCGTGATGATCTGCCTGGTTATGCAGAGCTCCGCAAAGGCCTTGAAAGACGATAGCTTATCGGGGTTGAAATCCCTGATCGCTTTATAAAGGCCGATCATACCTTCCTGGATAATGTCTTCTTTATCTGCACCGATCAGGAAATAGGATCTGGCCTTGGACTTGACAAAATTTTTATATTTATTGATCAGGTATTCCAGAGCTTCCCGGCTGCCTCTCCTGGCTTCGTATACTACCTCTTCGTCCTGCATGTCCTCATAGTAAGCGTAGTCGTTTTTATGAAGCCCCGCATTCACACTATCGCCCCCTGCCGAAATAAACCCACGTAATTCATTATATCTCATAGGATTCCGAGTAGTCAAGCTCCCCCGCCGTTTTTTAGGCGCTCAATGATCTGGCTCCATATCTTCTTGTCTATCCTTTCCTCCAGGGTATGCCTTTCCAGCCGGCGCCTTTCCTCCTGCTTCCTCCTTTTTTCGATCAGGTCCTTTATTTCCTGGTGCAGCTCCCTGGCGGAAACGCGGATAGCGCCGCGGCCCATGACTATTTGCTGTTCTATCCAGTCGGAGGTGGCAACCCTTACCCTCTGTCCCATGGACATGGAATCCACCGTTTTTTCTATATAGTTGTCGGCGGTTTCCCCTTCTTTGGTAAAGACTACCTCCACGCCGTTTACGCGGTAGATGATGCGCCTACCTCCTTCTACCTGGTGGGCGTCGAATACTATGATGACATTTATCCCCGTCTGAGCCGCATAATCGGCCATAATGTCTATCAGTTTTTCCCTGGCGGCCTCCAGGTTCAGGCTCTTTGCCTCAACGAGCTCAGGCCAGGCATTTATGACATTATAGCCGTCTACAAATAAATATTCCTCATATTTTTCAGTCATGCCTTCCTTCCCTTTGCCTCAAAATTTCGTATCCGAGGACAGCAGCGGCTACTGCGGCATTCAGTGAAGGCACATGACCCCGCATGGGAAGCTTAACCAAAAGGTCGCACTTTTCTCTGACCAGCCTGCCCAGCCCTTTGTCTTCTCCCCCGATGACCAGAGCTACTGGTCCGGTCAGGTCCACCCGGTGGTAGGGTTCACCGTCCATGTCAGCCCCCACCACCCACAACCCCTTTTCTTTGAGGCATTCCAGGGTTGAGGCGATATTGGTGACCCTTGCCACATTTACGTACCCGGCAGCCCCTTCCGACACCTTTACCACGGCCGGCGTTACTCCGCAGGCCCTTCTCTTCGGGATGATCACGCCGTGGACCCCCAGGCAGTCGGCTGTGCGCAGGATGCTGCCCAGATTCTGGGGGTCGGTGATCTCGTTTAGCACGAAGACGAAAGGAGCTTCCCGGCGCCGTTCCGCCGTTTCAAGGATGTCGTCCACCGAGACGTATTCCTTCGGGGAAGACAGGGCGATAACACCCTGAGGGTTTCGGGTCCGGGCCATGTGCTCGAAACTCTTCGGGTCAAGCTCGACCACCGGTATACCGGAGCTTCTTGCAAGCTCCCTTATCTTCTGCATAACCCCGTGCCTTTCCCCTTTTTTTATATAGATTTTATTTAAAGGCATGCTGGCCGAAAGGGCTTCCAGCACGGCATTTCTGCCCTCTATTCTGGCCTCATTTTTATCTTCCAGAATCACTATCCCTCCCCGGAATTTGATGATATAATTGAGTTAAAAGGCTTGTACCAATGATATTTAAATTTGCCTTAAAAGTCAAGGAGGCGAGTAATCATGAGGGTAAAAGTTTTAACCCATACTCCCGAACCGGAAAAAACCGTAGCCGCCGCGGCCCGCTTATGCTATTCCAACGCAGGGGCCTGCGAGATCATGGAAAACCTGACCGAGGAAAAGATATCTTCTTTTATACAGAAATTGATGGACATGGGACACATGTCCCCCACCGAACACGTAACCTTCACCTTCGCCATCGAGGGTGTCAGCCGCACGCTGCTAGCCCAGCTCACCCGCCACCGGATAGCGTCTTACTCGGTCCAGAGCCTGAGGTATAACAATCCCTTTAAGGAAGAACTCAAAAAAGAAGATGAAACAGAAGCGGCAAAGCTCAAATCGGAAAACGAAACCTACCTGAAGGGCTTTCTTTACGCCGGCGGGGAAAAAGCTCTTTATAAGAGCTTTATAGAGGAATCCGGCGTTTTACCGGCCCTTCCCGAAGAAATCCCCGAAGAAAACCTCTCCCACTACGTCAGAGGCATTTTCGACGCGGCGGGAGAAATATCCAACGGCAGCTTTACGATATCCTTTCCCGGAACGTTTTCCTCGATTCTAGCCCGCACCCCCTTTAAATTTACGGCCGAGGGCGAAAGGCTCCTGCTTTCGGGAAAGGATGCGGTGGACTTCTGCCTCCACATCTACGGTGGAGTTGATTTTGCCGGTTCTCTCTTTTTGCGCGAAAAGTTGGTGGAACTTTGCACAAGGTCGGCGGACTTTTTCAGCGGCATAAAAAAGCAGGCGGAAGATTACATCGCCTATCGCTATTACTGTGTGCTCCCCCAAGCCGTCGCGAACAATCCGGAGGCCCTTTTGGTCTACATAGACGCCCTGGAAACCTGCAAGAAGAGCTACCTCGCGATGGTGAAAATGGGGATCGACAGGGAGGATGCCCGATACGTGCTGCCGATGGGAACCCGTACAAATCTCGTGGTGACCATGAACGTCAGGAGCCTGTATAATTTCTTCAACCTTCGCTGCTGCGAGAGGGCCCAGACGGAGATAAGGGAACTTGCGCGGATGATGCTGGCCGAGGTAAAGAAAATAGCCCCGAACCTCTTCAAAAAGGCCGGGGCTCCCTGCGAAGCCACGGGGTATTGCCCGGAGGGAGAACTCAGCTGCGGCCGGTATCCCGTCCGGAATTGACCAGCTCGAAGGACGCCATCAGTATCCTGTTCAGCCTGTCGTTTTGCCCGGTGAGGTAAAGGTAGCCCAGGAGCGCCTCGAACCCGGTGCTGTAATGGTAATCCATAATGTCGGCGTTCTTGGGGACCGTATTCACTTTGGCATTGCGAGCCTTACGGACCACATCCTTTTCTTCAGGGGTAAGATACTCTTCCAGTTTTTTGAGGGCTTCGGCCTGAGCCGAAGCCCTCACGTATTTGACCGCCTCGTGGTGCAGATCCCTCACCTTTTTACCGTTCCCCACCAGCATGGTCCTAATAAAAAGGTTGAAAACCGCATCGCCCACAAAAGCCAGTGCCAGCGAAGAAAGTGCTGACACATCTAATTTTTTGCCTTCCATCAGTGTATCACTCCAATCATACCCGCTTCCAGCGCACGCCGGCGGGGGTATCTTCCAGGATAATGCCCCTGGCCCTCAGCTCATCCCTTATTTTATCGGCCAAGGCGTAGTTTTTCGCCTTTCTGGCCTCCTCCCTTTCCTTTATCTTTTGCTCGATCTCCTCGTCCAGGAGCACCGGCTCGAATTTCGAGAAGAACCCCAGCACTCCGCCCAGTTCCAAAACCATCTCCTTGGTCTTCTTCACCGCTTCCCGTGAAGAATTTTCGTTCAGGCTGACGTTGAATTCCCTGATCATGTCGAAGAGCACCGCTATTGCTCCCGCGGTGTTGAAGTCGTCGTCCATAGCATCTTTGAATTTATTTTTGTTTTCAAGCTGTCTCCTTAAATACTCCTCCTCTTCGCCGTTCAACGGCCGTTCGGGGGCTGCGTTTTCCAGGTGCTCCATGGCGTAAAGGGCGTTATAAAGGCGCTCCAGGGCGCTCTTTGATTGATCCAAGAGCTCCCGGCTGAAATTTATGGGGCTTCTGTAGTGGGAGGAAAGCATCAGAAACCTCAGCACTTCCGGATTGTATTCCTTCAGTATATCCCTGACCGTGAAAAAATTTCCTAAAGACTTGGACATCTTCTCGTTGTTTATATTAAGGTAACCGACGTGCATAAAGAACCTGGCAAAGGGTTTGCCGGTGAAGGCTTCGCTCTGGGCCACCTCGTTTTCGTGGTGGGGGAATATGAGGTCCGGTCCACCGCCGTGGATGTCAATAGTTTCTCCCAGGTGTTTCATGGCCATTGCCGAGCACTCGATGTGCCACCCGGGCCTTCCCTCGCCCCATGGGCTGGGCCAGGAAGGCTCCCCCGGCTTTTTGGCTTTCCAGAGGGCGAAATCTATCGGGTCCTTCTTTTTCTCTCCGGGCTCCACCCTGGCTCCGGCCTCCAGTTCCTCCAGGTTCTGCCCGGAAAGCTTGCCGTAACCCGGGAATTTCCTGGCGGCGAAGTAAACGTCCCCTCCCACCTCGTAAGCGTAACCCTTTTCGATAAGAACCTTTATGAATTCGATGATATCCTCGATGTGCTCGGTGGCCCTGGGGTGCACGTCGGCCCTTTTTATGTTGAGAGCGTCAGCGTCTTTGAAGTATTCTTTGATAAACCTGTCCCCCAGCTCTTTGACCGTAACGCCTTCTTCGTTGGCTCTCTTTATCATCTTGTCGTCTATATCGGTGAAGTTCTGCACGAACTTCACCTCATAACCCTTATACTTTAAATAATTCCTTATAACATCAAAAGTTATGAACACCCGGGCGTTCCCCACGTGAAAAAAGTCGTAAACCGTGGGGCCGCAGGTGTAAATGGTCACTTTGTTGCCGTTAAGCGGTATGAACTCCTCTTTCCTTCTCGTCAGGGTGTTGTAGATCCTCATCCTTCACCCTCCTCTCAAGCCAGTCGATCTTTTTCTCCAGTTCTTCCAGCTTTCTCTGCAAGCTTCTCATCATGTCGGCCACCGGGTCCGGCAGCAGGTGATGGTCCAGGTCGACTTTCGTAAAGTCTTCTCTTGCAAAATCGATTTTCTTCCTTACGACGGCCTTCCCGGGCACACCCACCACGGTGCAATTGGGCGGTACATCCTTTAAAACTACCGCACCGGCGCCGATCTTGCAGTTGTCGCCGATCTTTATCGGGCCCAGGACTTTGGCCCCGGCACCTACGACTATATTATTACCAAGGGTTGGGTGTCTTTTGCCCTTCTCCTTGCCGGTGCCTCCCAGGGTAACTCCCTGGTAAAGGGTGACGTTGTCGCCTATTTCCGTGGTCTCGCCGATGACGACACCCATACCGTGGTCTATGAAAAACCCCTTTCCTATTTTAGCACCGGGGTGAATCTCGATGCCCGTTAAAAACCTTGCCACCTGGGATATGATCCTGGCTATAAGGAAAAGCTTTCTGTTATAAAAGAAATGAGCTATGCGGTGCATCAGGATGGCGTGAAACCCGGGATAGCACAGTATTACCTCCAGTACGCTCTTCACTGCCGGATCCCGCTCGAACACCACTTTTATGTCATCCCTGATAGTCTTTAAAAACGACATTGCTTTTGCCTCCTTTCATTCTTGGTGCTTGTTTAGGTGTAAATAAAAAGGCCCTTCACCTCTGCAGAGGCGAAAGGCCCGCGGTCCCACTCTGATTTTTAGCTCTTTTAGATAACGGCCTAAGCCGCAGGCCTCTACTTTATTTCAAGGCCTGAACTCCGGGGTGCAATTTCGGTCCCGCCTTTCCTTAAAACCGCTCTCAGCCGCCGGCGGTTTCTCTCTGTAAGGGATTTCGGGCCTACGATCCCCATCACAGTTTTTTCGTATTGATTTTTATATTTATGATAATAGAATTTCCGACTAAAGTCAAGGGAATTCCAATTCCCCTTTCACGTTAAAACCCCACCTTAAATGGTGGGGTTTACTCAATTTCTATCATCACGGGCACGACGCCGCTTTCTATCATTCCGAGCATTTCCGCAGCTTTTTTGGAAAGGTCAATGTGGCGGCCTTTTACGTAAGGGCCTCGGTCATTTATAACTACCGCTACGCTTTTGCCGTTTTCCAGATTGGTAACTTTTACCCTGGTTCCAAAAGGCAGGTACCTGTGAGCCGCTGTTAGCGATTCCTGGTTGAACACCTGGCCGCTGGCCGTCCTTTTGCCGTGAAAACCCGGCCCGTACCAGGAAGCCTTGCCCGTAAACACCTTTTTGCGCGACGGCAGCTTACTTACCTGCCTTTCGACCGCACTCTTTTCCCGCACGGCCGAATAGCATACAGGCCTTGACTTAACGTTAACGACAGGCATGGCCGCCGTCTCGCTCCCCTTTACAGGCCCCACAGTAAAAACCATTAGCAGGGCTGCGATTATAGCCGCGGCAAATTTCCCGGCCAATTTACCCCTCCTTTCTCCGCCTCCGGGGTTAGCTGACGGGTTAGGGCCGAAAGGTAGCCCCTCCCTTTCGGGATTCACCCCAAAAACTGGTTCCCCCGTATTCGCTTTTCGCGAAATTCGGCGTACTGTAGATTTATAGGCAAAATAAAAAAGTGAGGTTTTCAATCCTCACTTTTATTTATTCCCATTTCTACAATTTTTTAATCAAGCATATAGCCTGGGCTGAAATACCTTCCCCCCTACCCTCAAAGCCCATACCTTCCGTTGTGGTCGCCTTCACGCTCACCTTTTCTTTCGCTATATTCAGCGCCTCCGCTATGTTCTGCCGCATCTTTTCTATGAAGGGCGAAAGCTTTGGCTTTTCGGCGCATATTACCGAGTCTATGTTCACCACCCCGAAGCCCTCCCGCTTCAGCAGCTCTCCCACCTTTTTAAGGAGCAGGATGCTGCTTATGTCTTTGTATTTGGGATCGGTGTCGGGGAAGTGGGTGCCGATGTCTCCGAGAGCAGCGGCCCCCAGCAGCGCATCGTTAATAGCGTGAACCAGCACGTCCGCATCGGAATGGCCCAGCAGGCCTTTTTCAAAGGGGATTACCACACCGCCCAGCACGAGCCTTCTTCCCTCCACCAGGCGGTGGGCGTCGTAACCTATTCCTACACGCATCCTTCATCACCTCTTGAAATCGCCGTAGCCCATGTTCATGAAGGCTTCGGCCACAATCATGTCCTCCGGGGTAGTTATTTTTATGTTTTCGTAAGCGCCTTCGATCATCCTGACCGGATACCCCAGCCGTTCCACCAGAACCGTATCATCGGTGCCGTAAAACCCGCTTTTTCTTGCTTCTTCGTGGGCTCTCAGAATCAGATTGTATTCAAAAGTCTGGGGGGTCTGGATGGCCCAGAGGGTGCTCCTCGCGGGAGTATTTATTATGAGCCCCTTGTCCACAACCTTTATGGTGTCCTTTACCGGCACCCCTACGCCGACGGCCCTGTATTTTACAGCAGCTTCGATACTGTTTTTTATCATCGTTTTCGTCACGAAAGGCCGCACACCATCGTGTATAACAACAATATCGGTTTGAGGAGAGCAGCTCCTCAAACCGTTGTAAACGGAGTCCTGTCGTTCCCGTCCTCCCTCTACAAGTTTGACTTTTTTAAAACAATAAGGGATAAGTACCTCCTGTTCGGCCAAAAAAATATCGGAAGGACCTACCACCAGGATTATTTCCCCAATTTCCTCCAGGCTCTCAAAAGTACTGAGGGTATAGTAGAGAATGGGGCGGCCTTTCAGCATCAGAAACTGCTTGCTCAAGGTAGAGTTCATGCGCCTGCCCCTGCCGCCGGCTGCAATCACCGCCGCAATTTTCATCAAAGTCACCCCGTACTACATCGATTTCGGCTTGGCGAAGATCATCCTGCCAGCAGCGGTCTGCAGCACACTGGTAACCATGACCCCTATGGTTTCGCCTATGTGCTTTTTACCTCCATCGACGACTATCATTGTGCCGTCGTCGAGATAAGCGACCCCCTGGCCCGATTCCTTTCCGTCTTTAATGACCTGCACCACCATCTCTTCTCCCGGGAGTACTACGGGTTTTACCGCGTTTGCCAGCTCGTTTATGTTTAAGACGGGAACATTATGGAGTTCGGCAACCTTGTTCAGGTTGAAATCGTTGGTTATTATTTTACCGTCGAGTATCTGAGCGAGTTTGACTAATTTGCTGTCCACCTCGGATATGTCCTCAAAATCTCCTTCGTAAATCTTTACGTCTATTTTCATTTCCTTCTGCATCCTGTTCAGTATATCGAGCCCTCTGCGCCCGCGGTTCCTCTTGAGCACATCGGAAGAGTCGGCTATATGTCTGAGTTCCTCCAGCACGAAACCAGGTACTACGATGGGTCCTTCCAGAAAACCGGTCTTGCATATATCGGCTATGCGGCCGTCGATTATGACGCTGGTATCCAGTATCTTGGGCTTTAGCCGGTTAGGCGCAGCCGCCGCGGGTTGCTTTTTCTGTACGGTAGGTATGGGTATGAGGGCCGAGAGCTCCTCCCGTTTCTTTATTGCTACACTGGCTCCGAGGTAGCCCAGCACAACGTTGGCCACCACGAGAAGGTAAGGCCCAATCCACGGGATGCTGAGCAGCGCCCTTGAAAACAGGTTGGCGATTATAAGTCCCATAAGTAGGCCCAGAAACCCGTATAGTATATCCCGCATCGGAGTTTTCTGCAGCTTGCTTTCCAACCATTCCCTGGTCTTTGTTCCCCATAATATGAATCTCGGACTTAATAAATAGAATATTATTGCGAAAACCAAAGCACCTATGACCTTTCCGGCAATAACGGTGGGTTCGCTTATAATAGCAAGTTTCAGAAAATCGTTCAGGCGAAACAACAGCACCGTCATTTCATACCCTAAAGCCAGGCCTAAGAGGGTAAGAGTAGCACGTATGATTCTGTGTATCACTGTGTTATCACCTCCTATATAAAGTATTGCCGATTTTTAGCCCAGTTTTTCCTTACATCACATTATATAATATATTTATTCTTAAATCCATATTAGGATAGAAAAACCTACCATAAATTGGAGGTATAAAAAGAACGCCCTTATCCTAACGCATTTTCTATCATTTCATGGGCGCTCTTCTCGTCGATATTTTTGGAAAGTGCAATTTCGCTTACGAGGATCTGCTTGGCGTTCTCAAACATCCTTCTCTCTCCGGCGGAAAGGCCCTTTTCCTTCTCTCTCAGGCCCAAGTTTCTCACTACTTCGGCTACCTGGAATATGTTACCGCTCTTTATCTTTTCCATATTGGCCCTGTATCTATGGTTCCAGTTAGCGGGCATCTTGCTCTTTTCGCCGCGAAGGATTTTCAAAACCTGGTCTATCTCTTCATCGCTCACAATCTGACGGACGCCTATCTCCTTGACGCTGTTTATGGGGATCATTACCCTCATGTTTCCGAAAGGCATTCTCATCACGTAGTATTTCTGTTTTTCTCCCAGGATTTCCTTCTCTTCAATCGCCTCTATTATCCCGGCGCCGTGCATGGGATAGACCACTTTGTCTCCTATATTGAACATCCCGCAGGCCTCCTAAGCTTTTTACTGATATTAAATTAACATAAAATACCTCTATTGTCAAGTTAAATTTTTATTATACTATAAATGCCGGAATAATGTCAACGGATTTTTTAACTGCGTTGCAAAGGAGGCTTCACATTATTCTCTATATTCTTACTTAAGTTTGACAAATTCACGAATTCCTGGATATAATAAGACTTGTAAGAATAAATAGGGGGAATAGCAATGAAGGACCTGATCTGCGATGAATTTCAGGCCACAGTCTCCCAGTGCCTTGTGAGGCACAAAAGCATAATAGATGTTCTTACAAAGCTCCAGGAAACCGTAAGCCGCATTAACCGAGCCATCGCTAAGTCCGTTACACTCTGCGGCTGCGTCGAAGTCAACGCCAAAAAACAGCAAATCCCCAGCGACATCAGCCTTCAGGAGCTCAGCGCATACATGAATACCCACCTAAAGGGCAACCTGTGCCCCAACTGCAGGGAAGTGCTGGAACAGGAACTGGGAAATCACCTCTTCTACCTGGCAGCCCTCTGTAATCTTCTGGATCTTAATCTCTACGACGTGTTCGTTGAAGAAAACGAAAAGCTCTCCACCCTTGGTATTTACAGCTTATCCTGACATTTTCAACGGATCAATCAAAAGCGGCTTCTATAGCGTCTTTCAGTTCCTTTACCCCCGAAATGTCGATGCCTACCGTATTTTTTAAATCCCTCATGTTGTCATAGGGGATTATCGCTTCTTTAAAGCCTAGCTTTGCGGCTTCGTTCACCCTCTTTTCAATGTAGCCTACGGACCTTACCTCGCCCGCAAGACCCACTTCCCCTATGATCACCACATCCCTTACCGGTTTGTTCTTAAAACTCGATACTATTGCGGTGATAACCGCAAGATCCACGGCCGGTTCGGTGAGTTTTATCCCGCCGGCCGCATTGATATAAACGTCTTCATGGGCGAGATTAAGCCCTAATTTTTTTTCCAAAACGGCGATCAGAAGGGCGGCCCTGTTGTAATCTATACCTGAAGTCTGCCGGCGGGGAAGGTTGAATCCGGTGGGGCAGGTAAGCGCCTGGACTTCTACCAGCAGGGGCCTTGTACCTTCCATGGTGCACACCACCGCAGAACCCGGAGAATTTCCGAGCCTGCCCGAAAGCAGGAATTTAGACGGACTGTCAACTTCCGCCAGCCCGGAAGTCTGCATCTCGAAAATGCCTATCTCGTTAGTTGACCCGAATCTGTTCTTCACCGCCCTCAGCACGCGGTAAGACTGGTATCTCTCGCCTTCAAAATACAGCACGCAGTCGACCATGTGCTCCAAAGTCCTGGGGCCCGCGAGACTCCCCTCTTTGGTGACGTGTCCCACTATGAATACGGCGGTGCCCGTTTCCTTGGAAAGTTTGAGAAGCCGAAGGGTGGCTTCCCTTACCTGGCTGATGCTGCCCGGAGCTGACTCGAGCTCTGGAAGGTAGGCGGTCTGTATGGAATCTATTATGACCACCTGGGGCGAAAGCTCCCTTACATGCTTTTCCACTACATCCAAATTGTTTTCCGCTACTATGTACAGGTGCCCGCCGGAAATCCCCAGCCTTTCGGCTCGCAGCTTTACCTGTTTGGCCGATTCTTCGCCGGTGACGTAGAGAACAATTTTCCCGGTGGCGCCGAGCTTTGCCGCCGCCTGCAGCATCAGCGTGGATTTCCCTATACCCGGGTCTCCACCCACCAGCACCAGGCTGCCGGGAACGATACCCCCACCTAGCACCCTGTCGAGCTCCAAAAGACCCGTCTTTATCCGCTCCTCCTCCGAATAATCTATTTCGCTTAAAAGGAGGGGTTTTTGGTGTTCAGAAAGAAATGACACTCCGGCACTTCGAGTTACCTGCTCTTCCGCAAAGCTGTTCCAGCTTCCGCAATCGGGGCATCTGCCCATCCACTTGACCGACTCAAAGCCGCACTGTTGGCAGACAAAGCGCCTTTTACTTTTCAAAATCCTCTCCCTCCCTCAATATTACTGCCGGCAAAGTTCAACACCCGGCGTGGCCCGCCGGGTGTTTTGCCGCCGAACTGTGCTTTTGTCCGGTTATTCACCGGTATTTGCCACGGACACTTCCTTCTTATGGAAGGTCAACCTGTCATCCTGGACATCCACCAGTACCGTATCGCCTTGAGATACATTGCCCTTTAGAATTTCTTCGGAAAGATTGTCTTCTACCTCTTTCTGGATGACCCTCCTTAAAGGCCTTGCACCGTACATGGGATCGAATCCCTTCTTCACTAGCCATTCCTTGGCCCTGTCGGATACCTCGATACTTATGTCGTTCTCCTTCAGCCTTTCGTTGACCTGCTTCAGCATCAGATCCACGATCTTTTTCATGTGCTCTTCGTTCAGGGGGTGGAAAACTATTATCTCGTCTACCCTGTTGATGAACTCGGGCCTGAAGGTGCGCCGCAGTTCTTCCAGCACCCTGTCCTTCATCTCGGAGTAATTTTTGGTCTCTTCGTCCCTGGGAGTAAAACCTAGGGTCCTGGCCCGCTGGATGAGGTTTGCACCCACGTTGGAGGTCATAATTATAACGGTGTTTTTGAAGTCCACGGTCCTGCCCTGGGCGTCGGTAAGCCTGCCGTCCTCAAGAATCTGCAGCAGTATGTTGAAAACGTCGGGATGAGCCTTCTCGATCTCGTCAAACAGAATTACCGAATAAGGTTTCCTGCGCACCTTTTCGGTAAGTTCACCGCCCTCCTCGTATCCCACGTATCCCGGAGGAGCACCTATCATGCGGGAAACGGCGAATTTCTCCATGTATTCGGACATGTCCAGCCTTATCATGGCGTCCTCATCGCCGAACATGGCTTCAGCCAGGGCCCTGGCCAGCTCGGTTTTGCCGACACCGGTGGGGCCGAGGAATATAAAGGAGCCTACCGGCCGCCTGGGGTCCTTAAGGCCTGCGCGGGCCCTGCGGATAGCCCTTGCCACGGCCTCTACAGCCTCATCCTGGCCTATCACCCTCTGGTGTAGGATTTCCTCCATCCTGAGGAGACGCTCGGACTCCTCTTCGGTCATGCGCTCCACGGGTATGCCGGTCCAGTTGGAAACTATCCCTGCTATATCCGCCGCAGTCACCGTAGCATTTTCGAGCTTTTTCTCCTGCTGCCAGCGGGTTTTCAGGCTGTCAACCTTGGCTTTGATCTCATGTTCCTTATCCCGGAGCCTTGCTGCCTTTTCGAATTCCTGGGCCCTGATGGCGGCGTCCTTCTCCTTGCGCACGGCATCCAGTTCGTCTTCCAGTTCCTTGAGCTCCGGAGGCGCTGTCAGGCTCTGCAGCCTCACCCTGGAAGCAGCCTCGTCTATAAGGTCTACAGCCTTGTCAGGCAGGTATCTGTCGGTGATATATCGGGCCGAAAGTTTGGCCGCGGCTACCAAGGCTTCGTCGGAAATTTTCACCCTGTGATGGGCTTCGTACTTGTCCCTTAAGCCTTCCAGTATCTTAATGGTGTCTTCCACCGAAGGTTCTTCGACTATGATGGGCTGGAATCGCCTTTCCAGCGCCGGGTCCTTTTCTACGTGCTTCCTGTACTCGTCCAGGGTGGTCGCACCGATCGTCTGCAGTTCGCCCCTGGCGAGGGAGGGCTTTAATATATTCGAAGCGTCTATGGCCCCCTCGGCGGCTCCGGCTCCGATTATGGTGTGCATCTCATCTATGAAGAGGATGACATTGCCCGCCTGTTTAACCTCGTTGATCACCTTTTTGAGCCTTTCTTCAAACTCTCCCCTGAACTTGGTGCCCGCCACGAGGGAAGCCAGATCAAGGCTCACGATCCGCTTATCTTTCAGAATTTCGGGCACCTCTCCCTCGACTATCCTCTGGGCTAGCCCCTCCACTATGGCGGTTTTGCCTACACCGGGCTCACCGATAAGGCACGGGTTGTTCTTGGTCCGCCTGGTAAGCACCTGTATTACCCGCTCTATTTCTTTCTGCCGGCCTATAACCGGGTCCAGCTTGCCCTCGGCGGCAAGTTCGGTCAGATCCCTGCTGAACTGGTTCAGGGTCGGCGTGTTGCCCGACTTCCGGAAGCCGGGGTGCCCCTTTACGTCGGAACCCAGCAGGGACAGCACCTCGGTCCGGGCTCTTTCCAGGCTCACCCCCAGGTTCGCCAGCACCTGAGCGGCTACACCTTCGCCCTCCCTGATGAGGCCGAGGAGTATGTGTTCGGTGCCCACGTAGTTGTGCTTCAACCTGCGGGATTCATCGAGGGCCAGTTCCAGCACCCTCTTAGCCCTGGGAGTGTAACCGATCGGCCCCTGGACGACAAAGGGACCCACTCCTATGAGCCTTTGAACCTGTTCCCGGACTTTAGAGAGCTCAACCCCTAGATTCTGGAGAGCCCTTGCGGCTACTCCTTCGCCTTCCCTTATCAACCCCAAAAGCAGGTGTTCGGTTCCCACCACATTGTGGTTCAAGCGCCTCGCTTCTTCCTGGGCATAGGCGATAACCCTCTGCGCTCTTTCCGTAAATTTGCCGTTCATAAAGTTCACCTCACTTCAATAATTTTCCCCTCAAGAAATTTGCCCTGTTTAAATCCCTTTCCAGCGGGGTCATGTCCTTTTTGTATACCTGCTGGATATACGAAGGCCCGGCAGTTATGAAAAGGTTGTTCAGTTCTTCGGGTTTTAGGTTTTTTATTATGCCCAGGTCCACCCCCAGCCTCACATCGGATATCAAGGCCATGGCTTCCTGGGTGGTCATAAGTCTGGAATTCGTCAGAATCCCGTAAGACCTTAATATCCTGTCTTCCAGGCGTAATCTATCTTCGCCCTTTAAATTTCTCCTGGCCTGCCTTTCGCTGGCGATTATCTGTCCGGCGACACTCAGGACATTCTGTATTATGTCTTCTTCGGATTTGCCGAGGGTTATCTGGTTGGAAATCTGGTACAGGTTCCCCCAAGCTTCGGTTCCCTCGCCGTAAAGGCCGCGCACCACCAATCCGAGCTGGGCGACTGTCGAAAACATGCGGTCTACCTGTCTCAGCATGGTGAGCATCGGCAGGTGCATCATAACCGACACGCGGATGCCGGTGCCGACATTGGTTGGGCAGGCCGTAAGATACCCTAACCGCTCGTCGAAGGCAAAGTCCAGTTGTTCTTCCAGCACGTCGTCCACGCGGCTTGCGAGCTCATAAGCTTCCTGGGGGTCCAGGCCGGGAAAAACGCACTGGATTCTCAGGTGGTCTTCCTCGTTGATCATTATGCTTAAGCGCCTGTCGCCGCTTATTATCACTGCGCCCTTATTGTCTCTCGCCAGGTCCGGGCTTATAAAGTGCATCTCTACCAGC
Organism: Thermosediminibacter oceani DSM 16646; assembly: GCF_000144645.1. Lineage (NCBI taxonomy): Bacteria > Bacillati > Bacillota > Clostridia > Thermosediminibacterales > Thermosediminibacteraceae > Thermosediminibacter > Thermosediminibacter oceani. Next base: position 2,130,466 of record NC_014377.1, read on the forward strand.
AGATTTTTTTCGGTTTCCGACAGGTCTTCCATGAGGTAGAGCCTGGCGTCTTTCGCCAGCACCGCGTTCGACGTAAAGGCCTCGTAGACCCTGTAGATGACCTCTTCTGCCTGCGAACCGTTAAGGAGGTGCGGGAACGGCACGTCCTTCAAATTCCGGGCTAACCTGACCCTGCTGCTGATGACCACGTCACCTTCGGAACCGGTGGAATTTATCCAGCCGATTCTCGAGGTGTCCAGTAATTCCTCCAAAGCCATTTTTGCGCACCTCCGTTAATCCCGGCCCAGTTTCTGTTCAAGTTCCCTGATTTTGTCCCGGAGCTGGGCCGCCCTCTCATATTCCTCGGCATTAACGGCTTCCTGCAACTCTCTTTTGAGCCTTTCTATCTCGTTCTTGATGCGCGTCCTGCCGCCGGTCCTCCTGGGAACTTTGCCCACGTGGTAGGTCTTGCCGTGAAGGCGCCGCAGCATGGGGTCTAGCTGACCCTTAAAAGCCCCGTAGCAGCTGCTGCACCCGAACCTGCCTATCTGGGTAAATCGCGGAAAGGTCAACCCGCAGCGGTCGCAGGAAAGCGGATGGGATTTTTCGCGAAACTCGCTCATCATCGGCTCGAAAAAGCTAGATAGAAACTTTTGAATTGACAGCGGCTCTCCCTCAAAATCGAAGGAAACGCTGAATATGTTCTTTTCCCTGGCACACTGTTCGCACAGGTGCATAAAAGTCTTTTCTCCATTTACTATTTTAGTTATATGCACTGTAGCGGGTCTTTTTTTGCACTCATCGCATTTCATAACGATCTTGCCCCCTTATTCTCTTCGTAGCCCAGCAAAGCCGCAACCATGGCTTTCAAAAGCCGGGCCCTCAATCTGTCCCGCTCAGGCAGCGGTACATCCAGGTTTTTTCTGTTGATTGCGGCCCTAAAAAGTTCCGCCTCTCTTCTGGAAATTATACCCTCTTCCAGCATGAATTCCACCAAATCGCCCGCTCTGGAACTCGATATGGAATCGCCCACCAACTCGATAATTTCTCTCAAAAACTCGTCATCTCTTATTTTTAGCTTTTTGATGCGTATATATCCGCCGCCTCCCCTGCGGCTTTCGACGATATAGCCCCTTTCCAGAGTAAACCTGGTGGTTAGCACGTAGTTGATCTGGGAAGGTGCACAGCGGAACTTGCTGGCGAGTTCGTTTCTCTGGATCTCCAGGATATTACTGCCTTCATCAAACATGGCTTTTATAAAGTTCTCTATTACGTCTGCCAGATTGGGCATAAAATTCCCTCCACTGCCGCAGCCAGGTTTTTGACTTTGACTATCTTTGACTTTTTCTGTTTTTATTATAACCAATTGCAGGAATTTTATCAAGAGATAAAATTAGAGGGAGAGGCTCCCTCTTTAATCATTTCTTGTCTCTTTTTCCTTCTTTTCCGCTAGTTCTTCCGATATCTCCAGCAATGTGTTCATACGTTCTTCCTGTTCTTCGGACGACATCCAGCCCATAAGGCTGGGGATTATTTCCCCGAACATGGTGTCGTCGGCCAGTTCGTCCTCAATGATATCGTCGGTCTTTTTCCTGTACAAAGCGTCCAATTTTCCCTCGATATGGCCCAAGCGTTTTTTCGGCTTTTTTTCCATCGCCCGCCCCTCCTTTTTCGTCTGTTATTTAAAGTTTTCCCTGATGGCCGCTTAAAATACCGAAAAAGGAGGGCGTTTACTTACTTTTTATATTATTCATCCTCTACGTGTTTTTTGCCTGACTCAGCTATTATCTTCTCGGCTATCTGGGCCGGGACTTCCTCGTAGTGGCTAAAAGCGGCGGAGAACCAGCCCCTGCCCTGAGTCATGGAACGAAGGTCCGTGGCGTAGCGGAAGATTTCGGAAAGCGGCGCCTGGGCTTTGATGTGCTGCAGGCCGTCCTTCAGCTCCATGCCCATTATCCGTCCCCGGCGCTTGTTCAGGTCACCCATGATTTCGCCCATGTAATGCTCCGGAACCACTACATCCAGCTCGTATATGGGCTCCAAAAGCACCGGTTTCGCCTGGGAAATCCCCTTTTTGAAAGCCATAGAGGCCGCTATCTTGAAAGCCAGTTCCGAAGAATCCACCGGATGGAAGGAACCGTCGTAGAGGACCGCTTTGAACCCCACCACCGGGTAACCGGCCAGCACGCCTTCTTTCATGGCTTCCCTTATGCCCTTTTCGACAGCGGGGATGTACTGTTTCGGAACCGCTCCGCCGAAAATCTTTTCTTCAAACTCGAAATCGTCCTCGGAATTTATCGGCGAAAACTCTATCCACACGTGGCCGTACTGGCCCCTGCCGCCGGTCTGTTTCTTGTATTTGCCCTCCACCTTCGTAGTACCCCTGATTGTCTCCCGGTAGGGCACTTTAGGCACGCTGAGCACGACCTCGGACCCGAACTTATTGGCAAGTTTCGCTGCCAGCACTTCCAGGTGAATTTCTCCCATGCCGGAAACCAGTAGCTGGCCGGTTTCATTGTTTTTTGTAACCTTAAAGGTCATGTCCTCTTCGGTAAGCCTTGCAAGGCCGGAAGATATCTTATCTTCATCGCCCTTGGATTTGGGCTCCACAGCAAAGGAAATCACCGGTTCTGGGAAGTCTATAGTCTTAAGGAGGATCGGGTGGTCTTTATCGCACAGGGTGTCGTTGGTGTAGGTGTTCTGGAGTTTGGCGACGGCCACTATATCTCCCGCCACGGCAACTTCAGCATTTTCCTGTTTTTTGCCCCTCATAAAGTATATGTGGCCAATTTTCTCGGTAACACCCCGGGTAGCATTGTACACCACAGTGTCGGGTTTTAAAGTGCCGGAGCAGATTTTGAATAGATTGAGCCTACCTACAAAGGGGTCGGCCATGGTCTTGAATACTATGGCGGAGAAGGGTTCGTCGCTCCTGCATTCCCTCTTTTCTTCGGTGCTGGTCCTCGGATTTTTGCCCACATCGGCCTTTCCTTCCGCCGCCGACGGCATGTAACAACAGATGGTGTCTAAAAGAAGCTGAATTCCCCTGTTGGTCAGCGAGGAGCCGCAGAGCACTGGGTATATACTGCCGGTCTTAACCCCGATTTTCAGCCCTTTTTCTATCTCGTCGTCGGTCAGCTCTTCTCCCTCCAGGTACTTGGCCAGCAGGTCGTCGTCGTTTTCGGCCGCAGCTTCCATGATCATGAAGCGGTAGTTTTCCATATCGCCCTTCAGGTCGTCGGGCACCGGCGCCTCCTTTACACCCTCACCGTCAAAGGTGTAGGCTTTCCGGCGGACTATGTCGACGACTCCCTTGAAATTTGCTTCCTGCCCTATGGGCAGCTGAAAGGGTATCGCTCTCTGGCCGAAGATCTCCCGGATTTGTTCGAGCACTTTGTTAAAGTTTGCGTTTTCCCGGTCCATCTTGTTCACGAAAAATATGCGGGGAAGGCCGTATTCTTCCGCAAACTTAAACGCCTGCTCGGTGCCCACTTCGACGCCCGATGCCGCACAGGTTACTATAACGGCGCCGTCGACAACCCTCAGGGCGCTCTTTACTTCTCCCACGAAGTCAAAATAGCCCGGCGTATCCAGGATATTTATCTTGTAATCCTTCCACTCTACGGGAGCCAGGGACATGGAAATAGAGATCTTCCTCTTTATTTCCTCAGGATCGTAGTCGCAGGTGGTATTGCCTTCATCTATCTTGCCGAGGCGATCTATGGCTCCGGCGGTAAAAAGCATGGCTTCTGCAAGGGACGTCTTTCCGGCGCCGCTGTGAGCAAAGAGACCGACGTTCTTTATCCTATCACTGCTATAGTTTTTCAAACCCGATCTCCTCCTTATTTTGACTTGCAAAAATTATTTTATTTTTATTTATTGTAATTCTACCTTAATTGACTTTTTTCCTGCTAAATTAAATATTTTCCTCCCATTTATTTATAAGCTAATATTTTGAAATATATTAATAAAAAATAAAGAACCGGCGGTAACGGTTCTCACATTTGAGTATAGTTGGGCGATTCTTTTGTAATATCCACGTCGTGGGGATGGCTTTCTCGGAGGCCCGCTGCGGTGATCCTTATGAATTTGGCCTTTTTCAGCTCTTCGATGTTCCTGGCGCCGCAGTAGCCCATACCGGCCCTCAGTCCTCCGACCAGCTGGTAGACCATGTCGGACAGCGGCCCGCGGTAAGGTACGCGCCCCTCCACGCCTTCGGGCACCAGTTTCTTTGCGCCTTCCTGGAAGTAGCGGTCTTTGCTGCCTTCCTCCATGGCTCCGATAGAACCCATCCCCCTGTACACTTTGAAGCTTCGTCCCTTATATATTTCAATTTCTCCCGGGCTTTCCTCTGTGCCGGCGAAAAGTCCTCCGATCATTACCGAGTCGGCTCCTGCCGCTATGGCCTTGACGATATCGCCGGAGTACTTTATGCCGCCGTCGGCTATTATGGGCACGCCGTATTTTTCCGCTTCCCGGGCGCAGTCGTAAATGGCGGTGACCTGCGGCACGCCTATGCCTGCCACCACTCGAGTGGTACATATAGAACCCGGGCCCATTCCTACTTTGACAGCATCGGCCCCTGCTTCTATAAGGTCACGGGTAGCTTCGGCCGTGGCCACATTCCCTGCGATGACCTGGAGTTCCGGGAATTTTTCTTTTATGGCACCGACCGCCTTTATCACGTTCTCCGAATGGCCGTGGGCGGTATCCACGACTACCACGTCCACTTTCGCCTCCACCAGTACCCTGACCCGGTCCATCATATCCTTGCTCACGCCCACTGCGGCCCCTACCAGCAGCCTGCCGTTTTGGTCTTTGGCGGCGTTCGGATATTTTATGGCCTTCTCGATGTCCTTTATGGTTATGAGGCCCTTGAGATTAAAGTTCTCATCCACCAGCGGCAGCTTTTCCACCTTGTGCTTTTTCAAAATCAGCTTTGCTTCTTCCAAGGTGGTGCCTACAGGCGCTGTGACCAGGTTCTCTTTGGTCATGACATCCTTTATTTTCTTGCTCATGTCGTCCTCGAAGCGAATGTCCCTGTTTGTGATGATGCCCACCAGTTTTCCGTTCTCGGTGATGGGAACGCCGGAAATGCGGTACCGGGCCATGAGCTCCATAGCTTCTCCGATGGTGTTTTCCGGCGAGAGGTAGAAGGGATCGACTATAACGCCGTGTTCCGACCTCTTCACTTTGTCCACTTCCAGTGCCTGTTGCTCTATGGACATGTTCTTGTGAATTATACCTATGCCGCCTTCCCTGGCAAGGGCAATTGCAAGCCTTGCCTCGGTGACCGTATCCATAGCGGCGCTTACTATGGGAATGTTAAGCCTTATTTTATTAGTAAGTCTGGTGCTGACGTCCACATCCTTGGGCAGGACCGCGGACCTGGCGGGAAGTACCAGTACATCATCGAAACTCAAGCCTTCCTTGTCAAACTTGTCCAAGAAATCGCCCCCTGTGCACTTATTTTTTATGTGAAAGTTTATCAAAATTCGTCAACGGTGTCAACCGTTCGATTCTTTTCTACTATCCGTCTATTTATAGTCAGGCTTAATACCAGCCAACGTTTTCCTCCCGGCATGAGTGAGCTTTACGTACGAGGTAAAAAAAAAAAGAAAACTGCTTTCGGGAATATTATTAACCCAAGTTTCTATCCATCCAGTCCTTACCTTCGAGAATCCTTGTAATTATCATTGCAGCGACAGTATCACCTGTAGAGTTGACCATAGTGGCTGGTGGGTCTACTAGATATCCAATGGTCGCAATAATAGGGAAAGCCTCCGGCGGGAAACCGTACATACTGACTATAAGCATTTCACCTATCAAACCACCGCCAGGCACCCCCGACATAACCACACCGCTCAGTACCGCAATTATGGCAGCGCTTATGTAAGTTCCAATCCCTGTAAATGGTATTCCAAATAAACCAAATAAGAATGATATTTTCAATATCGCACTCAAACAAGAACCATCCATATGAGCTGTTGCACCAATGGGAAGAACAATTTCACGAATATCTTTCGGAATGCCTATTCTCTTTGCAGCTTCAAGATTCACAGGCAGCGTGGCTATACTGCTCTGGGTTGCCAAAGAGGTTACGGCTGGAGATATAATTTCTTTGAAAAAAGTTTTGACACCTTTTTTACCGCCAGCAAAATATGCATATACCGCAAATCCAACAAAGAAATAAATTATTGTGATTGGGTAATATATCACCATGGCTCTCGCATAGGAACCGAGGAGCTGAGGACCAAAGCTCCCAACTAATGATGCAAAGTAGGCACCAAGCCCAATGGGAGCGTAATACATGATTATGGATACCATCTTGATCATTGCCTCGGATAAAATGTTGAGGCCGTCAACTACAAGCCTTGCTTTTTCGCCGAGCATACTTATTGCAAGTCCGAAAAATATCGAGAAAATAATCAAAGGCAACATGTTTTTTCTGGAAATAAGATCTGGAAAATCAGTAACCGTAATAGCCGCCACTATCTGGTCTGCAGTATTCAATGGCTTTAATTCTTCAGCTTGAGGCAATTCAATTTTAACGCCTTGTGCAGGAGGAAATATATTAACCGTTATTATCATTATAAGCGAGGCTATCATCCCAGTCAGAATAAACACTACCAGCAAGGTACTTAGTATCTTACCCAGCCTCTGCAAACTGGCTATGCTAGCTACCGCACTGCTTATAGTTATAAAAACTAATGGCACCACGATAGTAAACATCGCATTCAAAAAAATGTCTCCAAAAGGCTTTAAAACTTGGGCTTTGTTCCCTAGTATTATACCCAATAAACTACCTATGATTATGGCAGACATCAGTATGATGGGAAATTTGTAAGAACCCCAGACACTTTGTTTTTTACTTTCGTTCACAATACTCCCCTCCCCTTTAGTAACTTCTAAATATATTATCAAATAAAGATTATTCGCGCTTTTTTAAAATCACCTCCCTATTCGTTGAACTTAATGCTCATGAATTATACACGGCAGCCCGGCGACTCAACGTCCCCATTTGCCTTTATTATCAATTTAGATTTCACGAATAGTTATAAAGCGGTTAAAAATACTGTATTTCCCTGTCAAAATCCGCCACCGAGAACCTGCCATCGTTCTCCATAAAATCCAGGATATAATCCAGTTGCCGGTTAACGTGCTCGCCGCTGTTGGAAACGCAGGCCAGGCCTATCACCGCCCATCGTTTATCGTCCTGCCTTTCAACCTCCGCTACCGATACGTTATAGCGGCTCTTAAGCCTCTCGATGAGGCTTTTCACCACCTGGCGCTTATCTTTAAGGCTGAAGGCGTCACCCAGGAAAATTTCCACCGTCATAACTCCAACCACCATATAATATCACCCGCACTTATCCACAAAATTCACAGTACTTATCCCCAACCTGGGGAAAAAACTCATTTTCTGCATCAATATATTGTATTTTAGGAAAGATTCTGTTATAATTTTTTTGGAAAATAAAGGGGAGTAGTTCGGGGCTTTTGAAGCCTTCGGAAGCTCAACATACTGGCGGTATTCCGCCTGGGCTTTCGCCGTTTACGGGAACGAGACCTTTATTCCGGCTTATGTCTTACCGGAATAAAGGTCTTTTTTATTTGGCATATTAAAACATAAATCGGGAGGTATGTTTTATGGATTTTAAGCTCTTTTTTACGGCCTTCTGCTTACTTTTTCTCGCAGAACTGGGCGACAAGACCCAGCTTACCGTTTTCACCCTGGTGACCCAGTACAATAAGCCCCTGCCCGTGTTTTTGGGCGCTTCTTGTGCCCTGGTGCTGGTCACTTTAATCGGGGCGCTGTTCGGCCACGTGGTCACCCGGTACGTGCCCGCCACCTATATGAAAGTCATAGCGGGAGTGATGTTCGTCGGCATAGGGATATTTTTACTGGTGGAAGCGCTGCCCCAGCTGCTTCATCAATTGGGAAGGGGATGAAACTAGAGTCCCGGTTGTATTTCCGGGACTCTTTTTATACCTCTTTAGCCGCATTTGGAGTAACCGCAGGACCTGCAGACGATGCAGCCGCTCTCGTGCTCCAGGACGCTATTGCATTCCGGGCAGTAGCTCTTATATCCCCTTCCGGGTTCCCGCACCGGGTTGTTCCCGTCCGCCGCCGTAGCAGTATCTCCGGCGCAGTAAATTTTTTTAATGAATTCCACACCGTTGCCGCCTTCGGCCAAACGGGCTCCTATGTGCCGCTCTATCGCCCTGGCTATGGCGTCGGGACAGGACAGCACCTTGATGTCCTTGTTATTTGCCATCTGCCGCAGCGTGGAATGGCACCTGATGCCTTTGAGCTGTTCCACTATGGATTTCACGTCAATGCCGGAACGCAGCGCCAGGGAAATAAGGCGGCTGGTGGCTTCCGACTGAGACGGACATCCCCCGGCCCTACCCAGGTTTGTAAATACCTCGCAGATACCGTATTCGTCGGAATTTACGGTTATATAAAGGTTGCCGCAGCCTATCTTCACCTTTTCGGTGCTGCCGTAAGTTACGCTGGGCCTTGGTCTGGGTTTGATCTCCTTCGGTAATTCCTCACAACCACAGGTTCCGGCGCCTGCCTCTTGACCTTGGCGAGTACCTTTTTTCAGCACCTGTTCCTCGCGGCTACCGTCCCTATAAACCGTTACGCCCTTGCAGCCCAGCTCGTAGGCTAGCAGATATACCTTCTTCACGTCCTCACGGGTGGCGCTGTGGGGGAAGTTCACGGTTTTGGATACTGCGTTGTCGGTGTATTTTTGAAATGCGGCCTGGATCCTCACATGCCACTCCGGCGATATATCGTGGGCGGTGACGAATACCCGCTTTACCTCTTCAGGAATGCCCGCTATACCTTTTAGGGAACCTTTCTCCAGGACTTCCTCCATGAGTTCCGGGCTGTAAAGCCCCCGCCTCCTCATCTCCTCCTCGAAAAGCGGGTATATTTCGATAAGTCTTTGTTTGTCCAGGACGTTTCTCTCAAAGGCCAGGGCAAAAACGGGCTCTATTCCGCTGGAACAGCCGGCGATGATACTTATGGTGCCCGTCGGGGCGATGGTGGTCACGGTAGCATTCCTAAGGAGCGGCCCTCCGGGGACGTCGTATACGCTTCCGGGGAAGTTTGGGAAAGCGCCCCGGGTTTTTGCCAGATCCTCCGAAGCTTTCCTTGCCTCGCGCTGGATGAAGCCCATGACCTCTTCGGCCAGTTTCACGGCCTCTTCTGAATCATACGGAATGCCGAGCTTGATCAGCATGTCGGCAAAGCCCATCACCCCGAGGCCGATCTTGCGGTTGGCTTTAGTCATCTGCTCTATCTCCGGCAGCGGATATTTGTTCACGTCGATGACATCGTCCAGGAAGCGGACCGCCATGTGGACGACCTGTTTTAATTCTTCATAATCAATTTCATTACCTGTACTTCCCTCTTTTACGAATTTACTAAGGTTGATTGAACCCAGGTTGCAGCTTTCGAAGGGCAGGAGAGGCTGCTCTCCGCATGGATTGGTGCTCTCGATCTGGCCTATGTGAGGGGTCGGGTTTTTGGCGTTGACGCGGTCTATGAATAGAATCCCCGGCTCGCCGTTTTTCCAGGCCATGTCCACAATCAGGTCAAAGACTTCCCGCGCCTTCAACCTCCCGGTGACCTTGCCGGTATTGGGGTCCACCAGCTCGTAAGTGCCGTCGTTCTTTAAGGTCTCCATGAATTTATCGGTAATCGCCACGCTGATGTTGAAGTTGGTCAATTCATTGTTGTCTTCCTTGCACCGGATGAATTCCAGGATATCGGGGTGGTCCACCCTGAGAATACCCATGTTGGCTCCCCTACGCCGGCCGCCCTGCTTTACGGCTTCCGTAGCGGCGTTGAAGACCTTCATGAAGGAAACGGGACCTGACGCTTCCCCACCGGTTGACCTCACCGTGGCTCCCTTGGGCCTTAGGCGGGAAAAGGACATCCCGGTACCTCCACCGCTTTTATGAATCAAAGCCGCGTTTTTTATGGCGCCGAAGATGCCCTCCATCGAATCCTCCACCGGCAGCACGAAGCAGGCTGAAAGCTGGCCCAGCTCCCTGCCCGCGTTCATGAGAGTGGGAGAGTTGGGCATGAACTTCAACTCCGCCATCATATCGTAGAACTTCTCGGCCCAGAATTCCGGGTCCTGGCCGTAATTTTCCTCGGCCGCGGCCACGGCGCGGGCTACCCTTTCGATCATATCCTCCGGAGTTTCCACCACTTGCCCTTTTTCATCTTTGGCAAGGTAGCGCTTTTGCAGTACAACTCTGGCGTTTTCGGTGAGCCTGAGCTTTTTGTTTTTCACCGTTTTCACCTCACACTAAAAAACACTATCCAGTAAGTCCATTATAGACTTATCGGTTTCATTTTACAAACATAAAAAAAGCCGGTTTTCATCAATCATCGTTCATTTTTAACAGCAAGGGGCCAAATCTTTCTTAAAACCCGATTCATTTCTGTAAAACTTTACCATTATATACCATTATATCAGGTACTGATATATTAAAAAATAAAAAAAACGGCCTTCGACCGCTATGCGATACTCTAATCTTCTTTTTTGCCGCAGTCACCGCAAAGGCCGTAGAATTCCAGCCGGTGATAGAAGACCTCCCAACCGTTTCGATCTGCTACTTCCTTATCGAGCTCCCGGTTTACGGGCAGGTCTTCCACATCAAAAGTCTGTCCACATTCAAGGCACACGAAATGATAGTGATTTTCGGGCTTGCCGTCATACCTGCTATTTTTGCTGCCGTAATTCAGCTCCATTATTTCGCCCATTTTCTTCAAAGTGGCGAGGTTTCTGTATACAGTTCCCAGGCTTATGTTGGGAATTTTCTTTTTTACCTTCTCATAGATCCAATCGGCAGTGGGATGGACCCTGGTGCTGCGCAGAACCTCCAGAATAAGGGCTCTCTGTCTGGTATTCCGTACAAACCCCTTCTTCTCTTTCTCGTCCATCGTTATATTATTTTTCCTCCTTGGGGTTCTCAACTTTCACAAAAGTATCCTTGGCTTCGCACTGCGGGCATTTCTTGGGCTTGCAGCGGCCTTCCTTCTCGAAGCCACAGGCACTGCACTTCCAGACAGCCACACCTTGCACCTCCTTTAAATATCCTCAGTAACAATTATTATTTTTATTTCAGCCTAAATATATACCAGCCATCGTTAAAAGTCAACAGTTATTTCCACCCACCTTTATTTTCTCCCCTTCAGTGCAGCTTATGCTCAACCCGCGACCCTGTGAGTTTACGGCCGCTATCGAGAAGCCATGTTATATTATCATTTTTTGGTATTGACCGGACAAGGCGCACAAGTGTATAATATAGCATAAGATACATGTATACAATTATACAATAGGAGGTTGCAGGTATGACTTCTGAAGATAAAAAGATAACAGACAGTGAAGACGCAACCCGGAAGATCCAGGAATATCTAGAAGACCTGCTCTTTAGTTCGGCTTACATGGAATATTAAAAGCCGATTCTTTTTTTACCACAATTTAACTACACAGAAACTTTTCAATTTCATTCATATTTCTGCTCGCAAAATCCTCACCGAACTTTATCAATTCGGGTATCCTGTAAAAATCCGTGTACCCTACCCCCTGCACCTGCGGGTAGACGTAAAAGGCAGGATATTCCTTTTGTATATAGTAGCAAAGCTCGTCACCCATTATATCCACCGACGCCATCAGCACATCCATTGCAGTATCCACCCGGCGCCTGCCGGTACTCCGTCCCAGGTCCACCGCCAGGATCTTCAGGGCGCCCTGGTGATAGAGCACGTCCACGGGCACATTGTTCTTGATGCCGCCGTCCACCAGTTTTCTGCCGGCCAACCGCTTGGGAACGAAGATGCCGGGAAGCGAAATGCTGGCCCTGACGGCGGCGGAAACCGGGGCGTCGCTTATGAAAACCGTGTTTCTCATGCCCCCCATAGGGATATTTTCCCTGGGACAGAAGACCACGGTCTCACCCGTCTCTACGTCCGCGCTCACCACCGAGATAGGCACTCTAAGGTCATCGAACGTCCTGCCGCCGAAAAGCCGATCCAGATACTTTTCTATTTTGTCTCCATTGAAAAGCCCATCGGGCCATTTCCGCATGACCATAGGCCGCCGCCGGGTCCAGAAGTAATACACTAAGGTGAAAACAGCCGCCGGCGGGAAGGTAGGATCCAGCAACCTCCAGGGTTTTAGGGAACTTACCCGGCTCGCAAACCAATCGATGTCGACTTCGCAGGCGTAAAAGGCCGCAGCGATGCTTCCGGCGCTGGTGCCTGCCAGGATATCCGGATAAAAGCCGTTTTTCATGAGGGCTTTCAAAATCCCCAGGTGTACAGCGCCTCTCAGTCCTCCTCCGCTGAGCACAAGTCCGAACCTGTACTGTTTTTTAAGCATTTTCTCCCCTCCCTTCAGGAGCTTTTGGCTTCTTAAATAAAATAATATTAATTTTGTTGGAAAAACGTTATAAAAAAAACCCCCGCGGATCATCCGCGAGGGATTATTTCTTTATCTCGGAGGGAGTTCCGGGGTTTCCCCGCACCGCTCCAGGAGCGCAAGCCACCTTCTGTCGATTTCTTCCTGTATGGCTTTTATTACGTGTTCGTTACCGGGTTTGAAAAGGTGCCTGAACCTACCCTGGGGTTTAAGGAACTCCTCTACGGGGACGTACTTCTTGGGCTTGTAGTTCAGCTTCCACTTGCCGTTTTCCACTTCAAAAAGCGGCCAGAATCTGGTCTCAACGGCGAGTCTCGTTATCTCTACAATATCCTCCGTGTTGTAACGCCAGCCGCGCGGGCAGGGTGAAAGCACGTTGATGAACGCTGGCCCCTCGACTTCTACAGCTTTCTTTGCCTTTTTGTGCACATCCTGCCAGCTGTGGATGGCCGTCTGGGCCGCATAGGGAATGTTGTGGGCCGCCATGATGGCGGTCAGGTCCTTTCTCGGCTGCTGCTTACCGGGTATGACCTTGCCTGCCGGGCTCGTCGTGGTATCGGCTCCTACCGGTGTGGCGCTGGAGCGCTGGATACCGGTGTTCATGTAAGCCTCGTTGTTCAGGCAGACGTAGACTATATTGTGACCCCTTTCCATGGCGCCGGAAAGGGACTGCAGGCCGATGTCGTAAGTTCCACCGTCACCGCCGAAGGCGATGATCTTGAAGTCCCTGTCTATCCTGCCCCTCTTCTTCAAAGCCCTGTAAGCCGCTTCCACGCCGCTGATGGTGGCGCCGGCGTTTTCAAAGGCGTTGTGGATGAAGGAGCAGTTCCAGGCCGTGTACGGGTAAATGGTGCTGGCTACTTCGAGGCATCCCGTGGCGCATCCCACGACCACGTTGGCGTCCTCAACCGCATTCAATATCATCCTTACCGAAATGCCGTGGCCGCAACCGGCGCAGAGCCTATGGCCTCCGACAAATCTCTCTTGAACCTTAGAGAGCTCTTTCAATGTCGCCATCTTGACACCTCCTATTCTCTCAGACCCAGGTATTTGACGGTCTCATCGACTCTGCCGGTCTTCCTGATGTTCTCCAGTTCTTCAAATACCTGTTCCACGTGTTCCAGCCTCAGGTCCCTTCCGCCGAGGCCGTATACGTAGTTTACAACCTTTATATCGTTCTTCAGGTCGTAAAGCGCATTCCTTATATCTGCAAACATGGGACCGCCGCAGGTAGAGAAGGTCTCGGCCCTATCCATCACCGCTACTGCTTTTATACCCTTTAAAGCCTCCCGAATTTCTTCATGCGGGAAGGGCCTGTATACCCTGGGCTTCAATACGCCAGCTTTTATGCCCTTCGCCCTGAGTTCGTCGGCAACACCCTTGGCGGTACCGGCTGCCGAATTGAGTACCACCACCGCTACATCGGCATCGTCCAATTTATATGATTCTACAAGGCCGTATTCCCTGCCGGAAATCCTGCCGAATTCCTTACCGATTTCCTTTATAACTTCCTTGGCCGCTTTCATGGCCTCCACCTGCTGGCGCTTGTGCTCGAAGTAAAAGTCGTACATGTCGAAGTTGCCCATGGAAATGGGATTTTCAGCGTTCAGCAGGTAATCTTCGGGCACATAGGTGCCAACGAAGTTCCTCACGGTCTCGTCATCAATCACTTCCAGCACGTCCATGGCATGGCTGGTGATGAAGCCGTCCATATTGACCATTACCGGCAGGCGAACGTCAGGATGTTCGGCTATGCGCACTGCCTGGATCATATTATCGTAGGCTTCCTGGGCGTTCTCGGAGAAGAGCTGTATTACGCCGGAATCCCTGAGACCCATGGCATCGCTATGGTCGCAGTGGATGTTGATGGGGCCGCTCAGCGCGCGGTTGACCACCGGAAACACTATGGGTAGCCTCAGCGAAGCCGCAATGTAGACAACCTCGAACATATACGCCAGACCCTGACTGGAAGTGGCGGTCATGGCCCTGGTTCCGGCGGCGGAGGCGCCTACGGCGGCGCTCATGGCGCTGTGCTCGCTTTCAACGGCTATAAATTCGGTGTCTACTTCTCCGTTGGCCACGAAGGAAGAAAATATCTGTACAATTTCGGTCTGGGGGGTTATCGGGTACGCGGCCACCACGTCGGGGTTAATCTGCTTCATAGCCTGGGCAACCGCTTCATTCCCGGTAAGCGCCACCTTAGTTTTCATCCTTGTTCGCCTCCTTTACCTTCTTGATTTCGTCCTCGGGGAACATGTCAATGGCGTTGACGGGACACACCTTGGCACAGATACCGCATCCCTTGCAGTGCTTGTAGTCAAAGGTCTCAAACTTGCCGTCCTTGGCTATGACGGAAGCATCGGGGCAGTATCTCCAGCACATAAGGCAGTGTATGCATCTATCTTTGTTCCACACGGGTCTTCTGGATCTCCAGTCACCGGTCTCGTAGGTGTTGGCATTGCCAGGTTCGTAGATGTTGCCCGCGCGGGTCAGTTCGTGCCACTTCATGTCCGGGCGCACGGCTTTGGTCCTGGTTCCTGTACCGAAATTTCTGTTAAAGGGGTTGTACGGCGTCATTCCTCCTTCACCTCCCGGTAAGCCCTCTCTATCGCCTTAAGGTTACCCTCGACAACTTCGGGCTTTGTCTTGAACTTTTTGGAAAGCAGTTCCTTTATGTGGCTCATAAATTGGTCGAAGGGTATGATGCCCGTCGCCCTGATAAAAGCTCCCATCATGGGAGTATTGGGAATGGCCCTCCCTATGGTATCCAGCGATATCTGGTTGGCATCCAGGGTATAAATCTTGCCACCCTTTATATCCAGCATCTCCCTTACTTCCGCGGGGGTCTTGGTGGTGTTGATGATGTAGATACCGTCCTCCGGCACCCCTTCGGTTATCTTGGCTTTTCCTATCAGGGTGGGATCCAGCACTATTACAACATTGGGGTTTATAACGTTGGAGTGAATGTAAATGGGTTCGTCGCTGATCCTGTTAAAAGCCAGCATGGGAGCGCCCATTCTTTCGGGTCCGTACTCTGGAAAGCCCTGGACGTACTTGCCCATTGCTGCTACCGATTCGGCCAACATAAGAGCCGCCGTCTTTGCCCCCTGGCCGCCTCTAGCATGCCAGCGGATTTCCATCACCTTTGCCATTTAATTTCCTCCCTTCTAATAATTAGAAATATCTGTTATAATACATAATACTGTATATGTGTTCTTTTATAATACAAACTAGTTCATTATATATAACAGGCGCATAAAACGTTGTTATAAGCGTTAGTATCAATTGATACAGTAATCTCAATTAGATTATAACAGAGTAATGATTGGCAGTCAAGCTAAGCTGTAACAATAAAAAAACCCTTCCGAACGAAGGGGTCGTGACAATCACAGGCGGCAATCACAATATATTTTTCAGTACTATAAGAAGTATTATTCCCGGAACACCGAGAAATCCTACAGTGAGGGCGGTCACCGGGTTGATAGCGATGTGGAGGCCCACGTAGCTGCCCATAAAATTTAACAGCACCAGGATTATCCCACCTATGACAGCATTATATAGCAGGTTGAGCACAATTTTGATTGGCCCTAGCAAAACCCTTCCTATCACGTAAAGCATTAAAAGACCGAAGGCGTAGGCCACTATTGCTCCGATATCGAGCTGCACAAGACTCCCCCCTGGCTTTTTGTACATTTTTATTACGAGTTTTGGTGGGTTATTCCCTGCTCCCTAGCTTTTTTCAAAAGGTAATTGTACTTCCTTCTTGCCGCCTCCATGGTGTATATGGCATGATCTACCAGTTCGGGGTCCGTGACGCTCTGGAAGTATCTTTCCGCCGAAATCAGTTCCCGGTGCGCTTTCTCAACCTCGTCGCTCAGCGAAAACTCAGCAGGCTTTATTGTTCCTTCTTCCTCTTCCATTAGAAAAGATGAGATTTCCGCCAGTAACCGGGCTATAGCCTCTTTCCTCACGACCCATCACCTCTTTTGAAATTTTAACCAGTTTTATCAGTTTTATTCAGGCGATGGGCCGCAGGTTTTTTTATATTTTTTACCTCCCCGAAGCACTCCTGTACAAATTTTTTGGGAGCAGTTAAAAGGAATTCCCCCCACCCTGTGGCGAAATATATCCCTCTAATTAATCTTCACGGGAAAGATCATCTTATATCAAGGGGGTAAAAAAATGCCTAATCTAACCGCATTCTTATCCTACGTATTTGTAACTACTTTCACCCCTGGACCAAACAACATCATGGCTATGACCAACGGAAACCAATTCGGATTTAAGAAAGCGCTTAACTTTATTTTAGGTGTTACCACGGGCTTTGCCATAATCATGCTGCTGTGCAATTATCTCAACCTGTTACTTTTTAATTTAATGCCCAAAGTTGGAGTATTCATGAAATTGCTCGGATCAAGCTACATTATTTATCTGGCTATAAAAATACTGAAAAGCAATTCTGATGAAAATGATTCTCCCCGAGATAGCATGAGCACATTTTTAAACGGAATGCTCATGCAGTTTATCAATCCAAAAGTAATATTGTACGGGATAACCGTAACTTCAAATTTTATAATACCATATTATAAATCCAATACGACACTTTTTTTGTTTTCTATTTTCCTTGCATTTGTAGGCTTTCTGTCGACCTCTTGCTGGGCGCTTTTCGGTGCCGTTTTTCAAAAGTTTTTAAGCGAGTACAGAAAACCCTTTAATATAGCGATGGCATTGCTCCTCATCTACAGCGCGATTTCAGTTTTAAAATGATTTGGGGGAGTACAAGGGGCAGTAACCCTCTCAATTCTTTTGGGATACGCGCCCCCTCGCCTTGCTATTTACATCCTCTTCCACAATGTAATATTGCCTCCGATGACACTCAAAGCCCAGATCCATGCCGACTCAGCGGTTCTAAGAGACGCCATGTTCTGTGCCACCAAGGTCTATAATGGCTTCCTTCGGCACCTGCGGAGGGTAAATATCATTATCGTTTTAGGCCTATTCCTTTTAAGTTCCATAACTGGCAGTCAAAAAAGAAAATAAAATTGTTTTAGGGAATAGGATAAAGAGGAAAATAAAAAACATGGTCTACAGGACATTCCTTTGCCCTAATAAACCATGTTTCCTGAATCAACTTTAATTTCTTTGAAAGAACTTTTTGTAACAATGAAAAAGTTTATTTTTTGGCTACAGTTCCCTGCGGCCTTCCAAGGCTTTCGCCAGGGTTATCTCGTCGGCGTAGTCCAGGTCTCCCCCCATTGGGATTCCGTGGGCTATGCGGGTTACCTTCAACCCCAGGGGTTTAAGGAGCCTGGCGATGTAAAGGGCTGTTGCCTCGCCCTCCACGTCGGGGTTTGTGGCGATGATGACTTCCTTCACGCCGGAAGCCACCCGCGCCAGCAGTTCCTTTATCCTTATATCATCGGGGCCTATGCCCTCCAGGGGCGATATCACCCCGTGCAGCACGTGATAGAGACCCTTATAATCCCTGGTCTTTTCTATGGCGACCACGTCCTTGGGGTCTTCCACCACCATAATTGTGTTCCTGTCCCGGTGGGGCGCATTGCATATACTGCACGGGTCCACATCGGTGAAGTTGCCGCAAACGGAACAGTATACGATGGATTCCCGGGCGCCGGCTATAGCCTGAACAAGTCTTGCCGCCCTGTCGGCAGGCATTTTCAGGATGTAGAAAGCCAGTCGCTGGGCGGTCTTGGGGCCTATGCCCGGGAGGCGGGACAATTCTTCGATGAGCCGTGCAATCGGTTCCGCGTAATACCCCATGTCAATCCTTCCTTAGAACAGCCCCGGTATGCCCAGGCCCCCGGTGAGCTTGCTCATTTCTTTAGTCACCATCTCCTCGGCCTTCTGCAGGGCTTCGTTGACGGCAGCCAGGATGAGGTCTTCAAGCATTTCCACGTCGTCGGGGTCAACGGCCTCCGGCTGGATTTTAATTTCTAAAAGCTCCTTCCTGCCGTTGGCCACCGCTTTTACCACACCGCCGCCAGCAGTGGCTTCCACGGTCCTCTCTTTTAGCTCCTCCTGAAGCTTGGCCATGTCCTCCTGCACTTTCTGCACCTGCTTCATGAGCTTGCTCATATTGCCCATACCACCGAAATTTTTCATGAAAACCTACCTCCTATCCGATTAATTATCGTCAATTTCAACCAGGTCCTCACCGAATAACTCGATGGCGCTCCTGATGAACTCCTCATCGGAGACATCCTTTGAATCCCGGCTCGCAGCCTCCTCGGCCTTTCTAAACCCCTTTACGGCAATCTCCATGCCCGTTATATTTTTTATCGCTTCCTCTATTAT
This sequence comes from Thermosediminibacter oceani DSM 16646, assembly GCF_000144645.1. Classification (NCBI taxonomy): domain Bacteria; kingdom Bacillati; phylum Bacillota; class Clostridia; order Thermosediminibacterales; family Thermosediminibacteraceae; genus Thermosediminibacter; species Thermosediminibacter oceani. Next base: position 2,149,209 of record NC_014377.1, read on the forward strand.
ATTTTTTTGAATTTCTATTAAAGCTTTTTGGCCGTCAAACCCCTCGAAGGAAAGGAACAAGTTGCCCTTTTGAAGTTCCACGGGTTCGACCCGGCAGGCCTCCATGACGTTGACCACGGTCATCTTCCCCTTCTTTGCAAGTTCCTCTAACACCCGGGGCCATTTTTCCTTTAATTCCAGCAGTTCTTTCCCGGGATTTTCGCGCCGGACCTCCCCGCTTTTCGTTTGACGGGCACTGGCCCTTTCGGGCGTCACTTCCCGGGATACCTCGGTCCTTGCCGGCACACCGCCGGTTACAGGGTTTTCGGCCTGGGAGCCAGCGGATGCGCCGCCGGTGTCGGGTTTTTGTGCTTCATAGGCGGGAGAGCTACCGGAAAACCCCTCCAGCCTTTTTTCCAACTCCTCAACCCTCTCCTCCAGGGCCTTAATCCGGGCCGCCGGCGCCGTTTCGCCGGTCCAGAGCTCCGGCAGAGCCAGCTTTACCATTGCGGCTTCCAACACTGTTCGGGGCTGTGACGCCCACCGGACGTCGTTGGAGGCCGTTTTTAAAAGGTCCAGTATGTTTAGGATTTCTTCTCGGGAATAACTTTTTGCAAGGGCCTCAAGTTCCCCGTATTCCTCGTCGGTTACGTCCACCAGGTTCCTGTCGGCGCCTATGGAAACCATGAGCAAATTTCTGTAAAATCCCATCAAGTCGTCGGTGAAGCGCAAAAGGTCCTTCCCAAGGCCTACAACTTCCTCGATGATATCGAGGATCCTGCCGGGAGCCCTCTGCTTTACCGCCCGCGAAATCTCGAAGAACAGGTCGTCGCCCACCGCTCCGAAGAGCGAAAGGGCATCCCGGTAGGTGAGCTTATCACCGCCAAAGGCCAACGCCTTGTCCAACAGGCTAAGGGCATCGCGCATGGACCCCTGCGAGCTCCTGGCTATGAGGGCGAGGGCTTTGTCTTCAGCCTCGACGCCGTTTTCCGCCGAAATCCTCTTCAGGTGGGACACCAGTTCTCTGGTCTGTACCCTCCTGAAATCAAACCTCATGCAGCGGGAAAGGATGGTAGACGGGAGTTTGTTGGGTTCGGTGGTGGCAAGAATGAACACTACGTGCTCCGGCGGCTCCTCGAGGGTTTTCAGGAGGGCGTTGAAGGCTTCGGTGGTGAGCATATGCACCTCGTCGATTATGTATACCCTGTACCGTCCTTCGGAAGGAGGGAAATTAACACTTTCTCTGAGGGTGCGTATGTCGTCGATGCCCCGGTTTGAAGCCGCATCCATCTCGATGACGTCAATCATGCCGCCTTCGTTGATGGCAAGGCAGTTCCTGCACCGGTTGCAGGGGGTATCGGTGGGGCCCTGTTCGCAATTCAGAGCTTTGGCGAAAACCCTCGCGGTGCTGGTCTTACCGGTGCCCCTCATACCGCAAAAAAGGTAGGCGTGACCAATTTTCCCGGTTCTGATCTGGTTTTTTAATGTCCTGACAATGGCTTCCTGGCCTACGATTTCGTCGAAATCCCTGGGCCTGTACCTCCTGTATAGGGCCACGTACGCCATGGGAAATCTCCCCCGCAATTTCCTTATATATTTTAAAGGCCGCCGGAAAGTTACGGCGGCTAAAAATTTTGGCCGTGCACCCTCCGTCGATTTTTCCCTCCGGGCGTTACCATGATAGTTAGCTCCGACCAGGCTGCCCCGCGGCACATGGAAGGGCTTCCTTACCGTTGCTTCCTCCCGGACCTGGCGGGGTTCGGAAGTTTCCATTGCGCGGGACCCGGCCATCGTCGCCACTTGTCATGGCCGGACCCCACAGGGAGAAAACCTCGGGAGGGAATTCGACCCCACTACAGCGGCTTGTGGGTACAGGGCACCGCTACCTCCCCGTCTAGCACGGCCAAATTTTTCTGCAGATATAAAATTAACTCTTTAGTTAGTCTATACGACCTTCGAAGTTTATTATACTATCTTTAATAAAAAATAGCAAGGCAAATAAGTTCCCAGCTAATGCAAATAATCTTATACTCTATTGTATATTTCAAATTGCTAGTGCTTAAGTCAAGCAAATAAAAAAGTCGCCTACAACTACCGTTTTCAAAAAATCTTAGTTGCCCATATTAATTCTTTGATCATTTAGCATTGCCCAGATATAAGCGGACCCTCTTACAATATTGCTAATTTGACCGGGGCCATCGGTAGGCATCATTTTGAAAGCTTTACTAAAGTCGCTTTTTTGCAATTTATAATTCGTCCTGTCAGTAATAACTGCATCACTTTCTACCATATATTTAAACTCGATTCCTTTTTTTGTATAAAAATTTTCCCCTGCATGACAAATAATTATCAATGACAATAATGATTATATCAATAATTCAGATTGGGTATTAAATTTTGTTATCACATAATCGAAATTATAAATGGGAAGTTTTCTCTTTTTATCTTTCATGGATTGCCATATGGCTTGTCCTTCTTTGACTGTTATGTAATTGGCTTTCCAGTAATAATATAAAATATGCTCTGTACAAATTAAAGGCGGCTGGTTGTCCTTGATATAGGGTAAGACATCACTTAAATTGTTGCTGGCTAAAGTGCCGTTCAGTGATTTTGCTAAAACTATAGCAGCTGCCTCACCTTTTCCAATCTTTTTAGGATTATCCATGGCAATTAATCGTAAATACTCCTTCAAATACGGATCCGTAATGCCAATGTCTTTAACAGTAAAATTTTTGGACTCTACTTCACGTTCGATATTTTCAAATACATAATAAAATTTTGTTTTTTTCATATAGGCTAACTCGTTGTAAACGGCTTGGGGGATAATGATTTGTCCTCGGAAGAGGGTGTTGATTATGTCCAATCGATTAATCCATGAAAATGAAGCAATGCAGTCGTTGTCAAAAACTATCGGCATCTTCAAATGCATTTTCCACACCCTCCAATTCTTCATTATCCCCGTATAGAATATCTGCAAAGCCTCCTTCTAAAAGCAATTCTTCGTATTTCCCATAAGTTATTCTACCGCTGTCCAAAAGAGTCTGGGCAAGTTCTGCGTAATCAGAATAAATTTGTGTTCCCTTATCTTCTGTATTACGATACAGGTCGGTTTTGTAACCAAGCTGGGCGGCGTTCTTAATTATATTTTTCTCCATAGCTTCATATTGTCTACTGGTAATCGCTCCGATACTTTTCAGGCGGATAAGCATTAGTTTATGGCTTACCTGGAAGTAATTTTCTAGAAATATTATATCGTTCAGGGTAATCGGCTTTCCTTTAGTCCTTTTTAGTATCATATACTCAAGGGCATCGTCTGGAACCAGCAGATGAGCCGCAAAATGGTTGGCGTCGCGTTCGTTTTGGTAATCTTCTTCAAATTTATTAATAGGGCAGACCCTTCCCGACATACCAATGTCGTACTTTATATGATAATACTCGTGTGCAGCCGTGAAATATTGGTGTCCCAGGCTTCTGCTGGAATTTATGACAACAAGCCCAGCCTTTTTATTACGCATAAAAAAGCCTGAAATATTTCCCTTTATTTTTGTTATTATCAGGGAAACATTTTCGATGTCTTTTAACACCCTGAATATATCCACCCTGTCATATTGACCAATCCCAAGATTTTTTCTTGTTTCTGCTGCCTTTAATTTTATTTCATCATAATTCATTTCCTCACCTCCCCATGAGTTCCCTCATCTCACATAGATTACGCAAAAAGGTCTTGGCAAAAGCAATGGTTTCTAAATCTTCTTCGCAGAACTCATCGGCTCTGAAGGCTATTTCTACCTCTGGTTCTTTTTTATCCTCATTACCGAGGAAATAATCGATCGAATACCCATATAAATTGGCCAATTCCTGTAATAGGGTAATGTTGATTTCCCTCGCCCCAGTTTCATAATAGGATAACTGGACCTTGTTTATCCCGAGGATTTTGGCAACCTGGTCCTGTGTCAAACCGCATTTCTTTCTCGCTTCTTGGAGTCTTTCCCCAAGACTTTTGAGAAAGCTGTTATTCATATAATCCCTCCTAACTTATATGTTAAATTCACACTATATTGTATTATAATTATAACACATTTGTTATTAATTTAATCCCGGGATAAAAAATTTTTTCTATAAACACGAATTTTTAAGGTGGAAAACGGGTGTATAGGATGATGAGTATTAAAAAGTTGATGGCCTAGGTAAAATCAATGATATTGTAAAAGGACCTGCTTATGTTTTGGCGATTCTAAATGATAAAAGGTAATATAGGAAAATCTTTTATCTCTTTTTACGTAAATATAATACTCTGGTGCAGTATTAAAAAATGTTCATTTCACGGAATTTACATCTTAGAATTGAGTAAGGGTCAAAATACGGGTCTTTAATCTGTTGCTTAACATCCTTCATGAACTTATTAAATATTTGATAAATTTTTAATTTCACATTCCATGTTAAACTGTTCAACAAACTCTTCAATTCTTTTCTTTTTATAAGCTCTTTTAAAAGCACATATTTTACTATTTCTCCCTACACTAAACAAAAAGACCACACTCCCTTTCTTAACTCAGTAGTAATCATGGAATGTGGTCATGTGGACAAAAAATAAAATGGCGGAGAGAGCGGGATTCGAACCCGCGAGACGGGGATTTTCCCCGTCTACTCGATTTCCAGTCGAGCGCCTTCGACCACTCAGCCATCTCTCCACGCTTTTTTTGATGGCGGAGAGAGTGAGATTCGAACTCACGAGGCGGGATTACCGCCTACTCGCTTTCGAGGCGAGCGCCTTCGACCTCTCGGCCATCTCTCCACCTGATTATAATCTTTTTTGCCTGAAAAAATCTTTCAATAGAATGCCGCATTCTTCGGCGAGCACACCGGAAACAACTTCCGGATGGTGGTTGAACCTTTCGACTTTAAAAAGGTCCACCACGCTGCCCGCAGCACCGGCTTTTGGATCCGGTGCACCGAACACCACCCTGTCAAGCCTGGCCAGTATAATGGCTCCGGCGCACATGGGGCAAGGCTCCAGCGTCACGTAAAGGCTGCAGCCTGTGAGCCTCCAGGTGCCCATGGCCTCGCACGCGGCTTTTATTGCGAGCACCTCCGCGTGAGCGGTGGCGTCCTGGCTCCGCTCCCTGAGGTTATGTGCTCGGGCGATGATACTGCCTTCGTACGCGATTACCGCCCCGACGGGCACTTCGTCCTGCTCAAAGGCCTTCCGTGCCTCCTTCAGGGCTTCGCGCATGAAGAATTCGTGGTCTTTTTCCTGCATTATTTTTAATCCCTTTTAAAAAGAATGGTGCGCCCGGGAGGACTCGAACCCCCGGCACGCGGTTTAGGAAACCGCTGCTCTATCCTCCTGAGCTACGGGCGCATATTTTGAAAGAATCTCTGGTGCGCCTGGCAGGAGTCGAACCCACAACCTTCTGATCCGTAGTCAGACGCTCTATCCAGTTGAGCTACAGGCGCACGTATGGCGGAGAGAGCGGGATTCGAACCCGCGATACGGATTTTAGGTCCGTATAGTCGCTTAGCAGGCGACCGCCTTCGACCTTCTCGGCCATCTCTCCCCGGGTATTCTGGCAGAGGGGGAGGGATTCGAACCCCCGGCCCTTTTGGGGCACTGGTTTTCAAGACCAGCTCCTTAAACCACTCGGACACCCCTCCGTCCGATGGCAATTCAAAGTATAGCATATTGAAGGTCTATTGTCAACCGGAAGAGGCATAATGTATGTAGATGAGCCACAGTTTCGTTCACACTACTTTATTAAAGTGAAAAAGACATTGCAAAGGGTGGGTATCCCTGGGGTATTATGGATATGGAACAACAGAAACCCACTAAGGAGGGATCCCACCCAATGACATTATACCAAAAACTTAAAGCTTCGGGTAATCCCCAGGCTGTTGCTCAAATCACTATCTCTTTACTTGAGTCTCATTCCGTTAAAGAAACCGCTAAAATCTTGGGTGTTACTCCAAGATGGGTGTATAAATTAAGAGAGCGTTTCAGGCTTTCTAATGGGGATATATCGGCCTGTATCAAAAAACGAGGACCTAAATTCCGCATGCCTAACAGAACTCCGGAGCACATCGAAAATTTGGTCGTTACTCTGGCAAAAGAAACTAATCTGGGCTCTAAAAGGCTGGCATTGTTCATTAAAAATACCTTCAATATTCAACTTTCCCCTTTTACTATTCGAAATATTAGAAGACGTTACGGTATACACTGCCGTAAACACAAGACGCTTACCGGCTCCCGCCGATTTGCTACAGATTTCTCCGCCTTCGAACCTTTGCAGCTCTGGCAGATCGATGCAAAACATATCGCCGATCAATCGGCTTTGCCTCCCGAAGCTTATGCATCTATTTTCAAAAATAAGCTGCCTCCTTTTCAGTTCACTGCTATTGATATTAAAACAAGGTTGCGCTTTATTGCGTATGCCGATTCTCTCGATTTTAAAAATGGGTTGACTTTCATGCTGCTTGTGGCAGCCTGGCTTAGAGCCTTCGGTGTAAAACATCAACTCTTCTTTCAAACAGACAATGGAGCAGAGTTCGGAGGCAGTGCCGGCTCTCGTAAAAGAAAACTCATTCAAAAACTTATTTTCGATCATTGGAACGTATCTTTGCTTAATATCCCGGAAAGGAATAAGGAAACAAATTGCTTCGTTGAACGCTCTCACCGCACTGATGATGAGGAGTTTTACGCTTTAAACTTGAAAAAAGTAACTTCAAGGACTTCATTCCTAAAGATGGCTCAAAATTGGATACTATATTTCAACTACAGGCGGCCGCATTTTGGCAAAAACATGAATGGAATGACTCCTGTTGAGGCGTTGAAGTTTTATCGCTGCTTTTATCATCCTGCAATTGGTTCTATGCCTGTAGTTGTTTTGGATCAGCTTTCTAATTACACTTCTTTGCTTTTTGACATCTCTTCTTTGCCCTGGGATAACCTGCCCAGAAATAAAAAGCTATTGAACGAAACTATGGCACATTACAAAGAGGCATAATGTACCGATTTCGCTCTTAAGAATTGTCTTTGATAGAGAAAACCTTCTTTAAGGTGTATTCGGTCATATAAAGCTTTTATGCTAAACTTATTATTTTCATTGAATTAATGAACTAATATAGTATAATATATGGCGGGAGGAATTTCAAATGCATTTATTTCGATTTTCGCTCGATGACCGCAACCTTTTCCTCATCTCGATCGGTGTGTTCATCGCCCAGATAGCCTTTTCATCGATCACACCCTTTCTCCCGTCGCTCCTTATTGAGCTGGGCCTGAAATCTAACATATCCTTCTGGTCGAGTCTCATATTTTCCGTACAATCGGTAGTTTTTGGGATCATGGCCCCCGTATGGGGTGCCATCTCGGACCGTTACGGCAAAAAGCCGATGATGGCCCGGGCTGGCCTCGGTATGGGGGTAGTGTATTTTTTACTGGCCGCATCCAAGAACCACATCCAGCTCCTTTTGCTCAGGGCTTTAAACGGGGCTCTTTCGGGATACATACCGGCGTCGATAAGCCTGGTAGCTTCCACCAGCAGGCCGGACAGGCTCAACCAGAACCTGGGCATGGTCAACACCGCATCCGCCGTGGGGGCCATTACCGGTCCGATGATCGGGGGTCTGACCGCAAAAGTCTTCGGAATGAGGGGCAGCCTTGCTTTCTCCGGATTTCTACTCATCATCGCCGGATCGCTGCCCTACGTCACCAGGATAAAAGAACCGCCCCGTTCACAAAAAGCGGAGGGCTCGATTAAAGACAGCATCATCGAGACTTTTAAAAACCGGCAGCTCACCCTTGTGTTCATGACCGGGCTTTTTACTCAGGCCGCCCTAATGGCTATACTTCCGACGTTGAACCTGGTAATGAGAAATATAGCCCCGCAGAATGCGGAGTTTTATACCGGCTTGGTGTTCTCTATTATAGGGGTTTCCACGGCCATCGCTTCGCCCTTTATCGGGAGGATGACGGACATCCCCCTCACATCCCTTTACCGGTGGTCTCTCATAGGCAGCTCTATCCTTACCGCCCTACAGGGGCTGGCCGCCTCTGTAACGTCTTTGTTGATCTTGAGGTTTATATTCGGGTTTTTCAACGCAGCCATGACCATTTCGGGGAACGTGCTCATAGCGAAAGCCGGTGGCAGCGGTAGTCAGGGGAGTTCCTTCGGAGTCTATAACGGAATAATGTCCATAGGCCTTGTATTCGGGTCAATCCTCGGCGGCATAATGGGCGATCGTTTTGGGCTTGCCTTTTCATTCTTTGCCAGCACCGCTCTGTTTCTTGCCGCATACCTGATTTCGTTCCTTATCAAAGAACCCACGGAAGAGGAGCCCGGCGTTTAAACGCTTCAGAGCTCCTCCTTACCTTCCTGCTTCCAGGAAATTACTTTCAAATTTATCTCCTCTTTGCCGGCTACGACTTCCACGGTCACCGTGAGCTTTTCCTTCGCCCGGCCCGCCGCACCCTGCGATGTTACTTTCAACCTGCCGGGGCTAATTTCCTCCACCGAAACCTCAAAAGACCCGTCTCCCAGGCTTTCGGCTCCATTGGGCCTGTGATCCGGGTCTTTTTTTAAAGCGGTGAGGGTTTTGTGGATTCCCGCTTCCGCCAGGTAATATGCTTTTGCGCTTTCTTTGAAATACGCGGCCTTTTTGAGCTCGGCAGTCATCATTTCCAGGATGGCGACCCCAAGCAGGGACAGTACTGAGACTACAAATACTACCGTAATAAGGACCAAGCCCGCTTGACGGCCGCCTTTTGGCAGATCTTTATTCGACATTTGCCTCTCATACCTTTCACGAAACATTCAATTATAAATTACTACCGGTTAAACTTTTTTTCAAGAATATTTTTGATATAATAGGAATATGAGAAGAGGGATGGTTTATGAGCGAAAGAATAATCTTCGATGATTATATAAAACAGTTACAAAAAGATTCTTTTAAAATATACAGCCTGATGGAATCTGAACAAACCCCCGGAAAAAAAGTAAAGCGAAAACCCCGCGATCCCGAGGAAACCTTCGTCCTTTTTCTACTCGATTATAAAAGGTGGCAGAGGGCGTTAAAGACCGGTGCCATTAGCGAAATCGCCCCGAGGAGGTACAGATTAGATTGGATGAAAAATTTTTGAAGCGGCACTTAAAGTCTATTGCAGATGAACACAACAGTTTGAAGAAGGCATTAAAAATTACGGCAATTATAACTGAAGCCTTGAAAATCAAAAATATCAAGCCTATCCTTGTTGGTGGCAGAGCATTAGAATTTTATACTCTTGGAGGTTATGCGACAAAAGATATCGATCTAGTAATAAGAGGCAGAGAGCACGCAAAAGAAGTTTTTGAAAAGCTGGGTTTTACCAGAAGACCAGGAGAAAGGCATTGGTACAATGAAGAGATGGATCTTGCTATTGAAGTTCCCGATGAATACCTTGCAGGATCAACAGATAGAGTTATCACAGTCGAAATAGATAATATGGAAGCTTATATAATCGGTATCGAAGATCTGATAATAGACAGGTTATTGGCGGCAAAGTTTTGGCATAGCACTGATGATGAAGAGTGGGCGATAAAAATTATGGCATTGCACTTTAAGAAGATAGATTTTGATTATTTAAAAGAAGAAGCCCATAAAAACCAGGTTGCAGATTTATTAACTTCCGTTATCGATAAAAGCAAGAAATTAATAGAAAAATTATAGATAGAATGAGAATAAACCCTTTTATAGCTCCTTTACCATTATCAACCAATCACCCTGAAGGTCCCTGGTTCTTCCGACCGGTTTGAAACCGTACTTTTCATAGAGCCTCACAGCCGGAGCGTTGTCGGGCCTTACCTCCAGCTTGATCCGCCGGATCCCTAAGGAAGAAAGGTAGTTTATTCCCGCCTGGAGAAGCTTTTGCCCGATGCCCCTGCCTTGGCACTTTGGAGAAACCGCTATGGAAAGCAGCTGGGCCGAGGGCTTGCTGGTAGCCTCGAATCTCACGTAACAGAGCTTGTTAAGCACCACCCTGTAAATTGTCGATAAGCCTACGCCGTATATTCCGCGAATGGCCTTTGAAAATATCTTGAAGAGAAAGCCGGAAAAGATTGCCCTCAGCCACAGCTTTTTTATGTCGTCGGCCATGACTATATATCCTAAGACCTCGTTGCCGTCGACGGCCACCATGAACCCACCGTCGAAAGTGTCCCGCAGCAGGGCGAAAAAGTCGCGGAAAGCCTCTTTGACGGCGGAACTCATAGGTGTAAAAAAAGTTATACTTTTATGAAACGCTGCGCAGAAGATATCCACCACAGCCTCAATGTGTTTGATCTCCGCCGCTATTATTTTCATCAACCTGCTCCTCCGTCCTCATAAGTTCTGAGAGGAAGATCATCTGGTCAACGGTCACGAATTCGTACCCCCTGGCCCTCAGCTCATCGATCACAACCGGAAGGGCCCTGACGGTACTCGTTCTGTCGCCGCCTTTGAAGGTCACCAGGTCGCCGCTGTCGTGAAACAGTATTATCGAGCCCGGTTTCACCCGGTTTACCACGCCGGAAACTATTTTATTGGGCGGCAGTTCGGCCCAGTCCATAGCGGACACATCCCAGAGTACAATCGTGTAGCGTTCTTCCTTTAAAAACTTTCTGGAGTATGACGAATAGATACCCCTGGGTGGCCTGAAAAGTGTTGTCCTTACACCGGTCGCCTTTTTTATGGCCTCTTCGGCTTTTTTAATCTCTTCCCGGGTAGCCTTGGCAGAAAGCGGTATTAGGCTCCTGTGGGAATAAGTGTGGTTGCCTATGGAATGTCCTTCTTTTGCTATCCTCCTTGCGACATCAGGGTACTGCTCCGCATTTTTCCCGATCAGAAAAAACGTGGCGGGGACTTTCTTTTCTTTTAATATGTCTAATATCTGAGTAGTATATACGGGGTCCGGGCCGTCGTCGAAGGTTATCGCCACGTATTTGAATTGGTCGGGGCCGCGCCGTATTATATCCTTCTGCACGCCGAAACCTTTGTATACGTATTTGTTAAAAAAGGCCAGCATCAGCAAAAAGAACAGCAATAAAGCAAAAGCCGTCCGGGTAAAAACCGTAGGTTTTAACCGCTTTTCCAAAGCCGGAGGCCAGTACTGCACGGCCAGGTTGCCGAATATCAAAAGCGATATTATTATAAAGGAATCGCTCTTGAAAAAGCTGAACGCAAGCACGGGTATTAAAAAGGAGGCAGCGAAAACCGCATTGTCATAATCGTTAAAGAGAAATTTAAGGAGCAGGAAGAAAAACAGTAAAATTAGCCCGAAGACCGGCGACATGAAGGTGATCACTCCAAGCGCCAGGGCCTCCGTGGTTTCTCCGTCGAATTTATAAAAAAGAGGCCTGGTATGCCCCATAAGCGCCCCAACCGAAGCGAAAAGATAGGAAACTCCGGAATGAAGGTACATACCCGACAGCCACATGGTGAGGTATCCTTTGGCAAAATCAAGGATATAGCGGCCCACCGTGCGCTTCCTTATTACAAATAAGCTGCATATAAGGTAGGATATTATTCCTGAAAGCCAGAGCAGCGCCATTGACATCATCTCCTTTATGTATTTATATGTATTTTCCTCAGCGCGTGCTCCCGCCCTTTGCCGTTTTATATTAGACATCTACAAAAATTTTAAAGGACAGGTCTTTTCGACGTCAATGTACTAAACTTTGTCTTGACTTGCTTATTTGTTATAATAGAATTTTGTTTAGGAGTTTTGCCATACCGGGCAAAAGGAAGTGAGAAAATGCCATTGGACCTGATCCAAATTGACAGGGAGAAGTTGAAAATTTATATTGAAGAAAAGCTCGGCCAATTCGATGAAATCGCTGGGGTATATCTTTTTGGTTCCGCTATTGATAAAATGAGACCTGACAGCGACATAGATTTGGGTATAATACTGGTACCCGGTGCGGTAAAATCTGAAAAAGAGCTTGCCCTTTTTCTAGAAAAACTATATCTCGCATTGAGAAATTTCGACGGACATCCCTTTGACCTGATTTCTGTAAGGCACGTAAATACAATCCTTGCTTTCGAAATTTTACGGCACGGTGTTCCTCTTTTGATAAAAAATGATGAAGTTGTTTCGGAAGTTATAGAATCTATCAGCCGGAGATATCGAGATGTATATCCGAGATATAAAAAGGCCCTTCAAATCATAACGGGAGTGAGTATATAATGTCACAAAATGAAATTATTTCAAGAAAAATAGCTTTCATCAAAGAACAAATCAGTGAAATAGATTCTTTAATAAAAAATAAAAGCAGGGAGGAAATTCTAAAAGACTCCTGGCTCATTAAAGGCCTTAAATACTCCCTTCAAACCGCTATCGAGGCCATGATCGATATCACTTACCACATCTGCGCTAAACATTTTAAAAAAGCTCCCGTTGACGCAAGAGACGGTCTCGGAATTCTTCTGGAAAATAATCTAATAACCGAAAGAGATTTTTTAACTTTCAGCCAGATGGTCGGCTTCAGGAACAGAGTAGTGCACGGTTACGAACAGGTATCTGCGGAAAGGGTATACGAATTAGCGGCAAATGAGCTGTTAGACTTCAATCGATTTATCGATCTGGTACTGGAATATATAAGAAAAGCTCCGTAAAGGAGCTTTTCTTATCTTCTCAGGGCTTCCACCGGCGGCACCGAAGCGGCCGTCCACGCCGGATATACGCCGAAGAGCAGGCCGCAGCCCAGGGCCACCATCACCGCAACTTTTACCGCTTCCAGGCTGACGACGGCTGTGAGCCCGTACCGGTTGAATAAACCCACACCCCAGAGTCCGGCAAAGGTGCCCGCCGCCGCCCCCATACCGCTCAGGTAAAGGGCTTCCAGCAGGAACTGCGTCAGGAGGTCGGAGCGCTTCGCCCCAAGCGCCCTCCTCACGCCTATTTCGCCGGTCCTCTCGGTTACCGCCACCAGCATTATGTTCATTATACCGAGGCCCCCGACCAGGAGGGATACAGCCGCTATTCCCCCCAAAAGCAGCGTCATGACCCTGTTGGCCTTGTCGGCCTCTTTTACCAGCGTATTGAGATTTGTAATTGTAATTATGTCTTTGCCCAGTTCCAGGCCCGGCCGGCTGTCTTCCCCGGGAGTTTCGGGACCCGGCGCGGGCTGGGGTTCGACAGGTTTTCCCATTTCGGACCCTTGGCCGGGCGTTTCTCCCTGTTTCTCGCCCCCGCCGGCGGAAACAGGAGCTTTGTTGTCAAGTCCCAGCTTTCTCCTGTAAATTCGCCCCATCTGGGCTATTGCAAGGTCCGCCGCCTTAGCCGATTCGGCTTTGACCCAAATTTCATCGACCGTACTTTTCCCCGCGATCTTCAAGGCCGTGGTGTACGGTATTATTAGTTTATCGTCGATGCCTTCCCCATGACCTTCGCCTTTTTTCTCCAGCACGCCCACGATTCTGAAGGTCTGCCCGTTCAGCGTAAACGTCTGCCCCACGGGACTTCTGCCCCCCAACAGGCCCGCACCTATGTTGTAACCGAGGACGGCTACGGATGACCGCTGTTCCACATGCCATGGGGTAAAGAACCTGCCGGATACGAGTTTATGGTCGCGAAGCTGCGGGAAATCGCTGCTCACACCCAGTATATCCACCTGTCCCCTGGCCCTGCGCCACTTCATGACGGCGTTGGTCCGGGCCACCGGGGATGCGTACTCGAGCCCGGAAACCCTCTCCAGCAACTCCCGGGCCTCCTCGGGCTGAAACTCGGCTTTCACGTCGTGGGCCTTAATCACGATTACGTTGGAACCCAGGCTCTTAAACTGCCGCACTACGGCCAGGCGCGCCCCTTCACCTATACCCATGAGGCTTATAACCGACGCGACGCCTATGGCCACCCCCAGTACAGTGAGGCCGGAGCGGAGGGGGTTGACCGCAACCCCGTGCCATGCCATCTGGGCACCGAAAATGAACCGCACCCAGAAAGACCGCCACGAATCAATAAATCTCACCGCCATCCCCCCTCAGTTCCCCTTACCCTGGGGGCTGCCGCCGTCACCCTGCCCCTCACCGTTCTCCTGCTGGCCGCCGGTCCCGGGCAGTATCTCGTTCGATTTAATCCGCTGTCCGGGCAGTATGTCGGCACTGCTGCCGGTTACCACCGCCCATCCTTCTTCTAAGCCACTTTTTATCTCCGCATATCGGTCGTTCATCAGTCCCAGCTCAACGCGGACAACTTTTGTGGTTCCTTCGGGCTGCAGCACCTCCACCATAGGCTGGCCGTCCTCTTCGAACACAGCTTCCACCGGCACGAGCAGAACGCCGCTTGCGCTGCCGGCCTCTATGTACGCCCTGGCCTGCATCCCCGGCCGCAGTTCCGGCGTGCCCTTCACGTTTATGGAAACCTCAAATCTGGTAACTCCGCTCATATCCTTTCCCATCGTGGCCACGTGCATGACTTTGCCCTCAAATACCTTGCCCGGGAGGGCGTCTACCGTGACTTTGACGGGAGATCCCTGCTTGACCATGAGCACGTCCACGTCATCCACCTGGGCCCACATCTGCATGTCTTCGGCGTTGTAGATGTGGCCCAGCCACTCACCCGCCTGTACCGTCCTGCCGGGCTGAGCGTTTATGTTAGCCACCACACCGTCCATGGGGGATTTGATTTCGAGAAGCTCGTACTGGCCGTACAGCCGCCTGAGCTTATCCTCGAGTTCGCGGACCTTTTCCAACTCCTCTTCCAGCATATCGCTTACATCGGAACCGGTGAGGGAAATTACTGCATCGCCCTTCTTAACCCGGTTCCTGTCCTTGACGTGGACCTTCGTCACCCGGGCCTCGACGGTGCTTGTGATTGTCTCCTCCACGGAATACCCTTCCACCTGGGTCGGGAAGCGCAGCCAGAGAACCTCAGGATCTTCAGGCCGGGTATTTTCGCCCTTTGCTACTCCCACCTGAACTGTCATCCCCGGCTGCACCAGCCCGGGGTTGTCACCCTCTATCGTCATATAGTAGACGTACTGGTAAAGCGCATCGCCGCCCTCGCTCCCTTCACCGCTGCCGGGCGAAGGCTCAACCACCGGCTCGGTATTTATATCCGTTATCTTCCCCTCTACTACTCCCTCAAACTGATTAAACCTCAAAAACGCCTTGCGGCAGTCTTTTGCTATCTCGAACTCCCCGGGGTTCAGCCTGGCCGTAATCCTGAATTTGGAGTCGTCCACCACCCGGGCCACGATGTCTCCCTGCTTAATCTCCGCACCTTCTTTTACCTTAAGGCCTATTACCCTCCCGTCCACCGGGGCCCTTAAAGTTATACCGGCGGAGGGGTCCACTCCGTATATCTCATGGGGCTCCACGTTTAATTTGGCGGCCAGCGACTTTTTCGCAGTCTCCAGCTGCTGTTCCAGGGACTCGATCTCACCCTGGAGACCGGGAGCCCTCAGCCTGACCAGAGGCTGCCCCGCCTTTACCCCATCCCCTTCCTTCACCAGCACTTCCTCTATTATGTAACTAGCAGGTCCCCCCTGCGCTTCCATATTGTACGGCACCATAATTCCACCGCCCCTGTTGGGATTGAGCGGCCCTGAAGTTTCCACACCGACGCTTATGTCCCCTCTTATTACTTTTGCCGTCGAGTATACGGGCCCCGTACCGGCTTCTTTTGGGGGAGGCATAAGGCTTTTAAAGGCGTAAAAACCGCCTACTACCACCACAGCCACAACGGCAATGACGGCTAAAATTTTTCTGTGCACTGTAAAGACCCCTCCTTACCTCTAAATCATCGATTCCACGATTACGACAGCCAGCCACCGGACACCTGCCGGTTTATATCAACCCACCAACTCCTCTTCTTTTATCCTCCCGTCGAGGAGCTTCACTATGCGGTGCCCGTAACGGGCCATGTCCCGGTCATGGGTGACCATTATAATCGTGATACCCCTTTCCGAGTTCAGCTTCTGGAACAGCTCCATGATCGTCCGGCCCGTTTTTGAATCCAGGGAACCGGTGGGCTCATCCGCCAGAATAAGCACCGGTTCCTGGGCCAGAGCTCTCGCGATCGCCACCCTCTGCTGTTCCCCGCCAGAAAGCTCGGAGGGCCTGTGGTGAATCCGGTCCGAAAGCCCTACGGCTTCAAGGGCTTCTCTCACGCGCCTTCTCCTTTCCGCCGTACCAACGCCCCTGTATATGAGGGGAAGCTCCGCATTTCCCATGGCATCCAGGCCCGGCAGCAGGTGAAAGCTCTGAAAGACAAACCCTATGTAGCGATTTCTGATCTCAGAAAGCCTGTCATCGCTCAACCTCTCAACCCTCATGCCGTTCAACAGGTACTCGCCGGCGGTCGGCCTGTCGAGGCATCCGATTATGTTCAAAAGCGTGGATTTCCCCGATCCCGAAGGCCCCATTACGGAAAGGAATTCTCCCTCTCCCACCGCGAGGGTTATATCGTTAAGGGCGTTTATAAGTACCTTGCCGTTGCGGTACTGCCTGGTTATGCCCCTGAGTTCTATCAGCGGCAATATATCACCCCCTTATTAGCCGTTCACTTCGATTTCAGTATATGGATAAAAAAATAACCCCGATAACATCCTATCAGATGCCAGGGGTAAAATCAACACAATTTTGATTGTACTGTAAAATCATTCTTTTATTAAATGCATGACGATAACCGGCGAGTAATTCTTCCATTCCACGGCGAGTCCCCGATTTCATTCGGGGGAAGATGTCACCCTGATGCCGTTCAGAACAATATCGATAACCGTCATCTTTATACTCTCCGGGTCGTATCCGTCCTCCGGAAAAAGCTCACTGAAAAGCACCAGGTGGCACGATTCCAGCAGCATCAGGGCGGGGATTACCGGCGTCACGGGCTTTAATTCCCCCGCTTTCATGCCTTCTTCCAGGATATCCTGTACTATCTTTGCGGTCGTTCTCTTCACATCTACCAGCCATTCATAGAGCTTTTCATCTATGTGCCTGTGGTCTTTTATCATCAGCTTGAAGAAGCTTGAAGACTCCCGGAAGTACCTTACGAGTACGCTCAGGGCATTGTCCAGCCTTTCGCGGTAGCCCTTGCCTTTTGCCGCTGCGGATTTAAAGTCGTCTAGAAAGTTTGAAGTGCAGTACTTTATGACATCGAAAAAAAGCTCCTTTTTGCTGCGGAAGTATTCGTAAACCGTTCCCTTCCCTATACCCGCTAATTCTGCGATTTCCTCCATCTTCGTCTCGTGAAAGCCCTTGCGGGTAAAAAGTTCCCCGGCGGCCTTTATTATCGACTCGTAGCGCTCCCTCTTCCGGTCCGTACCGAGGTCTTCCTTCCCCATCTTTTTTCTTTCACCTCTCTTTCAGGCCTACCGGTTGACGCTCATGTATACCACATTATCCAGGTTTAACCTGGCCAGGTTATAGGCGTAGATGGCCTGGGCCTTCTGAAGCTTCGCCTGTTTTAGAGCTTCCTCCGCTTGCATCAGGTCAACACCTCTTACGAGCCCCGCCTCGTAGCTGAGCTTCGCAAGGCGGTAACTCTCTTCGGCCATCTCTAAAGACCTGTCGAGCACCGGAATGCTGGCCGCCGCAACTATGTAATCCAAGTAGGCCTTCCTCACTTCCTGCTCCGCGCGGCTGAGAGCCTCTTCATAGTTCAGTTCCGCCTCCTTTAAGGCGTACTCCTTTTCCTTGTATTTGAAAGTATTGGAGGGGTAAACCTTTTTGGTCATGTCGAAATCCAGCCGGGCCAGTTCCATCTGCTCCCGGGCTCGGACGACGTCAATCCTCCTTTCCCGGGCCTGCTGAAGGAGCTCAGCCAGGTTGATTTCCTTTTCCGCCGCTTTGAACTCAAAGGCCTCCGAAAGCTCAATCCCTCTTTCCATATCAACTTTTAAAAGCTTTTTCAGGTCTATATACGCTTTTTCCTTCTCAGCCTCCGCTTTCTTCAGTTCGGCTTCCGCCGAAGCCACCTTTACCCTGGCGTCCAGAAGGTCCTTTTTGGCTGCCGAACCGCTGTCGTACAGGGCCTTTGCAATCCTTTCCATTTCCATGGCTCTCTTCAGGCTGTCGCCGGCGATCTGAAGCCTGTCGCGGGCTGCCAGGGCCGCGTAATATGCGGCCTCGACTCCGAACCGGATGTTCCTTCCGGTGGCCTCCACCCCGAGCTGGGACAACTTCAACTCCATATCCGCTGCTTTTTTGCCAAGCTCCATCTGATATTTGTAATCGAAATCCTTGTTTAGACTGATACCGTACTCTTCCTCCTTCTCCTCAGCCTTCCTTTCCTGATACTGCAGCTCCTTTTGCTTCAGCTCGGCCTTTTCCACCGCCAGCTGCGAAAGCCCCACCGCCGGGTTGTTTTTCAGGGCCAGGTCCACGGCCTCTTCAAGAGACAGGCTCAAGACATCACCGGCATCGGCGCCGTCCGAACCGGAAGAAACAGTAAACAGTGCCAGCACAAGGATTATTGAGAGTAAGCCCGCCCTTTTCCCAAATTTCCTCATGTTCTATTACCTCCCAAATATGCGGATGCCGTTCATCCGCAACTTTATCCTGCCGATGATTTTCTCAAAATCCTCAAATACGGTGTATATCACCGGAATCACCACCAGGGTAAGCATAGTTGATACCAAAAGCCCGCCTATGACGGCAGTAGCCAGAGAGGCGCGCATTTCGCCACCTTCCCCGAAGCCCAAAGCCAGCGGGAAAAGCCCCAGTATGGTCGTTAGCGTCGTCATCAGTATGGGCCTGAGTCTGATCGGTCCCGCTTTCAATATAGCTTCTTCCCTGGAAAGTCCCTTCTGCCGCAGCTGATTTACAAAGTCAATCAGCACTATGGCGTTATCAACCACTATTCCGACCAGCATTATTATGCCTATTATGGAGGCTATATTCAGGCTCCTGCCGGTCAAAAGCAGCGATAACACCACTCCGATCACAGAAAGAGGCACGGTAAACATTATTACGAAAGGCTGCACAAGGGACTCAAACTCCGCGGCCATGACCATATATACCAGGAGGGATGCCAGCAGAAACGCGAGAAAAAGGCTCCTGAAAGACTCCATCATCTGTTCCTGTTCCCCGCCCATTTCTATGCTGTAACCCTCCGGCAGTCTGAGGGACTTCAGCTTCTCCTGTATTTCCCTGTTCACCTCGCCCGAAAACCTGCCCAGGACGCTGCCGGTAACCTTGATTACCCTCGTCTGGTCTTCTCGCTCGATGGAAATGGGGCCTTGTGCTTTTGTCACCTCGGCTATACCGGAAAGGGGGACCATTACTCCTGTTGGGCTTGGAATGGTGAGGCTCTTTAACTTACCTATATCGTCGACCAGGCTGCTTTCAGCTTTAACCTTTACATCTATTTCATCGCCGCTCATCCTGAACCTTGTGGCGGTACTCCCCTGCACCGCCGTCTTCACGTAGTTGGCCACGTAGGCGGAATTCAGCCCGTAGAGTGACGCTTTATCTTTATCGATCTTTATATTAATCTCCGGGCGCTGCCTGGCGAGGCTGCTTTCAACTTCCCGGGTGCCGGGCACCGATTTTACGATGTTTACCACTTCTTCGGAAATACTTTTCAGCTTTTCCAAATCGTCGCCCCTTATTTTTATGGAAATAGGTTCTGAGGCCGCCCCCAGGAACATCATCCCGCCCATCGAAGACACGTTGACCTTCACACCGGGCATCTTTCGGGTCCTTTGCCTTATTTCCTCGGCCACTTCGTCACTGGTCCTCTTTCTCTCCGCCAGGGGTTTCAATCTTACCATAATGGTGGCCTCGTTATCGTTTTCCTGGCCCTGGTTCGAAAACCCGATAATATTGAGTACGCTTTCGATTTCGGGTATTGCATCCAGCTTCGAATTGATTTCGTCGACGGCGCGCTCCATCTCCTCGATCCTCGTGCCGTCGGGCATTTGGACGGTCATC
The DNA here is from genome assembly GCF_000144645.1 of Thermosediminibacter oceani DSM 16646. NCBI lineage: Bacteria > Bacillati > Bacillota > Clostridia > Thermosediminibacterales > Thermosediminibacteraceae > Thermosediminibacter > Thermosediminibacter oceani. The sequence goes on from NC_014377.1 coordinate 2,169,072, forward strand.
GTTATCATACCCGTATCAAATTTGGGCAGGAATTCGCTGCCGACCAGCGGTATCAAGGCGAGACTCACCACAAAAGCCGCTGCGGCAACTCCTATCACCGTTTTTCTGTGATTAAGGGCCCATTTAAGTAAATTCCCGTAAAAAGCCAGAACTCTTTTGTATGCCGCATCGAATTTCCGCCCCAGTCCCGCCGGCCCGCTCACTATTTGCTCTTTCTTTTCGCCTCCTATAAGCCTGGATGAGAGCAGGGGTATCAGCGTCAGTGAAACGGCGAGGGACGCGAGCAGCGAATACGTCACCGTGAGGGCGAGTTCTTTGAAGAGCTGCGCCGTAATCCCCTCAACGAACACTATCGGCAAAAACACGACAACGGTGGTCAGCGTCGTCGCCATAACCGCCCTGGTGACTTCGTCGGTGCCGGAAATCGCCGCAGTCACCCGGTCTTCCCCTTCCTCGCGGTGCCTGAATATATTATCCAGCACCACTATAGAGTTATCCACCAGCATTCCAACGCCCAGGGCCAGCCCACCCAGTGACATCAGGTTCAGGGTGATTTTGTTGAAGTATACCAGGATAAAGGTAGTTATTATGGAAATGGGTATTGAAATGCCTATAATAAGGGTGGTCCGCAGGTCTCTCAAAAATAGGTACAGGACGGCAACGGCGAGGAGGGCGCCGCTGACGGCGTTTTCAACAACCTCCCCTAACGACTTGTTTATAAAATCCGCCTGGTCGAAGACCACGTCGTATCCGGCGTCGGCAGGCAGCTCCTTCCGGAGTTCTTCGAGTTCCTTTAAAACCCTCTCCGATACCTGGACGGTATTAAAACCACTCTGTTTGTAAAGCAGCAATACGACGCTGGGTTTTTTATTCAGCCTGGACAGCACATCGGTCTCCTCGACCTCCTCTATTTTCGCCACGCTGGAAAGAGGGATGCTGCCTCCACCGCTTACCGCAAGAGGTAGTTCCTTGATTTCGGATATATCCTTGAATTCCGAGATGCTCCTTATCAGGTACTCCCTTTTACCGTAAGAAACAGCACCTCCCGGGAGGTTCAGGTTTTCCGCCTGCAGCGTCCTTATTACCGTATCCATCGTTATGCCGTACCGGACCAGTTTATCGGGGTCAACGATTATATGTATTTCCCTTTTCGTTCCCCCGAAAACCTGGACCATGCCCACGCCTTCAATCTGCAGGAGCCTGTTTTTTATTTTATCCTCGGCTATTTTTTTCAGCTGGGAAAGGTCTTCACCGCCATAGACTGCAATCTCCATAACGGGAATCTGCGAGGCATCGTATTTATATATTTGCGGGGAACGGACGTCGGAAGGGAGCGCATCTTTAATCAGGTCTATCTTTTCCCTGACATCCAGCACCGCAAAATCCATGTCGGTGCCCCAGTTAAACTCCACCGTTATATTGGAAACGCCTTCGAGGGACGTGGACCTTATACTTTTTACGTTGCTGACGGTAGTCAGCACCTGTTCCAGGGGCTTTGTGACCAGATTTTCCACTTCCTCGGGCCCTGCGCCGCTATATTCGGTAATGACCATCAGCGTCGGAAAGCTTATATCCGGCAAAAGGTCCGTGCCCAGCCTGTCGAGGGATACCGCACCCAGCACCAGCACGATGACAACTATCATCGTCATGGTAACGGGGTGCTTTATGGAAAACTTGGCAAGGCTCATTTTCCTTCCTCCTTACCGACCACTTCCACCGGGGCCCCGTCGTCCAGATATTCCTGGCCCTCTACCACAATCTCAAGGCCTTCCTCCAATCCTTCCCTGATCACCGTAAACCCGTCAACCGTAGGCCCGGTTACGACCTTCACCGCTTTTGCCTTCCCGCCTTCCACCAGGTAGATAATTTTATCCTCGCCTTTCGTGAGCACGCATTCCTCGGGAACGGCTAATACTTTGGGATATGTGGCGACGGCCAGCTTCACCCTGGCGAACATGCCGGGTTTTACGGTCTCGCCGGCACCGGATATATTCACCTCAACGGGGTAGGTACCGGTCCTCGCATCCTTGTAAGGGCTCACGCTTGTCACCGTGCCTTCCAGGTTCACCCCGGCGGCTTCGATGGCAACTTCGACCTTCTGTCCGGTTTTTACAGAATTTATAACATCTTCGCTCACGTTTATCTTAACGACCATGCTGCCGGTGTTACCCAAGGTGGCCACTGGTATGCCGGGAGTAATGAGCTGCCCCACCTTCACGTCTACGGCTCCTACTACGCCGTCGATGGGCGCTGTTATCAGCGTACTTTCCAGAGCACTCTGTGCGGCGGAAAGCGCAGCCTTAGCCTGCTCCACCTGGGCTTTTGCCGCCGCCACTGTCCCCGGCACCGCCTTTTCTTTTGTCATCTCAAGCTGCACCCTGGCAGACTCGTACTGCTCCTTCGCTATTTTGTACTGCAGTTCTATCCCTTCGAATTCACGCTTGGAAATGGCCCCGTCCTGATAGAGTCCGCTCATCCTCTCATAATTCTGAGCGGTGTTTTTGTAGTTTTCCTCGGCCTGTTTCAACGCCGACTCCAGCCTTTGGACCTCCTGTTCCAGCTGGCTGTTTATTTTATTGTAGTTGGCAAGGGCTGCTTCGTACCCCGCCTTGGCCTGGTCAACCTGGGATTTTACGTCCTGCTGTTCGAGCCTTACCAGCACCTGGCCGGCCTTTACTTTTTCGCCGGCCTTCACCAGAACCGCTTCCACCCTGCCCGACATCTTGGCGGTAACGGTCACCTGGCCTGCAGCCTCTACCGTCCCGGGAAAGATACGGTATTCTGCCAAATCCCGCGCAGTTACCCGGTCCACCTTTACGGGAACGGACTCCTGTGTATCGGCGGCCTCCGGCGGCTTCCTTCCGCAGCCCGCTACGACCATTACGGGAATAAGAAAAAATATCAATGCCGCGAACCCTTTCCTAAGCATCTGAACACCCTCCCATAACTTGACCGACCGGTCGGTCTATATAGGATAATATTACCATAATCTGTGTCCAATATATCAACAACTCTACAGAAAACGCCGGATAGACTCAATATTCTTAAGATTGTTATCACAAATCTTACATATTTTTATAAACATTTACCGGTATAATATCTATAAAAAATTAAATACCGCGCGGAGGTGCTCTGTGTGAAGTATAAAAAACTTTTGGCGTTGATAATAATCGTCGCCGTCGCCGCAGTATGCTATTTTTTCTTCTCAGGTAGCCGCGAGAAAGCGGCATCCACCACCCCTGCCATGACCGCCCGCGTGCAGAGAGGTAACCTCACCGTGAGCGTCAAGGCGAGCGGGGCGATACAGCCTTACGAACTTCACGAACTGCTGCCGAGGAGCGGCGGCAAAGTAGAGAAAATTTACGTAAAGGCTGGCGACCGAGTAAAAAAAGGCGACCCGCTGCTCGTATTGAGCAACGAGGAAACGGACATCTCGCTGCAAAAGGCAAAAATAAACGTGTCCCAGCAGAAAACAGCACTGGATGAAGCGCTTTCTGCCCTGGAAAATACCGAGGTCAGGTCACCCGATAAAGGCCTGGTGAAAGAGATTACCGTAAGGAAAGGCGAATCCGTAACAAAGGGGGCCGTGGTGGCAAGGCTCCAACTAAACCCCGGCAAAACCCTGGTCCGGGCCCCCTTTAACGGCCACCAGATTAAGTACATAAAACCGGGCCAGAAGGCGCAGGTACTGTTTCTGGATTCCCTCTTCACTACCGAAGGAGTCGTAAAGGAGGTAGAGGAAAGAGGCGCCGTACAGCCGAGCGGTGCCGTATTTTATTACGCCACCGTAGAAATTAGCGGTGATTACTACATTGAAGGCGAAGAAACCCCGGTTGACGTCAGCATATTTACGCAAAACGGAACCGAGCAGAGCCTTGAAAGTGTCCCCCTGGAGCCGCCGGAGCTTGTCGACGTCAAGGCCGAGGCTTCCGGGACGGTGAAGGAAATTTACGTAAAAGAAAATGCGGTCGTCGATGAAGGCGGGAGAATACTCTCCATAAGCTCCGAGGAAGTCGACCGGAATGTGGAAAACGCCCGCCAGTCCCTGGAGCAGGCGCAGCTGGACTACCAGTTGAGGCTCCGGCAAAAAGAGCAGCTGACATACACCGCTCCCTTCGACGGCACCATCGTCGAAGTGAACGCCAGCGAAGGCGAGGAACTGGTCCAATCGGGCAGCCAGGAAAGCCGCGACCCGCTGATAATAGTGGCGGATTACTCTAAGATGAAGGTCGTGGTGTCCGTCGACGAACTGGACGCAATCAAGATAAAGCCGGGAATGCCGGCAAAGATCACTTCCGACGCGCTGCCCGACAAGACCTGGGAGGGGACCGTCGAACACGTAGCAGAAATCGGCACCGTGCAAAACGACGTCTCCACCTTCGACGTCACCGTCGTGACGAAACCCATTGAAGAACTCAGAGCCGGCATGACTGTAAACGTGGAGATAGTCATGGAGACCAAAGAGAATGCGCTGATGGTGCCGGTATCGGCCGTGAGGCAGATGAACGGAAAAAGTTACGTCGTCCTGGCAGAAAAGAATCCCTCCACCCGGCAGAACGGCAACAGCCGCCAGAATCTCAAAGAAGTAAAGACGGGGATCTCCAACAGCGAATACATCGAAATTCTGGAGGGCCTGAACGAGGGCGATCTAGTCCTGCTGACTTCCGGCACCGGCAGGGCGGCAGGGACAACCGAGCGCTACCGGATGCGGCCACCGGGAATGTTCATGGGGCCGACCGGACCTGGGCGGTAAAGGGAGGATGGCAACGGTGATCGAGTTGATAGGCGTATCCAAGGTTTACGGAAAGGGAAAGAACCAGGTGCCCGTCCTCGACGACATAAACCTCAAAGTGGACGAAGGCGAATTCGTAGCTATCCTGGGACCTTCCGGGTCCGGAAAGACGACGCTGATGAACATCCTGGGCCTCATCGATACCCCCACCTCGGGCAGCTACATCTTCGAGGGCAAACCCGTCAGCGAATTGAAGGATCGGGAACTGGCGAAGATAAGGAACAGGAAAATAGGCTTTGTATTCCAGAGCTTCAACCTCATCCCGGACCTGGACGCCCTGGAAAACGTCGAGCTGCCCCTCATATACGCCGGCGTAAAGCCCACCGAGAGGCAAAAGAGAGCCGCCGAACTTCTTGACCTCGTCGGCCTGTCGGACCGTACCCGCCACAGGCCTGCTGAAATGTCCGGCGGCCAGCAGCAGAGGGTGGCCATCGCCCGGGCTCTGGCCGCGGACCCGCCTCTCATCCTGGCCGATGAACCTACGGGCAACCTGGACTCCAGATCCGGCGCCGAAGTAATGAACATCCTTGAATCGCTGAACGTGTCCGGAAAAACCGTAATACTCATAACCCACGACAGGGAAATCGCCGCCAGGGCCAAGAGAAAAATCGAAATAAGGGACGGAAAAATAGTCCGCGACGAAAGGGTGAAGGATTAAAATGCCTTTTTCCGCTTATATAAAGATGGCCCTAAGGAGCATCACCCGCAAAAAAATGCGTTCCTTCCTCACCATGCTCGGCGTAATCATAGGCGTCGCATCGGTAATTACCCTGGTGGCAATAACTCAGGGCACCGCATCTCAAATAGAAGAGAGCATTAAAAGCCTAGGCGCCAACCTAATCGCGGTGAACATTACGGGCCGCGGGCCCACGAATTCTCTGACCTACGAAGAATTCCAGGAGCTCTCGACCAAAAACCCGTTCATAGATTACGCAGCTCCGGTTTCCACCGCCAGGCTCAGGGCAATTTACAAAGGCGAGAGCATGGATGTAAACATCACCGGCACCAACGAAGCCTACGCAGCTATTAGAAACCTGAACATAGCCCGGGGAAGATTTTTTACCGTCGATGACGTCAGGCTCAGACGAAGCGTAGCGGTTATCGGTTCCACCGCGGCTGAAGAACTCTTCGGGAGCAACAACCCCCTGGGCCAGGAAATACGGGTGAAAAACAGGATCTTCGAGGTAATCGGGGTCCTCGCACCCAAGGGCAACACAATGGGAGGCTCCGAAGATGAAATAATACTGATACCCATCACCGTGGCCCGTACCCTCACCGGCAGAAGCGGCATAAACCAGATTTACATGCAGGCCGGCTCCCCGGAAGTCGTACAGCCGGCGATCGACTACCTGACTTCGGAGCTCCTCAAAAAATTCAAAGGTGATGAAGACAGCTTCCGGATATTCGACCAGACCCAGGTGCTTGAAACGGTTAAACAGACCACCGGCGCCATGTCGACCATGCTGGGAGGGATCGCCGCTATATCCCTCCTCGTCGGCGGCATCGGCATAATGAACATAATGCTGGTGTCGATAACTGAAAGGACGAAAGAAATCGGCATTCGCAAGGCCCTGGGAGCCACGAAGCAGGATATACTCCTCCAGTTCCTCATTGAATCCATCATCCTCAGCGGCTCCGGCGGAGCAATCGGCGTGCTTTCGGGTTTCGCCGCCGCCTACGCCCTGAAGAGCGCCCTGGGCATAAGCGTAAAATTGGCGCCCCCCTTCGTGATTCTCGCCTTCAGCTTCTCGCTGCTGGTCGGTGTCTTCTTCGGCCTTTACCCCGCCAGCAGAGCTGCCAGCCTCAACCCCGTAGAGGCTTTGCGGTATGAGTAATAGCAACGCCCGGCGGTTAAACCGCCGGGCGTAATATTTTGCCCATTCCCTTTCTCCTTCAGTTTAAAGTTAAAATTTTGTGGAAATAATTCCAGCGAAAACTCAAGCCACCGATTCGCTTCTTTTATAAATAACCTTTCCTTCTTTCGAAATTTCTTCAATGAAAAATAAGCTTTCTTTTATTTCATCAAATTCTTTCGGAGTATATACAATAATATCAGCTCCAATACTTGGCTTTGCAACTTCAGCAACTTCCTCAAGCCTTTCGTAAAAACATTCGTGCCCTTCCTCCGCCCCGCGCCTGCCCCATATACTCTACCGCCCCTCGGCAGCCTAGGATTTCGCTGTGTTATGCCAGCTCATCCGAGCGGTCCAGCCTCTTATGGGGTTCTTGTTCATCAGGCCGTGGCTTTGCCGCCGGCTTCCTTCGGCACCCACCTACGGTGGGTCCCCGACCTCGCGATGGACACCCTTGCCTTTGGCTAGCGGAGTAGTGTTGCCTCGCCTACAGTGGACTTTCACCACCGAGTTTACGCTCATACCGGGCGCACATAAAAAACAGCTGGCAGGAATTTATCCTACCAGCTGTTCTGTCGATTAATTGCTGAACTTACTGCAAATCTTCAGCATAGTATACGACGATAGCCCTTACTATACCATCCTCATCCAGCAACAGATGTACTTCGTCGCCACTGTCAATCTTAGATAGTCTTATCTTATCACCGAGTACCCAATCGTCACCGTCTTTCTCGATATTGTAAATTACAGCGTCACTTGCAACTTTGAAGGTACCCCTGTTTTCTGTTACTATGAAGGAGCCATCTACTTCATCTACAGTATCTACTATAATATAAGCATCGTCTGGTGTGTCTGGATCGCCATCGTCTGTTACATCAGCAGGATCGTCGTTGATATCGTCATAAACGATCCATTCTGCTTTGTTCTTGCTGTTGAGTTCGAAAGCTACTAATGTGCCTTTGCCAAAGTATACTCTGTCTGCAACTGTGAATTCTTTTTCGCCTTCTGTCGCTACATTAATCTTGGCAACATAGTTGCTTCCAACTTTCCACGGCGAATCGGTTACGACGCCAAAGTAGACATCGTCCTTAGTTCCCTCAAAATCATCCTCGATGAATACTATCATATCGGCATCTTTGCCAGCTTCACCGATCACAACAGCTTTAGCTCCGGTAAAGGCCATATCTACGAAATCTTCATAAGAAATGACACTGGGATCCAATTCTCCCTCATCAAGAGCCTTCATTATTACTGTGTCTTCGCTTACATAGTACCTGTCGCTTCCAGCTGTGGCGTACTCTTTATCAGCTTCCTTAGTCAGGGATATTGCGTCAGCATCATCTTCTCCAGTTACGGTAACTATTGGATCGATTGAATCCTCGGCAATTTCACCATCGCTGTTGAGCTTGAATCCGATTACAGCATATTCTAAATTGTCATCTTCGATTGTTCCAAAATAGCCATCATCAATTGCTGCAAGCGGAGATACGTCTGTCCTGTCTTCAGCGGTATAGTCCACAACCTCACCATCTTTGGTGAAGACGGAAACCACACCGGTCTTATCCAGTTTCGCGTAAGTTACTATACCATAGATTGTATCGCTGGTGGTCTGAACGTTAGCTAATACGGCAGCTATTTCTCCGTTATAGTCAAGTATCACTGTTGCCTTTTCATCAGTAAGATCGGCAACATTGTCTAATCCAGCCCATACATCATAGCTTTCACCATCATCCAGAGTTACAACTGCGTTCTCAGCTTTTACGTAGGTTTCTCCATCCACGGTAAGCCTATCGGCCTTGAGTTTCTCGACTTCACCGGTGACTTTCTCGCCGGCAACTACTACGTACAGATCATCATCATCGTTTACCCAGAAGTAAACCAGTGAGTCTTCAGCTATATCTTCTAGTTTAGCGGCAGTAAAGTCTTTATTGTATACGAAAATTTCGTCGTAGTCATCAAGCTCAAGGTCTTCATCGGTAGCTCCAGCAAGATCTACGTACTCAATTACATCATCTTCAACCTTTGTAACAAATCCAGTACCCTCGAAATCAAAGAGGTTAGCAAATACTATTTCGCCTTTTTCAAGAACTATCCGCCCATATAATGTATCGTAGTCATCCAAATCTGCTGCATCTACGGATTCAAAGTTTACATAAATGGTTGCGTCATCAGCTACATCGTATTCATCATCTTGATTATACAAATACAACTTTATGTCATCTTCGTCAGTAAAATCTGAGTCATCAATTACCACTGTATCCATTAACTTATCTTTATCTTCTGTTTGGACATTAACAAAGAATATTTCATCTCGGCATATGTTACGTTATTATTGGGCTTGAAGGTGCCATCGGGATAACCTTTGAGGATGCCCTGCCCAACTCCCAGGTTTATGTAGCCAGTTGCCCAGTGAGTTGCAGGCACATCTTTAAACTTTGTCTGCCCCTTCATGAGGTTGGCAGAGCTCTCAAGCCCGCTAATTCTGATAATTAATGTGATTGCTTCTGCGCGGGTAATGGGTTTATCAAGGTTCAGGTTGCCCTTCTCGTCACCCTTCAGTATGCCGAGCGCTTTGGCCCTTACAACCGAAGGCGACGTTTCGGTTGTTGCTGCGAACCCTACGCTCACTGTGCTGAGCACAAATGTGAGAACAAGCAGGGTCACTAAGAGCTTTTTGAATCGCTTCATACCCAAATCCTCCTTATTGTTTTTTATAATTTATTTATATTGACAAAGCTTAATAACTTCTTTATATCCCCCCTCTCAAATATATGAAAAAGTTATATCCTAAAGATTATCATACGCAACACCACCCTGTAAGGTGATATTGCGCGTAATTGCCATATTAATATAAAAACTTCAAAAACTTTATTCAAATAATGAGCCTGGTCACTTTCCGATCATCGGATTTGAGTATGAGCTCAGGCTCATTATTTAATTGTCAACGTTCAAAATTCTATTGCTATTATAGCATCAGCCTGTTGGAGCGTCAATATTATTCCAAAATTGTAATATAAATGTAACACTCCGGTAACATTCACGGTTTTCCTTAGTCTTGCATTGATTTGGTAAAATAGACATTTAGAGGTAATAATATATATTCTATATATCCCGGTAAATTCCTCCCTGTACACATAAAATTTTACCAAAAATTCCGCATCACCGGGACGAAAATTAAAAGTGTGAATACTACCATCATTATGACCAGCGCCGCCACCGCCAGAACGGGGGCGAAGTAGGCTAGAGCCGCGCGGCCGGTAGTGAGGCCGTGGGTTTCCCTCACGGCAATTATCTGGAGGATCATAACCCAGATCCAGAATATAAAGCCGAAAATGGGACTCAGGTTGAATTCCGTCAGCCTCACCAGTAAATTGACGGGGGCCATGAACACCCGCGGCAGTGTCGCAAAGGCTAGAGCAGCGAACAGGGCTGGACCCGTCTTCAGTGGGAATATTGAGGCGGTTTCACCTTCGGACAGGGCCGTTACCCCCGAGCCTAGAAACTGCGCGGTAAGTTCCATCACGGCTGTGAAAATGAAATGCATCAGAGGACATATCAGCACTCCGAAGATTACGCTCATGGTTACCAGGGATGGTACCATATTCTGAAGCCCGGGGAAAATATTTTCCACCGTCATGCCGCCGTACGCCGGAACGGCTATCTTTCCCAGGACGTCCGCACTGCCCGGGACGGCCGCCAGTGACGGCAGAAGATACGAGAGGATGAGCACTATAAAGCCCTGGGCGATTTTCCGCTCGAAGGATACCTTCCGGAGGGCCTGGGCCGGCGAAAAAAGCACGCCGGCGATGTTATCAATGAAGTCCCTAAAAAAACCCTTTTCAGTAAGTTCTCTTTTCTCCTCGTCACTCACACCCATTTTTTCAACGGCGTTCTTTTCTTCTTCCAAGTGTCACACCTCCGCCCGTTTATTTCATCTCAGGAGCCCGGAGAAGGCCTGCCGGATCGATCCCCCAGGGAAGTATTATATTCCGGCTTTGCAGAAGGCCCGGTGCCCCGGTCATCAAAATTTCCAGGGGAGTTTTTCTGCCGTATTCTTTTATCTCGGGCTCGCCCTCGATGCCGGCAAGTTCGGCGGCGATTTTTAGTGCATCGTAAAAGTTGCCGAGTTCATCCACGAGCCCCAGCTCCTTCGCCTGCCTGCCGGTGAAGATCCTGCCGTCAGCGAGTTCTTTTACCTTTTCCCGGTCCATTTTCCGGCCTTTCGCCACAACGTCTATGAACTGGTTGTAGATGTCGTCCACCATCCCCTGGAATATGGCCCGCTCCTCCTCGGTCATGGGGCGGGTGGGGGAACCAATATCCTTGTGCTCGGCGCTCTTTATTACGTTGACCTTGAGGCCGAGCTTTTCAAAAAGTCCCTCCACGTTTTGAAATTCCATTATAACCCCGATGCTCCCGGTGATGGTGGCGGGGTTGGCCACTATCTTATCGGCAGCGCTGGCCACCCAGTAGCCACCGGAGGCGGCCACGTCGCCCATGGATACAACTACCTTCTTACCGGCTTCCTTCACCTTAAGCACCTCTTGGTAGATCTCCTGGGAAGCCGCCGCCGAGCCGCCGGGGCTGTTTATCCTTATTACGAGGGCTTTTATGGAGGGGTCCTGAGATGCTTCGTGCAGCTGATGGACTATGTGGTCGCTGCCCGACGATAAAAACGCATCGCCGCTTCCCCCCGTTATGACGCCTTCCAGGTTTATGACTCCCACCATGTTATCCTCCGCAGCGGTTGAACCTTCCTCCCGCCCGGGGCCGAGCGCGAAGGCCGCTATGACGGAGGCTATGACAAGGACTATTAGGGCTATGGTTATGAGACGCTTATTTTGCTTCATGAAGTACTTTCCCCTCCCGAAGGGCCGGATACAGTACACTCCCCTTTACATTTCCCCACTCTTCCACATATTTTGAGGATACTACTATAATATCAACAGGTATCCTAAGGGGGCTCAAGAGCCTCCTGAGCCTAACCATTTCTTTTCTTCTGTCCTCTACATTTTCTTTTATTACAAGAAAATCAATATCGCTGTCTTCATTCATATCTCCGCGGGCGTATGAGCCAAATAAAATAATTTTAGCAGGTGAGGCTTCTTTTTTTAATATTTCAACCGCTCTGTCTATTTTTTCCTGAGGTATCATTAGTCTCACCATCCGTGTTTTTCTTTCATCACTTATTTTCCCCATCGAAAAATTCTTTAGCCTTATCCGCCATTTCTTTTAAAGATTCCATTACCTTCCTGTGAAATTCCTCGGGCTTTACTCCCGTCATGATCTCTATGACGTCGTCGATGGTTTCGGCGGCGTATATGTGGAACCTGCCTTCCTTCACGGCGTCGATGACTTCCCGCTTCAGTATGAGGTTATCCAGGTTCCCGGAGGGTATCACCACACCCTGGGTACCCGTGAGCCCTTTTATCCTGCAGGTGTGGTAAAAGCCCTCCACCTTCTCGGTAACCCCGCCTACAGGCTGGACGTTGCCGTGCTGGTCCAGGGAACCGGTTACTGCCAGGTCCTGGCGCACCGGTATGCCGGAAATGCTGGAAAGCAGGGCCAAAAGCTCGGCGCAGGTGGCGCTGTCGCCCTCGACGCCGCCGTAGTTCTGCTCGAAGGTTATGCTGGCGGAGACGGCAAGGGGCATTTCTCTGGCGTATTTCTCGCCCAGGTAGCCGTAGAGGATCATCACCGCCTTGTCGTGGATTTTACCGGAAAGCTTCGCCTCCCGCTCGATGTTTACTACCCCTGCATCCCCCAGGAAGGTACGGGCGGTGATACGGGAAGGTTGGCCGAAAACGTAGTCGCCGATATCTATTACGGAAAGGCCGTTCACCTGGCCCACCGCCTGCCCCTCGGTGCTTATTATGATCTCGCCCCGCTCGATCATGGAAAAAAGCTTTTCTTCTATCATGTTGGAGCGGTATACTTTTTCTTCAACGGCCTTATCCACGTGTTTCGCCGAGACTGACTCCGCACCCTCCATGGCGGCCCAGGCGCCGGCTTCGTAGATTATTTCTGCAATTTCGTTAAACCTGGTGGAGAGCTTTTTCCTGTCCCCGGCCAGGCGGGAGCTGTAGTCGATTACCCTTGCCACAGCGGAAGGCTCGAAAGGCAGCAGCTTTTCATCCCTGCATATATGGCTTATGAAAGAGGCGTAATTTTTCATGTTGACCGGATTTCTTTCCATCTCTACGTCGAAATCGACTTTTACCTTAAAGAGCTTACGGAAGTCCCCGTCGTAGTCGTGGAGTATGTAGTAGATGAAGGGGCTTCCTATTATTATGACCTTGACATCCAGGGGTATGGGCTCCGGTTTCAGGGTAACCGTGGGCACGGTGCGGTACTGTTCCCCGATGTTTTCCACCCGGGCTTCGCCGGTTTTGAGGGTGCGCTTTAACGTATCCCAGGCAAAGGGGTCCATAAAAAGGTCCTCGGCGTGGAGCACCAGGTACCCGCCCCTGGCGCGGTGGATGGCACCGCTTTTTATCATGGTAAAGTCGGTGACGACGGTGCCGAATAAGGCCCTGCCCTCGATTTTGCCGAAAAGGTTGTAATAGTTGGGGTTGGTCTCGAAAACCACCGGGGCGCCCTTTGTGGCCCGGTTGTCGACGAACAGGTTTACCTTATAGCGGATGAAAAAGTCCTCCCGGGGCAAGCTCTGGCTTACCCCCATGGGCGCTTCCTGGCCTTCCCCCTTTTCCCTGTCACCGGCCCTTATCACCGCCAAGTTTTTGATTATGTCCTCCTTCACGGCCTTCACATAAGCTATTATATTTTCAAACTCCTCGTATTTAGAAGTTATTTCTTCGAAATAAGGGTCTATAGCCGTCAGCGCCGTCTTCCTTTCCAGCTCGGATAGCTCTTCCCTTATCTTTCTATCCAGGGCCCTCACTTTCCGGAGGGTCTCATCGATCCTGCTCTGAAGGGCCCGGCTCTTTTCTTCCAGCTGTTTTCTCTCCTCCTCGGTCAGGGCATCGAATTCCTCCTGGTTCATGGGCCTGCCGTCCTTGAGCGGAACGGTTACAAAGCCCTGGGGAGTGCGCTGTACGGTAAAGCCGTCGGCTTTAGCTGACTGCTCCAGTTTCTCCAGGAGCTCCACCGACATTTTCTGGTACTTCTCCACCAGTTCCTGCCTCTGGTTTTCGAATTTCTCGTCGTCGAAGACCCTGGAGATCTCCCGCCGGATTTCTTCTATGAGCCTTTCCATATCCTTTGCGAATTCTGAGCCTCTGCCGGCGGGAAGGAATATGGCCAGGGGTTTTTCCGGTTTTGCGAAGTTGTATACGTAGAGGATGTCGTCGGGCACGGGCTTTTCCGCGGCGACCTTTGATACCGCCGCCTTTGTATATGTAGTCCTGCCGGTGCCTTTGGGCCCGGTCACGAATATATTGTACCCCTTGCGGTTTATCCTGAGACCAAATTCCATGGACCTTATGGCGCGCTCCTGGCCTATTATATCCGAAAGGGGCTCGATTTCTTCGGTAGACCTGAAATTAAAAATCGCCGGGTCGCACGTCGAAGAAAGTTCCCCGGCTGTGAGTTTTCTGAGCATATGCCTTCCCCTCGCTTCCCTGAGATATATTTCCATATTCGGTTGAGTATATTATAAACTTTCAGGGGATTTTGTTCAATCTATATTTATGCATATTTTGCCCTTTGTGGTCACCTGTGCTATTATGAACGTTAGGAGATGATCTTATGATCAATGAATACGGGTTTACGGAGGCCAGAAACGATTTCTCGAGGGTTTTTAACACGGTTTACAATGAACTGAAACCGGCGATAATTAAAAGAGAAGAAGAATTTTGGAAGGGTCTATAAAAAAAGCTGGAGCATAGCGCTTCCAGCTTTTTTATTTCAGATTATTTTCCTTATACTGCAGGGCGGCTTTTATGAAATCCCGGAATAAGGGGTGGGGTCTATTGGGTCTGGATTTGAATTCGGGGTGGAACTGGGTTCCAACGAACCAGGGGTGATCCTTCAGCTCGATTATCTCCACCAGCCTGCCGTCGGGTGAAAGCCCCGAGATCACCATACCGGCCTTCTCCAGTACCTCCCTGTACTCGTTGTTGAACTCGTAGCGGTGTCTGTGGCGCTCTTCTATCATCTCTTCCCCGTAAGCCTCCATGGTCCTGGTGCCCGGGGTAATGCGGCAGGGATAGTGTCCCAGGCGCATGGTGCCTCCCTTTTTCTCTATGTCCTTCTGTTCCGGCATCAGGTCTATCACCGGATGAGGCGTATTCGGGTCGAATTCGGTGCTGTGGGCGCCTTGGAGGCCGCATACGCTGCGGGCGAATTCGATCACCGCACACTGCATGCCGAGGCAGATGCCGAAGAGCGGTATCTTTTTCTCCCGGGCGTACCTTATGGCCTTGATCTTGCCCTCTATGCCCCTGTCGCCGAAGCCGCCGGGGATGAGCAGGCCGTCGACACCGGAGAAGATTTCTTCCAGGTCTATGCCGTCTTCTTCCAGGTCTTCGGAGTGCACCCACTTTATGTCAACCCGAGCGTCGTTGGCTATGCCGCCGTGGGAGAGGGCTTCCGCCACGCTCAGATACGCATCGTGAAGTTCCACGTACTTGCCGATCAGGGCTATGCTGACCTGCTTGGAAGGATTCTTGATCCTCTGGACAATCTCTTCCCACTCGGAAAGGTCCGCTTTTCTGCCGTCAAAGCCAAGTTTCCTTACCACCACTTCGTCAAGGCCCTCTTTTTTCAGGATCAGCGGCACCTCGTATATGCTCTCGGCGTCATAATTCTGGACCACCGCCTCGGGTTCCACGCTGCAGAAGAGGGCGATTTTTTCCTTGAGCTCCCGGGATAAAGGTTTTTCGGAGCGGCAGACGATTATGTCGGGCTGTATGCCTATACTCCGGAGTTCCTTTACGCTGTGCTGGGTGGGCTTGGTCTTCAGTTCCCCGGCCTTTGAAAGGTGCGGCACCAACGTCACGTGGATGTAAAGCACGTTGTCCTTGCCGAGATCGGTCCTGAGCTGCCTTATTGCCTCCAGAAACGGGAGGCTTTCGATATCGCCCACCGTGCCGCCGATCTCGGTGATGACCACGTCAGGGGATGATTTGCGGGCTATCCTGGTGATCCGTTCCTTTATCTCGTTGGTTATATGCGGGATCACCTGTACCGTGGCCCCCAGGTAATCCCCCCTCCGTTCCTTGTTTATAACCGACCAGTAGATCTGTCCTGTGGTGACGTTGCTGTCTCTCGTCAGGTTAACATCTATGAACCGCTCGTAGTGTCCCAGGTCCAGGTCCGTCTCAGCACCGTCCTCGGTCACGAACACCTCTCCGTGCTGGTAGGGACTCATGGTCCCCGGGTCCACGTTTATATATGGATCAAATTTTTGCATGAATACCGAAATACCCCGGCTCTTCAGAAGGCGTCCCAGCGATGCCGCGGTTATACCTTTACCTAGTGATGAAACAACTCCTCCCGTTATGAAGATGAACTTGGTCACCATCATTAGTCCTCCTTGAAAAAATTCCGTACACAAAAAAGGCCATACATTATATTTTAGGCATTTGCAAAGTTAGTTGTCAATAGCCTTCCCAGCCCAAATAAAAAGCAGCGGTGATAGTATTCGCCACTGCTTTGGCATCCCAAAAAATTCTATTCATACTTGAGGACAAGAATCCTGCGTTCTACCGCATTCAGGTCCTCAGCGGTAAGCTCGAGGGTGTTGGCCTCCAGGTATTCTCCTCCGCCGACCTTTTCCAGGAATTTATCTACCGGGTCTATTGGCATGCTGACAGCCGGGGTCTTGAAGTGCATAGGGATGGTTATTTTCGGCGAGAGCTGCTCCATTACTGCAGCGGCGCCCTCGGCGTCCAGCGTGAACGTACCTCCGACCGGCAATAGCAGCACGTCAACCCTGCCGATTTCCTCCACCTGCAGTTTTGTGAGCAGGTGGCCCAGGTCGCCCACGTGGCAGATCCTGATACCGTCTATCTCGTACACGTATATCACCACAGGGCCCCTTTTGGCACCCTTTACCTCGTCGTGAAAGGCGGGGATGCCTTTTATTGTCACACCTCCGGTGCTGTATTCTCCCGGGGCCTTTATTATGGTCGGATCTCCCTGCACAGCCTCCACGTAATTGTGGTCGTAATGGTCGTGGCTTACGGTGACAACGTCGGCCTCGACTTTAGGTATTTTATAACCCACACTTCCATCGAAGGGGTCGGTTACTATCTTGGTCCCGGTTTGGGATTCAAGAAGGAAGCACGCATGGCCGAACCACCGAATTTTCACAGTAAAACCTCCCTTTCTTTCAAGGCTTTCAAATAAACCTTGATTTGGAAAAACACGATCTATATCCTCTCCAGGTATTTTCGAGACTCAATTTGACCTTTTTACATACATATGGTTTAACACTATTTATATATTCTTGTAAAATCGTCAAATTCCTGCTCAACCTTATCTTATTTTAACCATTTCCAGCTAAGCTAATTCCTGGAAAAGCCGTCTTCCTCCACTTTTAGCTTTCGCAGTTTGTACTGCAGGGTCTGTCGCGGTACGCCCAGCATCCGGGCGGCTTTGGAGATGTTGCCCTCTGACTTTTCCAGGGCTTTTTTGATCAGGTCCGCCTCCACCCTCTCCAGGGCGTCGTTCAGGTTCAGGTCCTCGTAACAGGCGATACGCCCCTTTTGGGGTGAAAAATGGACCTTTATCTGGATCGGAAGGTGAACAGGCTTTATTTCGTTTCCCTCCATTAGGACCAGCGCGCCTTCTATGGCGTTCTCCAGCTCTCTTACGTTGCCGGGCCAGGGGTAATCGAGGAAAATCTTCATTACTTCGTCGGAAACCCTGACTTCTCTATCTTCCTTTTGGGAGTACTTTTTTATGAAGTGATCCACCAGAAGGGGTATATCCTCCCTGCGCTCCCTCAGCGGCGGGATCCTGAGGGAGACCACGTTTATCCGGTAAAACAGGTCCTCCCTGAGTTTTTGCTTCCGAACGGCTTCCACCGGGTCCTCGCTGCAGGACGTTATAACCCGGGTATCGACAAAGCGCACTTTGGTGTCGCCCAGGCGGCGTATGGCCCCTTCCTGCAGCACCCTTAACAGCTTCGCCTGAAGCTCCAGGGGCATGGTGTCTATTTCGTCCAGAAATATGGTGCCCCCGTCGGCCAGTTCGAATAGGCCGGGCCGGTCTTCTGCTCCGGCGAATCCTCCCTTTATCGTCCCGAACAGGGTGCCCTCCAGCAGGGCCCCCGGCAGTGCCGCACAGTTCTGGGAGATAAAGGGTTTGTTTTTCCTGGGGCTCTCGTTGTGTATGGCCTGGACGAAGAGTTCCTTGCCGGTGCCGGTCTCTCCCCAGACCAGCACGGGTATGGAACTCTTTGCCGCCTTTATAGCCAGCTTTTTCAGTTCGACGATGGCCTCGCTCCTGCCAACTATATCGTCAAAGGTGTAACCGGAGGTGCCGTTTTCCTTGATGTCCGCATTTTCCTGCCGGCCGTACAGGATAGCCTGAAGGTCCGTTATCCGCTCGGACATGTCCCTTACCGAGGTCACATCCCTGGAAATCTCCATAGCGCCCGTCACCTTTCCGTTCACCTTTACCGGCAGGGTTGTGTTTATGGTGGTAATCTTTCTTCCTTTGTAGTTGGTGAAGGTCTGTTCCTGATCGTAAATCGGCTCTCCGGTCTTCAGCACCTTAAGTATCGTGCTGTTTTCTTCGGAGAGGGAGGGAAAAATGTCGAGCAGATGACGGCCCAGCACCTCCGAGGGCGAAAGGCCCTCGATCCTTGAAGCGGCTCTGTTGTAATATACGGTGACGCCCCTGTGGTCCACTATGTGGACCCCTTCTTCCACGTGGGAAAGCAGGAGCTCCAGCTGGGCTTTTACGACTTCAAGTTCGCTCAATTTCCCCCTCCCTTCCAATTAGTTCGCAATAAGGATAATACTGCATACTAAATTTATGCTACCAACCTTCAGTCCCGGGCGGATGGGTAACATCAAGGCCACCTTAGAATTCGACCGTTGCCGCTCCCGGCGAGGGGCGAGCGAAGCCGGGCCGGAGCGCAGGAGGCGCGGAGAGCGGGACGCGGCAAGGATGCCGCATTCCTGCGGTGCCCGGCGTAGCGCAGCACCGAGCCCTGGAGCGGCAGGGAGAATTCTCGGGTGCCGGATGCTACCCTCCGCTCAGGGGCGCTGAAGTGTTTTATTCTCCTACATCCGATCTGGGGCGGAAATGCCCAGGATCCTGAAGGCGTTCCTCAGGACCTGCTGCACCGCCTTTACCAGCATGAGCCTTGCTGCGGTCAGGTCCGGGTCGTCGGTCAGCACGCGGCATACGTTGTAAAAGGAGTGAAAAGCGGCTGCCAGTTCCAGCGTGTAATTGGCTATGCGGTAGGGCGAAAGGGTGGATGCAGCTACCCTTATCTCCCCCGGGAAATCAGCGAGTTTCTTAATAAGCTGGATCTCGGTTTCATCGGTCAGCTTGGAAAGGAGCTTCTCAAGGTCTTCGGGGGACCTATCCCGGACCTCGGGCACGGCAACGCCCTGCTCGGCGGCCTGCCTGAAGATGCTAGAAATGCGCGCGTGGGCGTACTGGACGTAGTATACCGGGTTTTCCTCCGACTGCTTGACCGCCAGGTCCAGGTCGAAATCCAGGTGGGTATCGGCACCCCTCAGGTTGAAGAAGAACCGGGCAGCATCCTTCCCTACTTCTTCCACCAGGTCCGCCAGCGTCACCGCCCGACCGGTGCGTTTGGACATGCGCGCGATTTCGCCGTTCCTGTAAAGCCGAACCAGCTGCATTATTATAATGGTGAGTTTTTCCGGGTCGTAACCGAGAGCCGCCAGGGCTCCCTTCATCCTGGCCACGTGACCGTGATGGTCGGCTCCCCAGATGTCTATGACCCATTCAAACCCCCGGTCGAATTTATCCTTGTGGTAAGCTATGTCCGAAGCGAAATACGTGGGTATTCCGTTCTGCCTTACGAGCACCTCGTCCTTGGGCACTCCGAATTCCGTCGCTTTAAACCACAATGCTCCGTCCTTTTCGTAGGTATATCCCCGTTCCGTAAGGAGCCTGATGACCTCTTGCACCTTGCCTTCATCGTGAAGGCTCCTTTCGGAAAACCATACGTCAAAGTGGACGCCGAAGTTTTCAAGGTCCCGTTTCATGCGATCTATGTTCTTTTTCAGGGCATACTCTATAAAATAGGCTCTCCTTTCGGCCGGGTCCACGTGGAGGAAGCGGTCGCCTTCCTTCTCTATCAGTTCCCGCATGTGGTCTTTTATGTCCTCCCCGTGGTATCCCCCTTCGGGAATTCGACCTTCTAAGCCCAGAAGCTCCAGGTATCTTGCCTCCAGCGAGAGCCCGAAGTTTTCAATCTGGTTTCCGGCATCGTTTATATAAAATTCCCTGGTGACGTCGTAGCCGGCCATTTCCAGCACCGACGCCAGGGCGTCCCCCAGCGCGGCTCCCCTGGCGTTGCCCATGTGCATGGGGCCAGTTGGGTTGGCGCTGACGAACTCCACCTGCACCTTTTTGCCCTTCCCGATATCCTGGCGACCGTAAGCGTCGCCTTCGCTTAGAATTACCGGGATTACACCGTGGGCCCAGGTGGGGGAAAGGTAAAAATTTATAAATCCCGATCCAGCCACTTCGATCCTCTCTATGCCGGTACCGGAGATTTCCATTCGCTCCTTTATTATCTCTGCGATCTTTCTGGGCGGCATTTTCGCCTCCCTCGCCGCCGTCATCGCCACATTGGCCGCAAAATCGCCGTGGGCTTCAGCCTGAGGCACCTCTATGTTGAATTCCGGTATTTTAGTGAGGTTTATGACCCCGTCGTCAACGGCCTTCTTGAGAGCGGACACCGTCAGTTCCTTCAGCTTATCCTGTATCTGTGCCTTGACGTCCTTCATAAAAAACCTCCTAAATTGTCAGAATAGTTATCGCCGCCGCATACTACTATTATATATTTTTGCGGAATTTTATGCAACAAAAAGAGTGGACGGGCCCTCACGGGTTACTTCCTGGTATGGGAGTCCCTTCTGGCCCTCTGCACCAGGGCTTCGGCCCTTATCATGGCCGTCTCCAGTTCCTCTTTTTTCGGCTTTCGCCCTAGATGTTTTTTAAATTCGTTGTTAAATATCTCTATGAACTTATCCATCTTGGCACTGCCCTTGAGGCCCCATTCCTTGTAGTGTTCTTCAATGTAGTCCACGATGTCCGCCGTCAGGTCCATTATGATGCGGTACCGCCGGTTTTTATTGTACACGCTTATGCCGTAGCCGATAACGGCCGCTATGAGGGGTTCCATAACCGCTTCGTTGGTGAGGATGTTCCCGATAAACCTGAGCCAGGCCCAGTTCATAAAAAATCCCCCCTCTTAATCTATATTATGCAGGGAAGGGGGATTGGGGACCTGTGTATTTTGTTTATTCATAGGCTATTTAATTTCACTTTATGTATATGTTATAATACTCGAGGTAATCGATCATGAAAATCACTTTGTATGACCGAGACCATCGAGCTTGCTTGCAAGAGTTTGTGAGGAAAAAGCCCTTATCAGAGCTGAAACGCAACATAAAATAAAGCCGGAGGTATTTTAAATGAATGAAGTGGTAAGACCCAGATACGAATATATCGCCCTTGATATAGCCAGGAGGATTGTCCAGGGGGAATTCAGCGAGGGTGAAAAGCTATACGGGAGGTCGAATCTGGCCGGGCTTTACAACGTTTCCCCCGAAACTATACGGCGGGCTGTTTCTCTGCTGGAGGATATGGGAGTGGTTTCTTCGGAGCAGGGTAGAGGTATAATAGTAAAATCGAGGGAGGCCGCGTATAAATACGTAGACCGTTTCAACGAAAAGCAAACTCTGGAATCCCTTAGAAATGAGTTAACCGAGCTCCTGGAAGCTCGAAGGCGGCTGGACGAAAGGTTCGAGCTAATTTTATTAAAGACCATTGAGTATGCCAACAGGCTGAGAAATATCAACGCCTTTAACCCGGCGGAGGTTCGGGTGAATGAAGAAAGCAGGGCGGTGGGAAAAACCATATCAGAATTGAAATTTTGGGAAAATACCGGCGCCACAATTATAGCCGTTAGAAGAGGAGAAGAGCTGTTTCTCTCACCGGGACCCCATTTCCAAATAAAAGGAGGAGATTTTCTGGTGCTGGTGGGAGATGAGGATGTCCTAAAGAAAACCGATGAATTCTTAAACACCCCATAAAATATGGGGTGTTATTATTTGGCGCATATTTGACTGCGTGACAACTCATATAGTATAATATAAGTTGTCACTAAACGGAAGGGGTGGGGATAGGATGATCCGATTTGAAAATATCACTAAAAAGTACGGGGATACCGAGATAATCAAGGAAATAAATCTGGAGATAAAAGACAGCGAATTTGTCGTATTAATAGGACCCAGCGGCTGCGGGAAGACCACCTGTTTAAAGATGATAAATAGATTGATCGAACCCACTTCCGGTAGAATCTACATAAATGACAAAGACATATCCGAAATGGATGTCATTGAACTCCGGCGGAATATCGGTTATGTCATTCAACAGATAGGTCTTTTTCCTCATATGACGGTGAGGCAGAATATAGAATTGGTACCGCTGCTTAAAAAATGGCCCAGGGAAAAGAGGGCCGAAAGGGTAAAGGAACTTTTGGATCTCGTAGGCATGCCCCCGGAAAAGTTTATGGACAGGTACCCAACGGAACTGTCGGGCGGCCAAAAACAGAGGATAGGTGTTGCCCGGGCTTTAGCCGCAGACCCGGATATTATTTTAATGGATGAACCTTTCAGCGCTATCGACCCCATTGCGCGAACCCAGCTGCAGGATGAGCTTTACGAGTTACAGCAAAAACTTCATAAAACCATCGTTTTCGTAACCCATGATATAGACGAAGCATTAAAACTGGCCGATAGGATCTGTATAATGAAGGAAGGTACGGTGGTGCAGTTTGACACACCCGAAGCAATATTGAGAAACCCTGCCGATGATTTTGTGGAAAATCTTATAGGCAAAAAGCGCATATGGAAACAGCCCGAATACGTAATGGCAGGAGATATAATGATCACCAACCCTGTTAAAACCTTACCTTCCAGAACTCTGGCGCAGGCTGTCGAGATCATGAGTGAGAGCGGTGTTGATAGTATTCTCGTAGTTGATAAGGAGAACCGGCTTCTAGGTATAGTTACAGCCGAAGACATAAGAGCCGGTAGGGATAAAGCTAAAAAGCTGGAGGAAATTTATACTCGTAATGTTTTCACAGTAAAACCCGATGATTCGATTTTAGACGTGTTGAGGCTGATGTCACAGAAAAATATAGGTTATGTCCCCGTAGTGGATGAAAATAACGTACTCAAGGGCTTGATAACCCGAAGCACCTTTGTGAATGTATTGGGTGGGAATTAAAGGAATAGAGAGGGTGAAACTAAGATGCCGGTAGCAGAATATATAAACTTCATGCTCGAAAGAATGGACGATATTATAGTTTTGACCGGACAGCACATTCAACTGTCTTTTATAGCTATAGTGGTTGCCATAGCCATAGGGGTACCGCTGGGCATTCTGATGACAAGGTTCCCATCAATTTCGTCTTTTATCCTGGGATTAGCCAACGCGGTTCAGGCGATACCGAGCCTGGCATTTCTGGGGTTCCTGGTGCCGATTTTTGGAATCGGATCGACTCCCTCGATAGTCATGGTCTCCGCATATGCTTTGCTGCCGATTGTAAAGAACACTTATACGGGCCTCACTGGTATAGATAAAGCCATCGTTGAGGCCGGCTTGGGTATGGGCATGACCGAACAGCAGTTGATGACTATGGTACGGATACCGATGGCTTTACCCGTTATCATGGCAGGCGTCAGAATTGCAGTCGTAATGGCTGTAGGTTTCACCACTTTGGCGGCATTGATTGGTGCGGGCGGCCTCGGCCAGCTTATATACAGAGGAATATCTATGGTCAATAGCCGTATGATCGTGGCAGGTGCCGTGCCGGCGATGATTTTAGCCCTGGCGATAGATAAAATTTTCTATTTTTTGGAAAAAGCGGTCACCCCAAAGGGAATAAGATAAAATTCAATCTTTTATAAATGAGTGGGGAGGCGATTTTATGAAGAGAAATTTACTGATGGGAATTTCGGCTGTTTTAATTACGGTTTTGATCGCATCTTGCGGTTTGGGTGGTGGAGCGAGACGGGGGGCTTCCGGCGATACCATCGTAGTTGGGTCAAAGAATTTTACCGAACAGATCATCGTGGGTAATATGGTAGCTGATTTGATCGAAGCCCATACCGACCTTAAGGTAGTAAGGAAAATGAATCTCGGCGGCACCAGCGTATGTTTTGAAGCACTAAAAAGGGGCGGTGCTAATAACGGAATAGATGTTTATGTTGAGTACACCGGAACGGGTCTGGTAAATATCCTCGGGATGGAAGCCATAACCGATCCTGACAAGGCTTATGAAACGGTCGCGAAAGAATTCAAAGACAGGTGGAATATAGTTTGGCTGGAGCCCTTGGGCTTTAACAACACTTTTACGCTGGCTGTTAAGGAAGATTTTGCAAGAGAACATAAAATTGAAACCTTTTCGGACCTCGAGAAGATTAGCGATCAGCTGGTACTTGGGGGTACAATGGAATTTATGGAAAGACCCGACGGTTATCCGGGGTTAAAAGAAAAATACGGTTTTAAATTTAAGGAAA
Source organism: Thermosediminibacter oceani DSM 16646 (assembly GCF_000144645.1). Lineage (NCBI taxonomy): Bacteria > Bacillati > Bacillota > Clostridia > Thermosediminibacterales > Thermosediminibacteraceae > Thermosediminibacter > Thermosediminibacter oceani. The sequence continues at coordinate 2,193,425 of NC_014377.1, forward strand.
CAAAATCCATGGATATAGGGCTAAGATATACGGCGATAGCCAACGATGAAGTTCAAGTGATCGATGCTTTTGCCACCGACGGTCTACTGGTCCGCCACAATCTAAAAATACTTCAAGACGATAAACATTTCTTCCCTCCCTATTACGCTGCACCGGTTATCAGGCAGGATGTTCTGGAAAAATATCCCCAGTTGAAAGATATTCTTAACCAACTGGCCAGCCAGATTTCCGACGAAGAAATGCAGAAGTTAAATTACCTGGTCGATGGAGAAGGTAAGGAGGCGGCAGAAGTAGCAAAGGAATTTTTAAAAGAAAAAGGATTGATTTAAAGAAAGCATTGACAGGACAAAAAAACCATGTTAATATTTTTATCAACAAAAGTGAATAAAAAACTCTTATCAAGAGCAGGTGGAGGGACTGGCCCGATGAAACCCGGCAACCGGCAGCCTAATTTTTCCGGCTGCAGCGGTGCTAATTCCAGCAGAACGTTAAGTTCTGGCAGATAAGAGGATTTTCAACCCTCTTCGCGCTGTCAGAAGGGGGTTTTTTATTTTCATTTTGGGAAAGGAGGGTCTTTATTGATCCGCATCAGAAATCTGACAAAAGTTTACCGCTCGGCTTCGGGGAATGTCAGGGCGCTGGACAACGTCAACCTGGACATAGAAAGAGGCGATATTTTCGGTGTTATAGGCCTCAGCGGCGCCGGCAAGAGTACCCTGCTAAGATGCATCAATATGCTCGAAAAACCCACGTCCGGCTCGATAGAGATAGACGGCGTTGAGATGACCAGGCTTTCCCCCAACGAATTGAAGGAAATGCGGAAAAAAATAGGCATGATATTCCAGCATTTTAACCTGTTGTCATCCAGGACCGTCCGGGGCAATGTGGCCTTCCCCCTGGAGATTGCGGGCCTTGACAGGGAGACGATCAACAAAAAAGTGGAAAATCTTTTAAAACTGGTGGGGCTTTCCGATAAGGCGGAAAGCTACCCGTCCCAGCTATCAGGCGGTCAGAAACAGCGGGTGGGCATAGCCCGGGCCCTGGCCAACGATCCAAAGGTCCTGCTTTGCGATGAGGCGACTTCCGCCCTGGACCCGGAGACGACTCTATCCATTTTGAACCTTTTGAAAGATATCAACAGGCAGCTGGGAATCACAATTGTGCTGATAACTCACGAGATGAACGTCATCAAACAAATCTGCAACAAAGTGGCAGTAATCGAAAAAAGCCGCGTGGTGGAACAGGGGCCCCTTCTCGAAGTATTTTCAAACCCCAAGACGGAAACCGCCCGCAATTTTCTGAAATCCATCACTTTATCTCAACTTCCCGAAGATTTAAAAGATAGGATCAGGAACCTGAACCACGGGCACCTGGAAGGGAAGATTGTCAAAGTCGGCTTTTTCGGGGAAATCACTGCTCAGCCCGTCATATCCGATATCGTAAGAAAATTTGACGTAGACGCGAATATACTCTACGGAAATATCGACCACATCCAGGGTACCCCCTACGGCACTCTCGTGATGGAGCTGCGGGGGAAGAACGGCGGAGTAGGCGAGGCTCTAAAATACCTGAAAGAGCTGAGGCTCGACGTGGAGGTGGTTGAAAATGTCTGAAACTCTCAATCTGCTGCTTTTAGCCACATGGCAGACCGTATACATGGTGGCGGTGTCGGTGCTCATAGCAACGTTCTTCGGGATTCCGCTGGGCGTCCTGCTGATGGTGACCGACAGGGGCCAGATACTGCAAAACGGCCTTTTAAACAAAATCCTGGGCACCGTCGTTAATATCTTTCGCTCCGTGCCCTTTGTAATACTTTTGATAGTGCTCATACCTTTCACGCGTTGGCTGGTAGGAAAGGCCATAGGGACCACCGCGGCCATCGTTCCCCTTTCGGTGGCGGCCATTCCCTTCATGGGCAGGCTCATCGAAACGGCATTGAGAGAGGTAGACCGCGGCGTCATTGAAGCGGCCCAGGCTATGGGGGCTTCACCCTTTCAGATAATAACAAGGGTGCTGATTCCGGAGGCCCTGCCTTCAATAGCCGCGGGAATTACCATAACCACCATAAATCTGGTGGGATATTCCGCCATGGCAGGCGTAATAGGAGGTGGTGGACTGGGAGACCTGGCAGTCAGATACGGATATCAGCGGTTTATGCTCGATATCATGCTTTACACCGTAGCGATTCTGGTTGTTATGGTACAGCTTATCCAGGTTGCGGGAGATTTGTTTGTAAAAAGGCTTTCTAAAAACCGGTAAATCCTATAATTTTCAAACAGGGAGGAGATTGGCATGAAAAAGATTCTGGCAACGGTTTTAATACTGGGCCTAATAGCAGCCCTGGTGGCGGGTTGCGGTGCGAAACAGGGGACCGCTCCCGGACAGTCCCAAAGTCAGGGGGGCGATGCAAAAACCACAATAAAAGTAGGCGCTTCACCGGTACCCCATGCTGAGATTCTAAATGTGGTAAAACCCATTCTCGAAAAAGAGGGGATCACCCTGGAGATCGTGGAGTTTACGGATTATGTGCAGCCCAACCTCAAGCTGGCGGAAAAAGAGCTGGACGGAAACTTCTTCCAGCACATTCCGTATCTTGAGGACTTTTCAAACGAGCATAACCTGGATTTAACGTATATTGCTAAAGTGCATATAGAGCCCATGGGAATATACTCGCAGAAGATTAAAAACCTCGCCGAGTTAAAAGAAGGAGCTACCATTGCCATACCCAACGACGCTACCAACGGCGGGAGAGCCCTGCTGCTCCTGCAGTCGGCCGGATTAATAAAGCTGAAGCCGGATGCCGGCATCAAAGCCACGGTAGCCGACATCGCCGAAAATCCTAAAAATATCAGGATCTCCGAACTCGAAGCCGCCACTCTTCCGAGGGTACTGCCGGATGTGGATGCGGCGGTTATAAACACCAACTACGCCCTGGAAGCGGGACTTGTACCCACTAAAGACGCGCTCTTTATCGAATCGGCGGATTCCCCCTATGTCAACATACTGGCGGTACGCAAGGGTGATGAATCGAGGCCCGAACTCAAAAAATTGGCCGAAGCCCTGAATTCACCGGAAGTCAAAAAATTTATCGAGGAGAAGTACCAGGGCGCCGTCGTGCCCGCTTTTTGAGGCGGGGTGATTTCATTGTCGGTGCTTTACAGCGCCTTCGGCGTTATCGCCGGCACCCCGCTAGATACAAAGATGGGGGTCGATTTCATAAGAAAAAGGGGGTTTGAAGCGGTGGGGAAACCTGCCGCTTCAAACCCCGAAGAACAAAGCATGCTCCAGTTTCTGAATGCTGATGCTCTTACTCGAAAAGTGATCGCCATCATAGGCGATTTCCAAAAACTTGATATAAAAAATGTAATGATTTACTGCAATTCCCTTTCGGCGGCAATAGACCTCGAACTTGTAAAGCATGAATGTTCAGCTGTCAATATTGTAACACCGCTTCAAGTATACCGCAACCTGGCGTCAAGGTACAGGAGGCTGGTGGTCTGGGCAGCCAACGGCCGGTGCCTCCAGACCATTGAAAAAATCCTTTACGAGAATAACCCGGCAATTCAGATCATCGGCGTTTCCTTGCTGCCGGTAATCGTTGCAATTGAAAACCTTGAACGCCCGGAAACTATCGTTAAAAAATTCGATCTTGCGGATCTGGTATTCAAAGGCTTCAACCCGGAGGGGCTGGTTCTGGGCTGCACCCATCTGCCCTATTTGAAAGAAAAGCTTGAAGAAATATTTAGCGCGCCCGTCATCGACCCGGCGGAGGAAATGCTAAGAGATCCGGTTTTTGCAGGTTAAATACACTTCAGCATTAATTTAACCAGGGCGGCTTCCCGGGTATCGGTTCCAGTAGATATTGCCCCAGCCTCTAGTGCTTTCCTTCCGACCTCGTACAGCGTGAGGTCCACCCCTTCGAAGGGCACCTGGGTGGTGACTGCAACGGTAATACCCGAATCGATGAGCTCCCGGATGGCAGGCAGCAGGTTGCGGGGATTGCGGAAGGTTACGCCGCCGGCTCCGAAGCTCTCGATCAGCACCGAATGGTATCCCTTTTCTTTTGCTACGAGCAGCACTTCGGGCTCTATGCCCGGGTATAGCTTGATGAGAAGCACCCTCGGGTCCGGCTCGCCGCAGAGGGCCACCGGCCCACCGGCTGCTTTTTCCCGGCTCCTTCCGGCTTTTTGCGCCAGCAAATCCCAAACCTCTGAAATGCGCCTTGCTTCGGCGGCGAGGGCCTCCTCGTCCCATTCGATGATGTCCCCCACGACCCTGCCGGCTAAAGGGGCGTTAACGCTGTGGAAAGCGTCGAAGCTCTTGGACTTCAGCTTTGCAGCCCTGTCGCCGAAGATTATCCTGCCGTCGAACACCACGAAGACTCCGGGCCTGCCGGAGGCAGCCACCCTGAAGCTGTCCATCAGGTTTTTCCCGGCGTCGCTGTTTTCCTCGCCTATGGACTTTTGGGCGCCGGTCAGCACCACCGGTTTCTTCAGGTATGTAAGCATGTATGTCAAAGCCGCCGAAGTATAGGCCATGGTATCGGTGCCGTGGGAGACCACCACGCCGTCGAATTCAAAAAGCGTTCTTTCGACTTCCCGGGCAATGGTAACCCAGTCTTCGGGCTGCATGTTGGAGCTGTCTATGTTCATTATCAGCCTGCCCTCGATGTCGGCAAGTGAAGAAAGGCCCGGCACCAGCTCCAGCATTTCCCTTTCGGTGAAGGCGGGCCTAAGACCCTCGGGGCCGGGGACCGATGCGATGGTGCCGCCCGTGGCAAGAAACGCAATCTTTTTCTTTTGTCCGTTCAAGCCCGATTACCTCCTTTTTGTAATCTATTATACCGCAATTAAGCCGCCGGATGTAACCGGCGGCTTTTTTTTTATTATTTCGCTATCTTTAAACCGCAAAGGTGACCTGACTTTATTTTGTCTCATCTACTCTTTTCTTCCCGTAGAATATATCCCTATCCAGTTCGCCCAGTGCATTTGCCGCGATCACACCACCCAAGGGATCGCCGACGACGTTGAGCATGGTGTTGGGCATGTCTATAAGCCTGTATATACCGGCTATCCAGGGTACGACGGTCATGGGCAGGCCCATTGTTTGCAGGAGAGTCGCCGCCAGCACCACAGCTCCGCCGGGCACCGAGGCGCCTCCGGACCCCAATATCATTCCCATGACAATCGTCGTTACCAGCGTAACGGGTGTGAGCTCCATTCCGTACATCTGAGAAACCCAAAGGACGTAGATCGGCAATTCGGCGGCTATGGCGTGCTGGTTAATTGCGGCCCCAATGGGCATGATGAGGTTCACCATATCTTCAGGCACACCGAGGCGCTTTTTGCTGACTTCCATGGCAACCGGAAGCGTAGCGGCGGAAGAACAGGTGGTGAATGCTACCACCATGGCCGGGTATACGTTCCTGTAGTATTGAATCGGGTTCAGTCTTAGATAGAAGATCAGTATCAACGGGTAAATCACAAACATGATCGTGGCGTAGGTAATGTACTGGGTAAGCACCATTTTGGCAAGGGACCCGAGAACAGTGGTACCCGTCGTCCCGGTAATGGCCGCCATCAGGGCGAAGACGCCGTATGGGGTGAATTCCATGATCATGCTCGTTAATTTCATACTAAGCTCGGCACCGGATTGGAAGAAATTCCTCATGAACCTGCCCGCATCAGTCTCGCCCATGAAAGCTGCGGCGATGCCGACAAGGATAGCGAGAATTACTACCTGGATCATTTCGTAGTTGGCAAAGGCCGCTACCACGTTGTCGGGAATCCATTTGACAAACGCCTGCAGGATATCAACTTGACCAAATTCAGCGGGTTTTTCCGCCAGCTTGATACCTGCGCCGGGTTTGATTATCGCAGCCCACGTCAAACCCGTAGCAGCTGACAACAACGTGGATAAGGCCCAGTACATTAGGAAAATACTCCCTATTTTCTTGAACCTGGACAGGTTAACGATACCAGAGGCCCCCGTGGTGATGGAGAAGAATATCACAGGCAAAGCCACCATTTTTAAGAGCCTGATGAAAATGGTTCCGATCGGTTCCAGGACCGCAATTTCGGGCCCCACAATAAAACCTATGAGTGCGCCGAGAATCATGGCAATGGTGATTTTGTTGGCAAGGCTTACCCTGCCGTACCAGGATCTAAAACCCATAATAAAAACCCCCCTTCATTAATATTCATATAATATAATAATTATTATATCACAATTTAAGCAAAATCCTCAATTTCCAGAGAATTATTTTTAAAACCTTTCTAAGGGGGTCTTCATTGAAAAGACTTTAAAGTTGTCGTTATTATCTACCCGCTCCCGTTTCCGGGTCTATGACGCTTATGGGGTCGATGGAGCGATTGAGAAACCTTTCCCCCACTTCTTTAAATTTTGCCGGATTGTCGCTCACAAAATAGCGGTAAGTTGCAGGACCACCTCCGGTTCTCGCCAGGGATTTCTCCCGGAGCAAGCGGGCCACTTCCCTGGCCGTCTCCATGGCGGAATCCACCAAAAAAACTTGATCGCCCATCACCTTTCTAAGGGTGGGTTTCAAAAGAGGGTAGTGGGTGCAGGCCAGAACCAGCGTATCTATGCCCTCTTTTTTTAGCGGCCCCAGATAAGTGCGGGCGGCAAAAACTGCGGCTTCGTTGTCCAGCCATCCCTCTTCCACCAGGGGTACGAACATGGGGCAGGCCCGGGAAAAAATCTTTATGCTACTGTTGAGACGGTGAATCGCTTTTATGTACGCCCCGCTGTTGATGGTCCGTTCGGTGCCTATAACTCCCACTACGCCGTTAACTGTAGCGTTTACGGCCGCCCTGGCACCGGGCTCTATTACCCCCACCACCGGCACCGGCACGGCCTGCTGGAGCTCGTCAAGACAGGTAGCGCTCACCGTGTTGCAGGCGATAACTATCATCTTCACTGCCTGCTTCATGAGAAAATTGACGCCCTCGAAGGCAAATCGGGTTATGGTCTCTTTTGACTTGGAGCCGTATGGAACCCTCGCCGTATCTCCGAAGTACACCAGGTTCTCGCCGGGCAAATGGTTCATTATTTCCCGCGCTACGGTAAGGCCCCCGATACCGGAATCAAAAATTCCTATGGGCCTTTCGTTTGTATCCATCGTTCCCACCTCTTTGCATGCCTGTAAATATATTTACAGTTTACACCAAAAATAAAATGATTACAACGGCGAAAGCTCCCATAAGGAGTCCCCGGTGGCCACGTAAAGGTTCAGCCGGGCCTGAGCAAGACAAGTTATTTTTTCCCCTTCGAAGTATGTCTTCGCTTCCCGCCCGGCGGGGTCCAGCGCAAAGAGACCGGAGTCGGTTCCTATAAATACCGCATCTTTACAGACAATGGGCGGCATTGTGGGAGCGGCTTTTATTTCTTTTTCCCACTTCAACCTCCCGTCGTTGGGGTCCAGGGCCATGATTATGCCGCTTAAGGTTACTGTTATCAAGCTGTCTTTACAAAAAGCCGGCGGCATTATTTCCTCCGCAAACTTTTTCTTCCACAGGATTTGACCGGTGAGGGCGTTTAAGGCGTAAAGGCCCGCATCCCGGGTTACCGCAAATACTCTGCCCTCGAAGACCGCCGTCGGGTCCTTGACCGGTTCGGCGGTCCTTGCTTTCCAGTAGAGCAGGCCCTTTCCGTCCAGGCAGTAAATGTGCCGGTCGTAAGAGCCGAAATAAACCAGGTCGTAGGCCGCGGCCGGGGGCGAACATACGGCGCTGCCGGTCCTGTAGCGCCAGAGCGTCTCTCCCCTTCCGTCTAAGGCGTAAATCGATCCGCCGGTTGAAGCTGCGTAGATGATACCCCGGCATACCGCCACCGGGGAGGCGAAGTGATCCCGGTCTATCTTATTTTGTATTTTGCCGGAATGGGCGTCGACCACAACCAGCTCGCCGGCGGGAATCAGAATAAAGTCGGAGGTCACCGTAGCGCATGAGAGGGGTGTGAAATCCTTATTTCTCCAGAGCACTTTTCTTTTCTGCAGGTCCAAGGCTTCAAGGTAACCTCCGGCGGCGATATAAAGCACATTCCTGCGGGCGCTGAGGCTCACCGGTTCCTGTATTTTTCGTATTCTCGAGACTTTTAGATTATTTGACAGGGGAACGGGGGCGTAACCGGTATGGCAAAAATCCTTCTGGTACGTTAGCCATTCGCCGGCACCGCCTTTTTCAATTTCGCTCAAAATCTTAAAAAACTTTTCGCCGGCGATACCGGTGGGTTTATCTTTAAAATGGTGCTGAAACATCCTAACGGCGCGCTCGGTCTCCGGCCCGAATACGCCGTCCACCCTGCCGCAGTAAAGGCCCAACCACTTTAGGCCCTGCTGCAGCCGCCTTACATCGGTGCCCCTGATGTAAGGCTTCTTTTTTTTAAGTTCCCTGCTGCCCAGATCGACCTGAGGCAGCCTCACGCTATCACCACCTTCCGGCCGGAAAACGTGCATCCAGCCTTTGACGCAAGTTTTTTCCCATACTCTTAGCTTATTCATTGATAAATTATTTGGTGAAAAATAGAAAACCAGGGTTAAAAAACCCTGGTTGTGCGCCTTTTTCGGGAGTTCCGTTATTGGGTGTTGTTTCTGGCGTAGTCTTCCATGAGCATCCTCTCGGCTCGCTCAATGGCAAGTCTTACCAGGTTGCCGCAGTTTCTGGAAGACACGCCGCCCCAGCCCTCTCTCGCGACGATATCCGCCACCCCCATTTCTTTTGCAAGTTCGTACTTGAGGGCCTCAGACATCACGCCGCGTCGACGGGCCATAAAACTCCCTCCTTAAAATTTTTTACGCACACTATTATATTGCATTTTAACACAAAAATTTATGTTGCAAAAAATCAAGCATAATATCCATTTTTTTCTAAATATATAAGATATAAGCCTCTCAATCCTGGAGAGGCTTTAAGACTTTCATCTTGCCTGTCCGACCGTGCGGTAATACTTAACTTCCATGCCTTCCCGGTCGGCCAGCACTTTTATGAAGTTGGCCTCCGGGTCCTCGGTGCCCTGCAGGTGGCAGCCTTCGGCCTTCAAAGCTTTGGCGTATTCTATTATTTCCGCGGTTATGCGCTCGCCCGGGCATACTATTGGGATACCCGGCGGGTAGGCCATCAGCATTTCGGCGCTTATCTCGCCCTCGGACTCCTCCAGAGGCACCACCCTCTTGTCGCTGTAGAAGGCGAATCTGGGCGAAACCACCAGCTCCTGGTTTTCCGGCAGGCTGGCAGCTATTTTGATGACGTTCTTGCGCCCGTATTTTTGAGCTATATCCCTGATTGCATTGACGAGGGCTGTGAGGCTCTCCTCGTTGTCGCCAATGGCGCCAACCGCCAGCACGTTGTAAAGGTCCGACAGCTCCACCTGGATGTGGTATTCGTACTTGAGGATCTTTTCGACTTCAAAGCCGGAAAGCCCCAGCTCGCGCACGTTTATGGCAAGTTTGGTGGGATCGTAGGCGAAGCACCCTTCGGTGCCTTCCACTTCCCTTCCCACTACGTATATCCCTTCGATCCTGTTCATCTCCCGCCGGGCCCCTTCGCAGAGTTTTATGGTCCTGTCCAGCATTTCCCTGCCTTGGAGGGCGATCTGCTTGCGGGCCACGTCCAGCGAAGCCATCAGCGGGTAGGAAGGGCTCGTAGTCTGGGTCAGGTTCATGGCGGCCTTCACCCTCTTGTCGTCCACCAGCTTGCTCTTGACCAGGAGTATGGAGCTTTGGGTCATGGAGCCCACCAGTTTATGGACGCTGGCGGCGCTCATGTCGGCCCCGGCTTCCATGGCCGAAAGCGGCAGATCAGGGTGGAAGGCGAAATGAGCTCCGTGGGCCTCGTCCACTAGCACGGGCTTGCCGAAGGAATGAGCGATTTCGACGATTTCCCTCAGGTTCGAGGCAACCCCGTAATAGGTGGGATTTATTACAAAAACGGCTTTTGCGTTGGGGTGCTCCACCAAAGCACGCCTCACGCTTTCTGGCGTTATGCCCATTGCTATGCCAAGGTAGTCGTCGATAACCGGCTTTATATAAACTGGCCTCGCACCGCTGAGTATCAAAGCTCCCACCACCGAGCGGTGGGCGTTGCGCGGGATTATTATCTCGTCGCCGGGCCCGGCCACCGATAGTATCATGGCCTGAATGCCCGAAGTGGTGCCGTTTACCAGGAAGTGGGCGTGGTCGGCGCCGAAAGCGTCGGCTGCCAGTTCTTCCGCCCTCTTGATGACACCTAACGGATTGCACACATTGTCTAGTTCCAGGATACCTGCGGTGACGTCAATGGCCAGGATATTGTCTCCCACAAATTCCCTGAATTCGGGTATTCCCCTGCCGCCCTTGTGTCCGGGTACATGGAAGGATATGGTCCTGTCCTGTACGTATTTTTTCAGTGCGGTAAAAAGCGGCGTTTCCTGCTGCTCTTCTCTTTTCATCGCAGTCACCCTCCCTTCATTAATCGAACATACTAATTAAAGCACAGAATCTGTTGAAATTCAATAAGAAAAGCAAAACAATATGTTAATTTTTTGTTAAGAAATAGAGAAAAAATGAACAATCCTTTTAAAGAACGATGTATAAGCACCATATTGGGTATAACGGAGGATACCGAGGTTATACGCCGGATAAAAGCCTTTAACGGGTGCAGGTACCCGGCTGCGAAGGATACCGTCCGGTATGAGAAAAAGCCCGCGGCTCTGGGCCGGGGCCTTGGTTAATGGCAGCCAAAGGCGCTTTTTAGCTATCCCTCGATCAATTTTTAAAAGCGAGATTGAAGTTTTGCTGGATCCTGCTCCAAGCGGCCTGGAACCACTCTACAACTTTGAATCTCACCACTACCCGCTCGTGTTTTGGATTTTGGATGTCATCTGCGGCCGCCTTTTCATCCAGATTTTGGTTGTTATCTCCAGGCGACTCCTCTGCAAGATTTTGAGTGTTATCTATAGCCGTCACCTCTTCCCGATTTTGGATGATAATTCTTTTCGTTTTCCCTTCCCCATTTTGGATGTTTTTTCTGGTTGGCTTGTTTTCTATAACTGGTTCTTTTTCCCGATCTTGGGTACTTTCTGTGGCCGGTTCGTCTTTTCGATTTTGGGTATTATCTATGGCCGCCATTTCTTCCGGTGTCAAAGTGCTGCTCAGTTTAATCTTTGCCTCTTCCCTGGCAACCGCGTGGGTTATATCCACGAAGCAAAGCGGCGGAAACAGCACGCACCACCAGTTCTTGCCTTCCCCTCTTCCTATTATAATACGCAGGGCCTCGTATTCGCCCGCCGGCAGAGTAATAAATCCGTAAGTCTTCACGGGAAACGGGAACCTGCCGAAAAGCACCCTTACGCTGTGGTCCCTTCCGCTCTTTTTTATCTCCTTCCTTGCGATTTCCTCTATATCCTTCAGGTGAGCTTTAATATACTCCCTGCTGAGGTCAATATCCTCGACTTTCGAGAGGTCATTCTCAAGGGCCTTTATAACCGCATCCCTGACCCTGAGCTTCAGTTCCTGGTCTTCCGGGGAATCGCTGTTGGCTACGACGTGCAGCCTGATTATCTTCGACGAGAGGTCCTCCACATCTATCCCTGAAACCGCTTTTTCCCCCTCCAATCTACCTCCGGCGATTCCCGAACCGCCTACGACCGCGGCGAACAGGGCGAGAAGAATTATAGCGGTTGATGCTATAACAGTTTTTCTGAAGAGCCCCATGGGTCCTCCCCCTTTATTGATAAGTTTTCATTCATCTAGATTATTCCCCTATTTGGAAGCACCTATTCCTCCTATCTTGACTTTTGTTTCAACATTTATTTCGGCTTCGGGGAAAATGTTCTCCCAGTCCTTTTCATACTCTTCCCATACCTCAGGCTTGTATTTGGAAAGGTACTCGCCGAATCCCAGCAAATCCACCTGGTATTCCTGCTGCAGCTTTTTTATACTTGCTAAGACCAGCTGGTTTATCCTTTCTTCCAGCATTTTTTCTATTATCTTTAACTTTTCCGGGTCGAGCTCGATCTGATCCGGCGTCTCCGCTATCTCCCCTTTTACTTCCAGTTTTACCCTGAATTTGGGGTAATCGCCCGCCTCCAGCAGTTCCTTGGCAGTCTTATTATGGATAACCGTGAAGACAACCGGGTATTTGTAGCCCTGGATGTCAATCATAATATCGGCTCCCCTGATTTCTTCCAGGACAAAGTTGGCGCCCAGAGTCTCGTTTTCTTCCAGCCATCCCACCAGCTTGTATTTTTTTATGACCGCCGCCCCGCCTATCTTAACGTCCGTCTTCCCCGGCGTCAGCCGCGGCAGGAGGGCGTTACCGTGCATGGAATGGACCTCCTTCATGAATTCGTCTACATCCACCTGTACGAACCTGCCGCATATGTCTTGGTTTTCGAAAATGTTTGAGATATAGAGCGCCGGCAGCACCTCGATCTCGTTTTTGAAGTTCATGACATCTTTGGCCTTCCCCCTGACGACGATGACCCTGCTTCGCCGGTTGATCTCGGAGTTTCTCTCCAGGAAGTTTACGATTTCCTCAATGCCGTCCCTTGCCAGTTCTTCGCCTATGAGTATTACTCTGGTGTGCTCGAAAAAAAGCCGCCGGCTGAGGCGCATTGCCACCTGGCGGGCGGCGGCGTGGATGGAATCCGCCACGGTGCTGACGGAAACTATCGGGGAACCTCCGCCGCCCCCCTGACTGCCCCCCTGGCCGCCCGCAATCTTCCTCACAATCGCAAAAGAGAAGGAGACCAGCATCTGTTCCCCGTCTTCAGCCCTGTCGACACCTATCTTGCCCACAAAAAACCGCCTGTCGATATCGATCATGTCCCAGCACCCGGTGGTATAAAAAATGGATAATACGGCGACGGTTATCAAAAAAATTTTCTTTAATTTCATTCTGATTTCCCCCACTTTGCCTTTACAGAACCTGCTATAAGCAGAATAAAGGGTATTATGAAACCGAAACCAATGGAGAGATTCCCGGCAAATTTGGCCCAGTTTTCCAGCTCCAGCACGTTCTGCGGCATCATGGATAAAAAGTAGATCCACGGAAAAAGCAGCGGAGCGAAAATTTTGAACTCTTTCGCCTTAAAGATGTTTGCAAAAGTTATCGCGGCGGAAAAGTAATAGGGGCTCAACGTGGTAAATACCATTATAACCCATACGATAATGATGGGTGCTTCTATCCTCTCCAGAATACCTCCCGGAACCGTTATGCTTCTTAAAACGGCCATGGTCGGCCACAGCAGCCTCCCGGTCTCGTGGACTCCCAGCACGGATACTACAATCACAACTAAATAGAGGTAGAAAGCCGTAACGGTAGCGATGGATACCGCTGCAATTTTGTAAACGTGCCTGGTGGTCTTCAGCCCCTGGCCGGCGACCATTAACACCTCGAAACCGGCCATGCTGATGGCTGCACTTACGGTCCCGAAAAGTATTTTATCAGGAGGGGTCCTGAAAAAGGGAAGGAGTTCCGAAAAGTCAACCTTGCTAAAAGTAAAGAGAAAAGCGGCTGCCGCCGTTATTAACCAGATGGGAGTATTTATAACCATGAACCTTACCATGGGTTCCAGGCCGTGACGGATCAGATAAAACGAAAGCAAAAGCAGGGTTATTATGACGAACTCCCGCGGCGTCGACTCCAACACGAAGTTTTTTAATACTTCGGCGAAGACCCGGAGCACTACGGCGCAGACGATGACGAAATAAAAGGAGTATAAGGCTCCCACTAGAAAACCTACAGGCCTCCCCAGGACGAAAGAGGTATATTCGATGAAGGTCTTGCCGTTGAATCGGGTTATAACCGCAGCTATTATCAACGCTGCTATGAGGGCAATCACGCCGCCCAGTATAACCAAAATCCAGCAGTCGGGACCCGCGGCCTCTGCCAAATCCCCCGGCAGAGTCGTAAGGCTGATTCCCAAGATCGTGTTTATGATAAGGGCTATGGCCTGTCCTGTTGATATCCTATCGTCGTCCATCAGCATCTTCATCACCGCCTCTGCCTTCCTGGTCCTGCCTCAGATCCCGCATCATCTGCCGGTCAAGAGGTTTGGTGTAATCGGGCCTCTCTTTGAGCGAGGGAAACGGAGGCCTCACGAAGATATCCCTGGCCTTTTTCATTTTAAAGGAGACCAGGGGCGAGAGATAATTTGAGCCGAAGCTCTTGAGCGTTACCAGGTGGATGACCAAGCCCAGATATCCAAGAATTATGCCGTACAGGCCAGCTACCGAAGCCAAAAAAAGAAATACGAACGCCAGCAAACGGAATCCCACCGCTAAACTGAAATTGGGTATCGCAAAGGATGATATGGCGTTTATGGCTAGCAATATTACCATTATGGGGCTCACTATGCCCGCCCTGACGGCAGCTTCTCCTACTACGAGACCTCCCACGATACCTATCGTCTGGCCGATGGGGCCGGGCAGCCTGATGCCCGCCTCTCTCAGTATTTCCAGGGCAAGCATCATGATGAGGGCTTCCACGGTAGCGGAAAAGGGCACGCCCTCCCTGGTGGCGCCTATGGACAGGGCCAGGTCGGTGGGCAGCATACCCGGGTGAAAGGCGGTCATAGCCACGTAAAGGGCCGGCGCGGTAACGGAAAGAAAAGCAGCGCTCATGCGAAGTATCCTGATAAGGGAAGCTATATACCACCTTTCGTAGTAATCTTCCGGCGACTGGAAGAGGCTGAAAAAGGTGGCGGGGGCTATCAGTACGAAGGGGGTGTTGTCGCATATTATGACCACGTTGCCCTCAATCAGGGACGCCGCCGCCACGTCAGGCCTTTCCGTCCTCCTGAACTGGGGAAAAAACGAAAGCCAGTTGTCCTCTATCATCTGCTCGATGTAACCGCTCTCCATCACCTTGGAAATGTCTATCGAGTTGAGCCTCTTCAGGACTTCCTCGACGATGGAGGGGTTTGCAATTCCTTTGATGTAAAGAACGCCGACGTCGGTCCTGGTGTGCCTTCCCAGCTTTACGGTCTGGACCTTGAGATTCGGATCCTTTATCCTACGGCGCACCAGAGCCACGTTTACGCGGTAGGTCTCGGTGAAGCCTTCCCGCGGGCCCCTTATGACGGCTTCCGTGGCGGGCTCCTGTACAGACCTTTTTTCCCAGCCCCTGGTGTTCAGAATAAGACCCCGGTCTAATTTATCTATAAAAAGGGCGGTGTCGCCCGACAGTACCGCCAGTACCGCTTCCCCGAAATTGTCCGTTTCCTTAACTTCGGCCACCGTTAGCAGGCCGTCCTTGACGAGCTGAAAAAACTTGTCTCCAACGCTGTACTCTAAAGGGGCCTGCCTGGCAAAAAGCATGAGCGACTTCATGATTTCCTCGTGCACGACCCTTTTGTCGGCGAGCCCGTCGATGTTGAATAGGACCATCCTGTGCTTGAGCCCGCCGGGGTTCCCCACGACGAATTCCCTGGATATAAGGTCGTCGCAGTCGGCGAGGTACTCGTTAAAAATCTTTATATTTTCGTCTATGTCTTTATAAAGCTTCCTGCTTTTGTCGGGAGTCGTGTCCCTTTCGAAGAATATCTCGGTTTTTCGCCTTCTAAAAAGCGTATCGAATATTTTTCCCATGCCGCGGTATCCTCCCGTACATAGAACACCCCTATCCTAAAAATATAAACAGTGCCAGGCTGCCTATTATGTAAAAGATTCCTGCCGCTTTAAGCATAATGGCCTCGGTCCTCAACTTCTTTTCTTCCATGCTGGGGGAATCTATAAAAATCAAAAAGAGGCCGCTCACGATGAAGACTATAGCGGTGGTGGGCGTGAAGGCATCTTTGACGTGTTCGAGAACGGCATTTAATATCTGCAATTCCGATACCCCTTTTCTTCAATTTTCCCGCTCTTGCTTTTTATTTTCCGCAAAATGCAAGTTTTTATTCTCCAAAGCCCCGTCGGCCGTTAAAAAAGGCACCGATTATCCGCTCCCGGAAGTCCCACCGGAGATCATGCTGCATCAAAAATGCGGCGGATTCGGCTTCAGTTAACGGGCGATCGGACTCACAAAGGTCCTGTTGGGCCTTCCTGGGTGATTTGTCGCATAAAAATTTAGTTCATTTATCCACTTTATCCACAAAGTTATCCACAGGTGTTGATAAGTGGATTGCCCTGTCTTCGGCGAAATACATAAATTCGAGGCATTTATCCCCATTGGGGATAACTTATCCACATTAACCACAGTCTTTTGTGAATTGTGACTCGAGCCTTAATACCGGGGTTTTGGGACAAAAAAATACCGCCCTCAATTGCGGCGGTCAAAACTTAATGCATTCTTTCCTCATACTACCACCCGCGCTCGGCATAGCGATCCGTGAGCCTTTCTATCTCCAGGCCGGGCATGGCTTCCCCCAGGTCCTCGGAAACTTCGGCCAGCACTTCGGGGTCGTCGTAGTGGGCCACCGCCTTTACTATGGCCTTAGCCCTTTTGGCCGGATTTTCGGACTTGAAAATCCCCGACCCCACGAAAACTCCGTCGCACCCGAGCTGCATCAGCAGGGCCGCATCGGCGGGCGTGGCCACTCCTCCCGCGGCAAAATTTACAACGGGCAGCCGGCCGTGCTCGGCCACGTAGAGCACCAGTTCGTAAGGTGCTCCCATCTCCTTGGCGGCAGTAATCAGTTCTTCCCGCGGCATGTTCTGGAGCTTCCTTATCTCACCCATGATCGTCCGTATGTGGCGCACCGCCTCCACCACGTTGCCGGTGCCCGCCTCGCCCTTGGTCCTAATCATGGATGCTCCTTCCGCTATACGGCGCAGGGCTTCTCCCAGACTTCTGGCACCGCAGACGAAAGGCACTTTGAATTTTTTCTTGTCTATATGGCAGAACTCGTCGGCGGGCGTCAACACCTCACTCTCATCGATGAAGTCCACTCCCAGCGCCTCCAGGATCTGGGCCTCCACAAAATGCCCGATCCGGCACTTGGCCATGACCGGAATGCTCACCGCCTGCTTTATGGCTTTTATCACCTTGGGGTCGGACATGCGCGCCACACCGCCCTGTTTCCGTATATCCGCCGGCACCCTCTCCAGAGCCATGACTGCTACGGCTCCGGCTTCTTCAGCAATTCTGGCCTGCTCGGGCGTGGTGACGTCCATTATAACCCCGCCCTTTAGCATTTCCGCAAGGTTTTTGTTGTTTTTTTCCCGTGACATAATCTTGCCTCCTTTTAAATTATCAGTTTCAGGATCGGTACATTTGTGGTATAATTGTATCGTAACAATATTTTGAAACGGGTAAAATTGTATGTACTTATTATGCCATTACCGGCAATTGTATGTCAATACAATTTTTGTTATACTCGGGAGGT
Source organism: Thermosediminibacter oceani DSM 16646 (assembly GCF_000144645.1). NCBI lineage: Bacteria > Bacillati > Bacillota > Clostridia > Thermosediminibacterales > Thermosediminibacteraceae > Thermosediminibacter > Thermosediminibacter oceani. Next base: position 2,210,747 of record NC_014377.1, read on the forward strand.
TGTTTAATGGATAAATATGTATCGATACAATTAGACCGCAGCTCCTCTAAGCCCCTATACGCGCAGGTCTACGAAGACATGGTCCATCTGATTAAGGAGGGAAAGCTGGCACCCGGCGAAAAGCTTCCCCCCATCCGCAAACTGGCATCGATGCTCGGTGTGAATACCGTGACTATAATAAACGCCTACAGATTGCTGGAAAGGGAAGGCTACGCCGTTTCGCGCGTAGGGAGCGGCACTTATGTGAGGCCTGCCGGCAGCGCCGTCGATGAAGAAGGCATAAAGGTGGAGGGCGACGGCACCGGCAAAACCCCCGACCCGGGGGAAGACTCCGCCTTTGCGGCGGGCACCGCGCAGCCCGGAGGCGGCAGGTCTCAAAAGATCGACTTTGATTTTGCCGGCGCTTCGGTTTCTCCGGAATACTTTCCGGTGAAAATCTTTAAAGAAGCCCTGAACCGGGTGCTGGACCGGGAAGGAGGGTATGCTTTCGTCTACAGCGAAAGCCCGGGATACCTCCCCTTTAGGCAGTCCCTGGGGGAATACCTCGCCCGGGAGTACGGTATAGAAGCTCCGGTGGACTCCATCCACGTGGTTTCGGGAGCCCAGCAGGGCATCGACATTATATCGAAGGCCTTTCTTGACTTCGGCGACGTGGTGTACGTGGAAAGCCCCACCTACCCGGGGGCTATCGACGCTTTTAAGTCCAGAGGGGCCAGAATAGTGGAGGTTCCCATGGCACAAGACGGTATCGACCTGGAGGACTTACACGCAAAACTCCGCTCGAAACCGCCGAAACTGTTTTATACTATGCCCAACTTTCAAAACCCCACCGGACGTTCCTATTCAGAACAAAAAAAGAAAGAGCTCCTGGCTCTTTCTCACAAATACGATTTCCTCATAGTAGAAGATGACCACATGAACGACCTTTATTACGTGGAAAAACCCGTACCTTTAAAGACCCTGGACGGGGACGGCCGTGTTTTTTATATCAAGAGTTTTTCGAAACACTTTATGCCCGGTCTCAGGCTGGGGTTTATCGTGGCGCCCGCCCGTTTCTCGAAAAAGATAGCTGAAGTCAAGTACTTTTCGGACATCACTTCTTCAGGCCTGACCCAGAGGGCACTGGACGTTATGCTTCGGGACGGCACTTTTTGCGAACACATGAAAAAGCTAAGAGGCCTTTTCCGGGAAAAGTGGGACCTCATGAGGCAAGCCCTGAAAAAACACATGCACCCCGGGATATCCTGGACCGAGCCGCAGGGAGGGCTGTTTTTCTGGGCTACACTTCCCGACGGATACTATTCGATGAACCTCTACAGTAAGGCTCTCAGAAGAGGGCTCATCATAACGGCCGGGGACTTTTTTTACCCCGACCGTCTGCCATCGCCCTGCTTCAGACTCAGCATAGCTCAAGTGCCGGCGGACAAATTAGAAGAAGGCATAAAACTGCTTTCCGGGATCGTCAGCGAGATGCTAGAAGAATTCGGCGTGTACTCCGTCAGGAATAACAGATACCAGCCGCTGCTTTAAAATATACCTAGATACTGATCCAATTCCCACTGGTGAACCTGGGTCCTGTAGGTATCCCATTCGATAAGTTTGGCCTTAACGAAATGCTCGTATACGTGGGGGCCGAGGGCTGCCTTGATCACTTCATCCTTTGACAGATACTCCAGCGCTTCCTTCAGGCTGCCGGGCAGGTCTTCTATCCCCGCCGCCATCCTTTCAGCCGGCGTCATCTCGTAAATATTGTCGAAGGTCTGGGGACCTGGGTCAATCCTGTTCTTAATGCCATCAAGGCCCGCCGCCAGAATTACGGCCAGCGCCAGATACGGGTTGGCCGCCGGGTCCGGACTCCTGAGCTCTATTCGGGTGGCGATTCCCCGGGCTGCCGGTATCCTGACGAGAGCACTCCGGTTTTTGCTGGACCAGGAGATGTACACGGGTGCCTCGTATCCGGGGACCAGCCGCTTGTAGGAATTCACCGTCGGATTGGTAACCGCAGTGAAACCCTTTACGTGGTGCAGTATGCCTCCGATGAAGTACATGGCCACTTCCGAAAGGCCGGTTTCTTTGTTGCTCTCATCGTAGAAAGCGTTTACTCCGTCTTTAAACAGCGACATGTTCAGGTGCATGCCCGAACCGTTTTCGCCGAATATGGGCTTCGGCATGAAGGTGGCGTAAAGCCCGTGTTCCATGGCAATGGCCTTGGTGACGAACTTGAAGGTGACTATGTTATCGGCGGTCCTCAGTGCCGGTGCGTATTTAAAGTCGATCTCGTGCTGCCCCGGCGCCACTTCGTGATGGGATGCCTCCACCTCAAATCCCATTTCCTCCAGGGCCAGCGTTATGTCCCTTCGGGCATTTTCGCCCAGGTCCACCGGCGAAAGGTCGAAGTAACTGCCTTTATCGTTGGTCTTTATCGTGGGTTTGCCGTCTTCATCCATCTCGAAGAGGAAGAACTCCGGCTCAGGGCCCACTAAAAATTCGTAACCCATTTCCCTGGCTTCCTCGCACACTTTCTTTAATATCCCCCTGGGGCAGCCGATGAAGGGTTCGCCGTCGTGAGTATAGATGTCGCACATGAGCCTGGCTTCAGCGCCTTTCCTGGGCTTCCAGGGCAGTATGGTGAAGGTGTCGTAATCGGGCATCAGGTACATGTCTGACTCCTGAATCCTGGTAAATCCTTCTATGGAAGAACCATCGAACATGATCTTTCCGTCAAGAGCTTCCTCCAGCCGCTCTACGGTAATAGTCACGTTCTTAATTATACCAAGGATGTCGGTAAACTGAAGGCGCACAAACTTGACATCCAGCTCCTGGGCTTTTCTCAGGATATCGCTCTTGGTGTATTTCGGCATTAAAGCTCCTCCTCCGCGTTCTTTATTTTACTGAAATAGTACCACAGCCGGAATGTCCATGTCAAATGTTTGTAAGGTTTTTCGTATTTATCCAAAAAAACCTTACATGACCGTTGACTGTTGTATTAGTTTTTGTTAGAATAACGTTAAAAATGGGGAGGTAAAATCCATGGCTTCTGCGGAAAAGGGACTTTACCCGATAGGCACCGTTGAGAAAAAGACGGGGCTCTCCGCCAGGCAGATCAGGTACTACGAGAGCATGGGGCTCGTCAATCCGGTTCGCACCAGCGGCGGGCAGAGGCGTTACACGGAAAACGATGTAATAAGGCTCATCCGGATAAAGCAGATGAAGGACAGCGGTTTTGACCTCAAAACCATAAAGGAGAAAATCCTGGTCTTCGAGCAGAAGCTGGAGGAAATTTCCCTTTCCGACATTAATCCCGCCCAAGTGAAGCTCTCTTCACTTTACCCAGTTTCCAACAGGGCAGTGTTGATGAAGCTGCTGGAAGAAAAATAAAATCCTTGCTTTTTTTGCAAGGATTTAATAAACCTTATGACCTGCCAGATAAGGGTGAAGGTTAGACTTTGCCTTTTCTACGTGTCTTATCATGGCTTTTTCCGCCGCATTGGGGTCTCGCACCGCCAAAGCGTTGTAAATTTCTTTATGCTCTTCCAGCGAAATCGGCGCCCTGCCGCTGCTTTTGATGGATACCAGCCGGGCTCTTTGGATAAAATGGTGAAAATTGGTGAGAACCGATTCCAGGGGCCTGCTCTTGCACGCTCTAAAGATGATGTCGTGGAACCGGGTATCCAGTTCCGAAACTTTATCTATTTCTCCTTTTCCCGTGTAAAATTCCATAAGGTCAAGCACGTCCTTAAGTTCTTTGAGCTGCTCCGGGGTTATCTTTTCAGCGGCCCACCGGGCAGCCAGTCCCTCGATCATTTTTCTAATAGTGTATATGTCTTCCACGTCCTGTTCGGTAATACCCTCAACTATTACCCCCTTGTTAGGGATGCTCGATACCAGCCCTTCCAGCTCCAGCTGCCTTATAGCCTCCCTCACCGGCGTGCGGCTCACGCCCAGTTCCCTAGCTATCTTCAACTCTATAAGGCTTTCACCGGGCTTATACACACCGTTGAGAATGGCGTTTTTCAGGTGCTGGTATATTTTGTTTCGGAGGGAAGACCCCCCTTCCTGGGTTTGGCTGAACATAAAATTTGCCCTCCTCGCTCCACGCCTTCTATGTTTATTTTACTATAGGTTTTTTGATTTTGAAAGCAGGGATTTTCCAGGGCCCAAAATGGTATAATTATAAAGGCATGTGCTGGCGGTCGTGCCGGCACATAAACATCCCATGAACATATCTATAAGGAGGATACGACATGAAATCCTATATATTTGCTCTACTCACGGCTTTATTCTGGGGAGCCGCACCAATTCTGGGCAAAATGGGTCTTGCAAAGCTGCCGCCCTTCCTGGCCCTGTCGCTGCGTTCCTTTACGATAAGCGCCGTCCTGCTCGCTACCGGTTTGCTTTCGGGCAGTTTTAAAAACCTCTCAATAGAAACTAGATCCTTCCTCTTTATCGCCGGGGAGGGTTTAATGGCATCATTGCTCGGACAGCTGGCCTATTATTACGCCCTCAAGTACAGCGAAGCTTCAAAGGTCGTCCCCATAAGTTCTGCTTTTCCGCTGGTCACGGTTGCTCTGGCCTTTCTCTTCCTGCGCGAGAGCCTGACGCTTAAAAAATTTTTCGGCACCCTGCTGGTCATTCTGGGAATTATATTGATAAGGGGTTAGTCCTCATCCCTCATCCTGACAGCCAGTATCTCCCCAAAATACAGGACGTGATAATCCCCGGTGCCGTAGTATAATGCCTTTACCTCGGCCGGAATCTGCTCGGGGTGAAGGGGAGATTTGTAAATGATGCCGCATTCAAAGTGTATATCGCACCCGTCTATTACCGGGGTGTCCACCGTCTTGCCCGGCAGGAGTGAAAGGCCGCATTCCTTGAACTTGTCTACGTCTCTTCCCGATTTGGTGCCGCATATTTTCAGTGCGTCCTTCATCCGATCGTTCAGGGGAAAACTGACGGTGAAACTCGAGGCCTTTTCTATTAGGTCGAAGGTATATCTGGAAGGCCTGACCATTGCCATGAAAACCGGCCTGTGCCACACGTAGCCAAGGGTCCCCCAGGCAATCGTCATTGTGTTTATCGTGTCGCCGCTTTTTACGGTCAAAAAAGCGCCCTTTTTCAGCTGTTCCAGGACTTTTTCGGCTACTTCTTCGATACGAACGTCTTTATACACAGCTCATTCCCTCCAGTAAATTCAAGTTTTGATTTAATAACGCCCCCGCAAAAGCTTAATGCGGGCTTTCTATATAGATTGTAGCATTTTTTTGAAAATAATACAAATAATACGTTGCGGTTTACGGTGTTACTGTTTTAAGTTATCACATAGCCGATCTTTGTCATCGGGCATATAAAAACCCGACTGGAAATCATGTCGGGTCGGCCCATATATTGAATTTCCCTCGAAAGACAAAAAATCCCCGAGCTGCCGAAGGGGGATGTGGATTTGCTTTAAAAGCACCATCGGCAGCCCGGCTACCATAGCATTAAAAGCTTTATATCCGCAGCTTGGCACTCCAGCTTTTCGGCTGGTTTGCACTTTGGTATACTTGTTCATTTCAGGTTAATTATCCCATATATTTTATATTTTGTCAATAATGAATTGTTCAACCAAAAAGCCTTTAGCACCTTTCTGATCACTTGTTAAGGGCTTACGGCCCTTATGCCCACCTTAACATCGTATAGCGCAGCGCACGCCCCCATTTCGGTGGTGCGGGAAGGTATGAGGAAATTGGGACATGCACCGCTTTCCACGTTCCAGCCCGACTCCAGACTGACGGTGTCCTTTCTCATGCCGCGTTCGAAATACACCCTGGCTCTTATGCTACCCATGTCGTTGTAAATTTCTACTTCCTGCCCTTCTTTTAATCCCAGCCGGATCCCCTCTTCGGCACTGATATACACTTTTGGAAAGGGATTTAATTTTCTAATATATTCGGCCACTTGGAATTGAGAGTGTATACGGTACCGGGAATGGGGGGTTATGAAGTGGTACGGGTAGCCGTCGTCCTCGCAAGCAGGAGCCACGTAGGTGGCCGTGGGAGGCTGGCCTTCGGCCAGGGCTTTTTCTGAATAAAATTCGAATTTGCCCGACGGCGTGCGGAATTTTTTATCCTGCCAGGCCACATCCGGCACGAAGGAGTTTTTTATATGCCCCTTTTCTCTTAGAACGGAAAGGTCCACCCCGAATTTTCCAAAAGCCCCGGTGGCGTATTCCAAAAATTCCTCCCGGCTCTTCCAGGGGAAATCCTCAAGTCCGATTCTCCTTGCAAGCTCAATGAAGATCTCCTCGTCGGGCCTTGCCTCCCCGACGGGCTCGATGACTTTGGGGCAGTAAAAAATCCAGGGGCTCCAGGAGCTTACCTTGACGTTTTCCTCCTCGAAAAAGGTGGTGCACGGCAGCACCACGTCGGCCTCTTTTGCCGTGTCTGTCATGAACATGTCTATAACGACAACGGTTTCGATATTGTTCAGGGCCTTTCTCGTCATGGCCGTGTCCGGCACGTTTACGACGGGGTTTGCGTTTGTTATGAACGCTATTTTAACGGGCGGGTCCTGGGCCTTCAAAATTCCGCGGGCCATGCTGGACAGGTCCATGAGCCGCCCGGTCCCGACCGGTGCCGCTCCCTTCACGAAACTTCCTACGTACCAGTATGTATCGATACAGTAGGATACCCCGGCCCCCGGCTTTCCGATGTTGCCCGTAACTGCCGCCAGGGCGTCGACAGCTCTTACGGCGTTGCCGCCTCCCCTGTACCTCTGCAGTCCAAATCCGAGCAGGGTGGTGACGGGGGTATTTTCCGCGTAGAAAAGAGCAAGGCGCACTATATCATCAACATCCACCCCGGTGATCTCCGAAACCCTCCCGAGCGGGTAGTTTTCCAGGGTCCTCCGGAATTCTTCAAACCCATAAGTGTATTTTTCTATGAATTCGCGGTCGATTTTACCCCATTCTACGAGGTACCGGCACGCCCCCAGGGCCAGGGCTGCATCGGTACCCGGCTTCGGACTTATCACCAGTTCGGCCATGCCCTCCATTCCGGTGGTGAGCGGGTTTACTACGGCGATCTTCCCTCCCCTTTCCCTGCACTCCAAAATAAAGGGCATGGAGTGGACATTCGTTGATTTCACGTTTCTGCCCCAGAGGACGCAGCCTCTGGCGTTGGGCAGGTCTTCTATGCTGTTTTGTAAAAGACCTCCGAAGTCGTAAATCTGTGCAACCAGGCCGGCGCTCAAGCATAAGTCTCCCGAGACCCTGGTAATACCGCCCAGGGCGTTGAAAAACCTGGTGTCAAGGTGTTTTGTTGTGACTTCCGACCCGCTGTAGTGGTAGTGAAGCACTGCCAGAGGGCCGTATGTATCCACGACCTCGGTAAGCCTCGCGGCTATGAAATTCAGGGCTTCATCCCAGGTTACCCGCTTGAATTCACCGTTCTTTTTCATAAGGGGATAACGGAGCCGCTCCGGGTGGTAGACCAATTCCACGTAGGAATTTCCCTTGGGACAGAGGTAACCCCGGGTAACCGGATGGTCCGGGTCTCCCTTAACCCCGGTCAGCCTTCCGTTTTCATCCACGTAAGCCAGGAGGGAGCAGCAGTCGATGCAGTCCCGCGGGCACGCAGTGCGGTAAACTTTCATTTTTGCATTCCCCCTGTATTATTTTGAACCTCACTCGACACTGTTTACGGTCACTTTCCCGCCGATGACGTTTACCGTATGCTCGCCCTTCCCGAATATTACTTCTCCGAAAAGGCTTTTCTGCAGGAACGTATCTTTTTCGCTTTCGCCAATCACCTTCCAGTCCGTATTACCCCCCAACAAATATTTACTATCGACCATGGCCTTTACTTTCACATCGGCGCTGTCTTTAACAATTACATCCACATGCCCGGAGTTTTCTATCAGCCAGTTGCTGTTGATTTTGTCGAGCCGAATCTTTAGCGAACCGCGGTTAATCACTTCCACATCTATATTTTCAGGCACGTGGAGGGTATAACTGGTCATTTCGGCGTAAAATCCGAAGCTTTTGTGCCGGCGAGGAGTGTCGAAGGAGATCCGGAGGATTTCGCCGGACCTGTCAAAGACTACATCGCTGGCCGATAAAAGTTCTTCGGCCCTCTCCCTGGAATCCGCCACCACGCTGGCGGACCCGAAAACCGTGACAGCCTTTTCGCTGACCGGTCGGAGGGTTAGTTCGCAGGCCGGACCTTCTATTATTATTTTAGCAACTGTACCGTCGATTTGCATCTTTTCCGGCTCCGCCGCCAGGACAAAATTTTGGGACGATATCGTCTGATTAATGGCCGGAATAATCCCCGTCTCCCACAGACCGTAAAGGCCCAGGGTGAAAAGTCCTGCGAAGCAGATTACCAGTATGCTGAAAAAGTCGAAATCTACCGGTTCCCCCTTATTCAAAAAGGAGTACAGGAGCACTTCCGCTCCCAGCACTATCGGCACCAGCGGCCACCATTTGACGGCATTGAACGCAGCGTCCCTGCCGAAGATCTCGGACGCAAGCAGAGTCACCCCCGCGGCTACCAGTAGTGTGCCCAATGATATGGAACCTACCTTCCACTTTCTCACGGCTCCGAATCTCCCCCTTTTTCTTTAGTTTTTAATCCCGCGCCACCAGTCGTTATCAACTTTATTCCGGCGAAAATCAATATGAAAGAAACCAGCCCCGTGTAAAAGTAGCTGCGCATCCGCCATTCGATGAGCGGGAAAATTATCCTATCCAGAACCGCCAGGCACCCCAGCAGTATGAGGCCGGCACCCGTGAGCCGTGGGTTGCGGTTTATCCACGAGAGCGGAGAATCTTCCAGGTTATCCGGGGGGACATTCCCCTCCGCCCGGTGGATGGCGTCGAAGAGGCTGTAAAACCAGATGATCGGCAGCAAGAAAAGGAAAAAAGACATGTTCAGCCATCCCATCAGGAAGAGGGCCATGAAGAAGGTCCCCATCAGTTCGGCCCCGTACCTCATAAAACCGAGATACATGTGCCCTGCGCCCGGTACCAGCGACAGGGCGGCGGCGATTACAGTCCGGTTGGAAACGCACCTCGGCGCGCTCCGGGCGGGATTTTCGACAGCTCCCTCACCTTCGGCGCCCTTAAGGTATTCTTCCGTTGCTGGCAGATCCACCAGCGATATGGCGTCAACCATGGAGATAAACCAGATCACCAGCAGCGCAAAGGGTAAAAGCATGAAAAATTCATTTTCTCCGGTAATCACGGCTAACCCCATGCCGCCAAAGAGAGCCCCCAGATAAAGCCCCAGGAATATAAATCCCCTAGCGCTGAATCCAAGATAAAAATGGCCCAGTCCCGGTATGAAGGACAGCAAAAATGCAGCAAACCTGCTCTTTTTATTCAATACCAAAACCTCCCTTTCCCGTTTCAAAGTTTATTATCCACTCATTGGCCTTTTTTGCAACTTTTGTCGGCCAGTTCAGGCTGACGCCCTGTTCAATTCTATTTCCCCAGGCTGTGTTCGCCAGCATCCCTAGCTTCTCCGCCACCTTCAGGGACAATCCGGCGGTCATCAGCATAATGGTGATCATGGCGCAGGCCGTGTAATAGGCGATCAATTTATTAAATCCCGGCGTTCGCAAAACCCGTTTCCGGCCAAACTCCAAGAATTCCTTTTTTGCGGCGGCCAACACCTTTTTATCGAAATCCGGCGATATTTTTCGGCTCGCATCGCGCATCTCATCGTCGCCGATCTCGGAAAGAAACAATTCCAAACAGCAGTCACACCGGTAAAGATGCTCTTCCATGTTGCGAAGCTTTTCCGGGGTCCCGCAGCCGTTTTTAAAAAGCATCCATTCCTCTTTGCTGTAGTGCCTCACCCTTTTTCCCTCCCCCACCTTTTCTTAAACAGGGCTCTCGCCCGACTCAAGCGGGACTCAACCGTCTTAACGCTGATTCCTTCCTCCACTGCGATCTCCCGGCAGCTCTTGCCTTCGAAATAATATTTTGCCAGAGTCCTCCCGTAAATCTCCGGCAGCTCCCCCGCCACATGCTGCACTCTCTGCCAGTCTTCCTTCGCCAGGTACAGTTCTTCCGGCGAAGGGGCCTGCTCCGTTCGCAGTACCGATTCTCCGGCCTTTTCTTCCGGCACAATTCGCGAAAGATGCTCCGCCTTTCTCCGGTGGTCTATGGCCTTGTTCACGGCGATTCTCCCGATCCAGGACTTGAAATTATCGAAACGGCACCGGGGAAGGGAGCGGTAAACCTGTAAGAATACCTCCTGGGCTATATCTTCGGCCTCAGCGCTGTCGCTCACGAAATTAAATATTATTGCAAAGACGTAGCCCTTGTACCGTTCCAACAGTTCTTCTAATGCTTCCTGATCGCCGGCAAGGCATCTTTTTGCCAGCTGTTCATCGGACAGCATCGCTCCCCTCCTTTCCCTTTCGTCAATAATATAGACGAAAAATCTTCCCGATACCCTTCAAAAATTTAAGCACTCCCGAAAGAGTGCTTCACCAACCGGCGCCATTTAAATTTACCGCAATCGCGCACGCGATATTTTAACCGCCTGAAGCATTATTTGAAACTCCTCTTTTCAATTGTCCTGCAGCTTTTTCCAAATTCCAATCGATGAAGGGAGATTCCGGAGCCCCTAACAGTTCATTAATTTCCCTATCATTCAGCCCACCCACCTGCTGGGTGATAAAAACCCCTTCAGCCTTTAAAAGCGGCCCGGGCAGCAGCGCCGGCTGCACCATGGACCGGTTTTTCGTGCGGTCGCGTGGGCGGCAAGCCATTCCCCAATTATTCAAAAGTCCATTTTCCATCATTTTTTATATAATCTCCTGATTTTAATACCTTCTTCCCATCTGCTATCACATAATCGGTTGGACCATGGAAAAGTTCATTAATATTTAAAACATCCTCTGCCTTCAATGCAGTATATATTATAAGTGCCCTATCGTGATTCTGAGGATTGGGAAGGGCCGAAATAAACCTCAGATGCTTCCCACTATATTCGGTATCAGCAATTATCCTCCCGGATTCTATCCTAAAAGGAAATTCGGATTTATATTTTGAAAGCCATAGATTCCCATCAATTGTACCGTAAACTATAATATTATAATCGGATAGGTCCATATTTAGAGCCTCGGTATCGGTTAATATTTCGGCATCCTCAATAAGATTAAACATATTTTTTATCTCTTTTACGTAATTCAAAATCTTGCTTTCGATTAAATCATTTTTTTCGTTAGTAGGCACTATTAAAACTTTTTTGTACTTCTCAAAAAAACCGAAATTTATAGGTCCCTCAAATTTAATCGAATAAAAATCTTCCCCAAGATTTTTCTGAGAAAGCTCTTTGAAAACTTCAATGAGCTCGGGATAACAGGACCGATAATAGCATAGACATCAAAGGTTCCGTCATCTTTCTTAATTTGTGGTCCATAGCCGCCGGCATGAAACAAGGGTGCAAGAATTATGTTATAGCTATTCTTTTTAATTCCAAAATACTCTTCCAAATCATTTACAACGTCAAAATCCTTAATGTCATCCGATACTTTCTTGACCAATCTATTATAAAAACCCATATTATTATTATAAAACTTTTGAAAATCGGTTTCTAACGCATATTTTTGGAGTTCCAAAACAAATAGATCCATTTCATTGTCATTCGCTCCACTATATCTTATGGTATCCATGTAAGGAAAAACCTTTTTGAGCTCCGGCGGATTCGTAAGATGGAGCATAAGCGCAGGGGGTACATCATAAGCAAATCCGTTCCGTCTCAATCTGCTAAACATCCTGACGGCTTCGTGATTTTTGAATTTATCGAAATATTTTCCCATATTTCTTTTATAACTAAAATCCAGTTTCGTTAAACGTGAATATCCCGAATTTAGCTGAACCGATGAAAGCAATTCTATGCGGGGGTCTATCATTATATTCAATTTACCCTTTGTAATTTTTACGGGTTCAAGTTTGGTTAACCCTTAATTCTCATTGGCCTTTTTGACTAATGAATCATTAAATATAGCTGCAAGAATAACCAAAAGCACCAAAATCCCCACAAAAATAAATGCTTTCTTTTTTTGACATAAAGCCTCCTCCCTAACTAAAAATTACATTTGATAAACTATTATACTTTAAAATGTATGATTTACAATTTATTAAATTAAAAAAAGTGGGACAAGAAAAGATCCCTTGCACACTTATTCATAAAATAAACATCAATTTTTACTTCTTTCTTCCGTGAATAAAATAATACCAGCTGCTCGCATTATTAAAAAAGTCCGGTATATGCCCTATCCTAATCAATTCAAATCCATCAAAACAAAAATAATTCCAATATCGTTATAATCCATATAAAAATGTGGAACGTTAACTTACGGTTCTTCAGTCTTGATAATGGTATTTTCATCTATTTTGAGATTATTATTTTTATAAAAAGATGGGCTACTTTTTGAACATAAAGTAACAAAAAATTCATGTTAATTTCGCTCATAATAATTTTTATGGCTTATGAATCTATATGGGATGTCACGTGATAGGCTAATAAACCGTCACCGATTGTCATTTGTGGTAGGTTTCCCCCCGGATTATTTTGAACCAGCGATAAATCTGCTCCAAAAGCAGAAGGCGCATGAGTTGGTGAGGAAGGGTAAAATCGGAAAAAGAAAGTCTCATGTCGCAGGTTTTCTTAACCTCATCAGAAAGACCTAAAGAGCCGCCTATTACGAAGGTTATATCCGAAATACCGTAAAGGACAAGGTCTTTAACTTTCTCTGCCATCCCTTCCGACGAAAATCTCTCTCCCTCGATGCAAAGGGCGATTTTAAAGCCTTGCCGGGGGATTTTAGCCAAAATTAGCTCCCCTTCCCTTTTCAGCACCCTTTCTTTTTGCGCCGGTGATGGATTGTCCGGCGCCCTTTCTTCGTCTACTTCTATTATCCGGAGGGTGCAGTAAGGTTTGAGCCTTTTTTCATATTCTTTTATGCCTTCCCTTAAATAGCTTTCTTTAATTTTTCCTACAGCTATTATTGTGATGTTCATAGCCCTTGCCTTTCTTCTGGATTTTTAGCCCTATATTAATCTACAAAACACTATACCACAAAAATTGCCGCAAAAAAAACATCTCCGCTTTAACGGAGATGTTCGGGGCATTCCAACCGCTATAATGGAATCACCGGCACCAATGAATTCTAATGATGCTTTATCCTAGTCTTTCTTCTCTTCTTCCGGAACCTCTTTTTCGGTCACCCGTATCAGTTCGTACTCCTTGCTTCCCATTCCAAGCTCGTAGGCCGCGTCTATATGAAGCTGCGCATCCTTCCCGGTCACGGCTTTGAGTATATTTTCGCCCTTTTTCACGTTTTTATCCGCCGCCTTTGATCCGGGAAGGGGATCGGCGCCGTTTATGATATCCAGGGACGCCTGGTCTATCGCCACTATGTCGTGGGACACCAGCACGCCCTGATCCTGCACCAGCGGGGTGTCGGCCATGGGCATGCAGTCGCACTCGGGCTGGACCTCGGTGATGAAGTTTATGTAAAGGATCCTGCCCTTTTCGAAGGTGGAGACCACCGCGTAAGCCGATTCGGCGAGGCCCCTCTGGAAGGTCTCTTCATCGATGGGCACCACCAGGGCCTTTTCCGGACAGACTCTGGCGCACCTGCCGCACTTGACGCAAACGGTTTTATCTATGACGATGCTGTCGTCAACAAGCTGCAATGACTTGTGCGGGCAGACGTCCACGCACTGTCCGCACCGGATGCACCGGGCTTTTATCCATTCCAGGTGCTTGCCTTCATAAAAGTGGATCCTGCCCCTCTCGGCCTTACCGTGGTGATCCTTGCAGCTTATGCAGCCCATCGCCAGGTTCTTTATGGCTCCTCCGAAGCCGGAACCGATATGCCCCTTGCAGTGGGATACGACGATCATAGCCGGGGCGTAGTATATGGCTGATGCCACCCCTATCTCTCCCAGGATTGGTCCCGCCTTGACCCTGATCTGGTCCCTGCCGAAAATTCCGTCGGCCAGCACCACCGGGGCCCCTACCGAGAGATGGTTGATGCCTTCCATATTGGCCACTTCCAGGTACTCGAGGCCCGGTATCCTCACCGTATCGGTGACAAAGGGCTGCCCGCCTGCTTCTTTTACCCTTTCAACTACTTTCCTCAAAAAGATAGGCCGTACTATGCGGTGGGCTCCCTGAGACCCGAAATGGGTCTTTATAGCTACGTAATCTCCCTTTTCGATGAACGAATTGAAGTCCACCATCTGCAGTATTTGTTCAAACTTGGCCACAAAGCTGTACTTGTAGTCATAGCTTTTAACTCTGGCATCGGCAAAATAGATTTTACTCTTCATTATTCGAACCTCCCCGTGTGATTCTGGATTTCAGCTTAGCACCGAAATTCGGTTCTTCCACCGATTTTCGGTGTTTGCCAGAGATTCTCCCTTTATTATCTGTAAGTTTAATTCCACCGTATACTTCCACGGCTTTTGAATTTCTCAAGTCCACTCCCGTCATTCTGCTTTTATTATACCATACGTTTCCATCTTAAAAGAAAAAGAGGATTTTTAACATCCCCTTTTAAAAATTTATTTTATTCCGCCTGAAAACATTCTATAATTCAACAAATACTTATTTCCCGGGAAATATTTCGTTTTTATCCGACAAGAACGGGGACAACGGTTGACGCTGCAGGCACCACATAGGCCCTGAAATCTTCCCCGAGCATGTTGCGTACAATTTGTAGCGCCAGGCTTGCGTCGGCTGCGGGCACCATTCCCATTTCGGAGACCATTCCGGCGTCGAGTTTCGACACCAGCACCACCCGGAACCTCTCCAGAGTCAGGGTGAGCATGTAGCCTACGCCCTTGGCTATGGTAAATTCCCTCCAGAGTTCCTCTTCCCTCATCCGGCGGGTGGGGAAGTCTTTTATAATCCTGTAAAAGTCGCCGTTGCCCACTCCCTCGGGGCACTCCGCTACCAATACTATTACACCGCCGTCCTTCAGTACCCCCTGGCAGTTTTCTACGGCCTTTGTGGCCTGGTAAAGATCGATATCCTTTGGAAATCCGCCGCAGGAGAGGATCAAAGCGTCGGCGCACTTCTCCACCTCAATGCTGAAGAACTCCCGGACAGAGCGGCAGCCTTCTTTGAAGGCCTCCCTGTAATCTCCTGCCACGACCCGGGCGATTTTCCCTTCATCGTTCAGGATTACGTTGACCATGAAGGTGGGATTTACCATCGCCGCAATTTCGGCCATGTCCTGGGCCATGGGATTATCGGATACCCTTCCGGGTCCAACAAAGGGGTTTATGCCCCCACCCTTGTCTGGCGGGTTGAGCATCAGCTTGTGATTGTGTTGAATCGTCTCGTAGCCCGAAACACCCGGGCAGACGGCCTTTCGTCCGCCCCCGAATCCGGCCATCGAATGGTACACAATGCCGCCGGTTATTATCACTTTATCAGCTCCGGCTACCAACCGGTTGACCCACACCGGCGTTCCCGAAGAAGTGGTGCCGAGGTAGACCAGCGATTCCCGGTCCCTGCAGTTGTGGTCGACCACCCGGACCCTTCCCAGGACTTCCCGACCGAACATGTACTCGAGCTCCTGCTCGGTATGACCTCTATGGGTGCCCGTTGCCACCACTACGGTGATGTCTTCGTAAGGAATTCCCGATTCCCGGAGCTCCTCCAGCAGAACGGGGATTACTCTCGAGTTCCTGACGCTCCTTGTTATATCGCTGGCTATTATGACGACTGAATCGCCTTTTTTAACCAGCCCGGAAAGCGGAGGTGAACCGATGGGGTTTCGCACCGCCTCCACTACAGCCTCTTTTTCGTCGGGTACCGCCGGTACATCCCGGGCTTTTAGGACGCCAAGGACATTTTTCGCGGGGATTTTAAGCGTCATCATCCCCCTGCCGTATTTTAAATTAAAGGTTTTTATCTTCATGAAGCCATCTCCCAAATATTTTTTATATTTTATTTTATCGCGCGGGTTTTAACAATACTGCACCTTAAAGTAAAATAAAGGTGTTAATATACTATGATAGTCTGGGTGCCACTATATTCTAGAAGTTTAAATCTGCCCATTGACAAAATGTGGTAGGTTTTTTTGTCATCTTTGGAGGTGACAAAGCTTACAAAGAAAGCTGAAACTCCGAGAACTGATTGCTACAGCGAAAAATGGTGATGAGGAAGCTATGACCTACGTCGTTAAGCACTTCATTCCAATTGTTAAGAAATACAGCCGTCAACTGGATTACGAGGAAGCCTGCTCCGATTTAGTTACTTGATAATTGAAGCCGTTCACCGCTACCACCCTAATATCACCTTGGGTAGAGATGAGATAAACCGGTACTTCTCCCATAAAAGCAGTGACCGAGATTGACTCCAGAAAATTTTTCGGTAGGGGGTTATTAAAATAACCCCCTCAGACTGTCGACAAAGTAACTGTCGACAGTCTTTTTTTGCAAAAGCTAGTACAAAAATCATCAGCTTTTTAGTAAAATTAAAGAAGATACAAAAATATTGTGGGGCGATGAAATGTTAACGAAGAAAAATCGAGAAATAATAGAGCAGGTAGAATTAGTAAGCATCGATAGCTTAGTACCTCAAGACCATCTCCTTAGGGCAGTAGAAGAAAGCATCGACTTTAATTTCATTTATGATGAAGTAAAAGACCTATATAGCGAAAATACAGGAAGACCTAGTATTGACCCGGTAGTGTTAATTAAGCTACTCATGCTCCAAGCATTGTATGGAATCCGCTCCATGCGCCAAACCATCAGAGAAGTAGAAGTCAATGTAGCTTACCGTTGGTTTTTAGGCTATGGATTACAAGAAAAAATACCTCACTTTTCAACTTTTGGAAAAAACTATGAACGGCGGTTTAAGGAAAGTGATCTATTTGAAAAGATATTCGAGCGGGTGTTGATGGAAGCAATAGAATGCGGGTTTGTTAAAACAGATGCAGTATTTATTGTTTATTGCATAATTAAAATGGACAGAGTTGCAAAATAAAATCCCCACTTTTGCAACTCAAAAATCCCCAAATTTGCAAAGGTCATTGCAGGCACCCCTAAAAACCTTTACCCTTGTAGTTAGGGAAATCTTAACTGCAAGGGAGGATTGGAGGATGCTCACAATGACCCATATTGATAATATCAGAAAAGCGTTCTTTATGAAAGGGCAAAATATCAGCGAGATAGCCCGGGAATTCCAAAAAGACCGAAAAACTATACGCAAGTATATTTATCAAGAAGACTGGAACACCAGGGTTAAAGTTGAAGAAGTTAAACATACCTTCCCAAAACTCGACCCTTTCAAGGCGGATATAGATCAGTGGCTTGAAGAAGATAAAAAAGCTCGCAAAAAGCAGAGGCATACCGCCAAAAGGATTTATGACAGGCTCTGTGAAAAATACCAAGATAAGTTTAACTGTTCTTACCGCACCGTAGCAGGCTACGTAGCCATGAGAAAAAAAGAATTGTACCAGGACAACTCATGTCGTCTGCCGCTGGAACATATCCCGGGTGAAGCGCAGGTGGATTTCGGTGAGGCAGACTTTTACGAAAACGGGACGCTGCATCACGGATTTTATCTGAACCTGTCGTTTCCCTACAGTAACGTAGGATATACCCAGCTTTTCAAGGGAGAAAACCAGGAATGCCTGTTTCAG
Source organism: Thermosediminibacter oceani DSM 16646 (assembly GCF_000144645.1). Taxonomy (NCBI): domain Bacteria; kingdom Bacillati; phylum Bacillota; class Clostridia; order Thermosediminibacterales; family Thermosediminibacteraceae; genus Thermosediminibacter; species Thermosediminibacter oceani. The sequence goes on from NC_014377.1 coordinate 2,228,408, forward strand.
GGACTTAAGGACATATTTGAACACTTGGGGGGAGTACCCCGTAAGCTATGGTTTGATAACGCCAGCACTATCGTGAAACTCTCGAAAAATGGAGAGCGCAAACTAACCGACGCCTTCCTGAGGTTCAAGCAGCACTATGGTTTTGAAGCGGTATTCTGTAACCCTGCTTCCGGCCATGAAAAGGGTAATGTGGAAAACAAGGTGGGATACCACCGGCGCAACTTCCTTGTCCCGGTCCCCAGGTTTGAAAAGCTGGAGGATTTTAACCGCGAACTTTTACGATTGTGCGACCGGGACATGCACCGCGAACACTACCGGAAGGAGGCATCCATAGCCGAACTTTTTAATGAAGACCGTAAGGCTCTGCTTGAGCTGCCTACCGTTCCTTACGAGGTAGCCGGTTACATAACAGTCAAAACCAACGCCTACGCCAAATTCAGCTTGAACGGTGGAAAGCACCTATACTCTACCGCCCCCAAATACGCCAACAGCCGGGTGCTTGTAAAGATAACAGCCCATGAGGTCATACCGCTGGATGAGAGCCACCGGGAAATCGTGCGCCACCGGCGGCTTTACGGGGACAACAAGCAAGAAAGCATGGACTGGCTGCCATATCTTACCCAGCTTTCCCGCTGTCCGGGAGCCCTTAAGTATTCGGGAATATACAGCATGCTGCCGGACCCACTCCGGGAATACCTCGACGGCTTAAGCAAAAGTGAGCGCGGCAAAGCGCTCAAGGCTTTGGCTGTGCTTTGTACCAAAAGCAGTTTTGAACAGGCTGTGAACGCTGTAGCCGAGGCTCTCCTTTACGGAGTGCAGGATTTAGACAGCCTCGTAGCCATCCATAACAGGATAACGGGTATAACCCCGCAGTTGGAGCCGGTAAAGATTCCGGAAGGGGTTCCTGAACTCACTGCATTCCGCTTCAATGCAGAAGACTATGACAAAGCCTTTCTGAAAGGCGGTGCCAATTTATGCTGAAGGACGAAATCGCCGCCTGCTGTAAAGCATTAAAACTCAGCCGCAATCTAGTGGAAAACTGCGACAAGATCGAGGCTCAAAGCCATGAAGAATACCTGCTGAAGCTGCTAAGATTAGAACTGGAGCACAGAGACGCAAGTCGAAAGGACAGGCTTTTGAAAAATGCGGGCTTTTACACGATAAAGACCTTTGCCGGCTACATATTCGATGAAATCAAACTCCCGCAGGGGCTTACACCGCAGGACCTAAAAGATTGCAAATTTCTCGAAGAAAAGAAAAACCTGATCCTTTACGGCAACGTGGGAACCGGCAAAACCCATCTTGCCACCGCCATCGGTGTGGAGGCCTGTAAAAAAGGCTACAACGTAAAGTTTTTCCGCACTGCAGCGCTGGTAAACCGGCTGGTGGAAGCCCGGAAGGGAGGTGAACTTTCCGGGTTACTGAAACAGCTTTCCAAACCAGATCTTCTGATCTGCGACGAATGGGGCTATGTTCCTTTGGACCGCGAAGGAGCGCAGCTACTTTTTCAGGTGATTTCGGACTGCTATGAACGTCGCAGTGTAGTAATTACCACTAACCTGGAATTCAGCCGCTGGGCGAGCATTTTCTACGATGAGCAGATGACAGCAGCAATGATTGACCGGCTAATACACCACAGTTACCTATTGATCTTTGATGGTCAAAGCTACCGGATGAGGCAATCACTCATGAGGCAATTAAGTTAACATAAAAATTCCCCACCGGTGCCTGGGGAAAAACCTTTGCAAAAATGGGGAATTTCCTCTTGCAAAAAACAGTATTTATCGATGCTACTCACATAAAAGCCAGTGCCAATAAGAATAAATATATCGAGAAAGTCGCTAAGCAACGGACTCAAAAATATAAGAAAGAACTTTTAAAAGAAATCAACGCCGAACGGGAAGCAAACGGTAAAAAGCCCTTTGAAGAAGAAGATGATGATGACGATAACAACAAAGGAGAAAATAGCTCTAAAAAAGTCAGGGTAAGCACCACAGATCCTGAAAGTGGGATGTTTCAAAAAGGGGAAAAAGAGCGCTGCTTTGCCTACACAGCTTCTGTAGCCTGTGACCGGAACAACTTTGTCCTTGGTGTCAAAATAGCACCTGGAAATGTTCATGACAGCCAGGTATTCTCCGATTTATTTCAAGAAGTAAACGATAAATTTTCTAAAATAGAGGCGGTAGTGGTTGATGCAGGCTACAAAACCCCCGGGATATGCAGAGAAATCATTGAGGCAGGAGCGCTTCCCGTTATGCCCTACAAGAGGCCGATGACCAAAGATGGCTACTTTAAAAAACGCGAATACGTCTATGACGAATATTATGATTGTTACATATGCCCCAACAACCAAATATTAGAATACAGCACCACCAACCGGGCGGGATACCGGGAATATAGGAGCAACCCCCAAATATGCTGTAAATGTCCCATGCGCCTACAGTGCACCAAAAGTAAAAATTACACAAAAATCATAACTCGGCATATATGGGAGCATTACATAGAAATAGCGGAAGATATAAGACACACCCAATGGGGTAAAGAACTATACAAAATGCGCGGCCAGACCATCGAGCGGGTATTTGCCGATGCGAAGGAAAAGCATGGCATGCGCTATACAAATCTACGAGGCTTGAGGAAAGTTGGACATTACCTCACGCTTCTTTTCGCATGCATGAATTTAAAAAAGCTGGCTTTATGGAAGAAAAGACGGGGAACGTTTCCGCCAACAGTCCCCGCTTTACATTCGTTTTTCTTAAAAATTTTCTTCGCCTTCAACAAAAAGCCGCTTTTAGGTTATGCATCCTAAAAGCGGCTTTGTCTACAAGCTGAGGGGGTTATTAAAATAACCCCCTATTTTCTCTTATATATATAGAGAGGGCTAAATATACAAGCTGGAAGGAGGTGGATAATGATGATTCCCTCCACTTAACGCCTATACAAGTTATATTAAAAAAGCTCGTATTATGGCTTGGTTTATTACCGGTTTGCGTCACGAGGCTATCTGGCTAGCGAAGAAGCATAGGCGGCTAAAAGAGCACGAACTGCTAATCCTCAACAACCTAATCAGTCAAGACGCCAAAAATGATGAAACTGAAAGGCTGGATACTGTAGCCGCCACAGATAACATCCTTGCAGAAGTAGAAGAAATGGTTTTCCTCCAGGAGACCCTCTCGTTGCTAACACCGCAATAACAGAAAGTTATTACAGCAACAGTCCTTGAGGAACGCATAGAGCAGGATGTGGCTAAAGAACTTGGGATGTCACAACTAGCAGTACACCAGATGAAAGAACGAGCGTTGAAAATATTGCGGAAACATTTTGCAAGGTGGAGCCCACCGCCAAGTAGAGCCTCATCCAGAACGGATAATGACCCCTAAATCTTCTTCTGAGGATATCTTCTTAAACTATCAAAAACTATCAAATTAAAAGGAGTGAATATCTATGGCTTATGATTTTGCTTATCGCAGAATAAAAACTTCTTCGACTGGTTATCGTAAAATTGAAGCAACGATCACGTTACCATCTCTAAATGATATAAATATTGAAAGTGGTGCTGCATTGTATGAATACCTTGGTTGTGATGGTTCAACATTTGATTTTGAATTTGGTTTTGGTTTAGCGCCATCTGATGGTTATAGCACAAAATATGGAATCTATCGCAGTATTAATGTAGGTGGAAGTGATTGGCAATGGATACCAGGGTATACCTTTGATCCAGGTTCAACTTATAGACTTCTAATTGCTGCCGAAAATGGATACATTAAATGTTACGTTTATAATGCAAGTGGTACACTCTTATACTCCAACAATTTTACCGTTAGTGGAATTAGATTTGATGGTTCAGGGCAAAGAGTTCGTCGGGTATCTACTTTATTAGTACCTTCAGGTGGTTCAGCAAATGTTAATAATAACCGATGGATAACCACATTGGTAGGAACACCGACAACTTTTGTTAATGCTACAAGTTCTAACTGCACGGCAACGAATGAAACAAATCCATCTGGACAACCCTGGATTTCTGTAACCACATTTAACACTTACTATAATGAGAATATAAATCTAGACATTCGTTAAAAACATCTAGCGCACCGTTTTTCGGTGCGCTCCTTTTTAGTGTGCAGAATCATTTTACCGTGTTCATTTTATGTCCTATTTTGACCATAGCTGGAAAGACTGAGCTATCTTTTGAAGTTCTTCAGGAGCAGCAGGATTATCGTAAATAATAGCATTAGCTACTGTATGGTACCCCATATACTTTATAGCTTGCTGATAATTATTGTTAACTGCCTGCAATAAAGTGTCATTATGTATTTGAGTACCCCACTCTTTTATGAAGAACTGATAATGATTCTGGATAGCTTTACAAGAACCTTCGACTTGTCTATTTCGTTCGGCTATCCATTTATTGGCAGCTTCAGGGTTTGGCTCACCTTTATATATTGCGTCAACCCACTTAATAAAATTCTTTATATTAGAAGCTGAATTTGCTAATAAACTTTTTAAATGAGTAATTGTAACATTATTTTTTTCCGCATCCCAATGTACACTTGAACCAAATGTTTCTGAAACGAACCTTACAGGTACCAATATTCTACCTTTAACTACTTTAGCTGGAACGTCGATTTCCACGGATACCCCGTTTTTATAGGCTGTCTTTTTACCAATGGCTAATTTGACAGCTTCATTACCTCTAATTGCCATTACTGATTTAGTAACGCCATCCCACTCTACAGTTGCTCCTAAAGCCTCAAAGATAGCTCGGAGTGGCACTAGCACCCGACCGTTTTCAAGAACCGGTGGAACATCAAATTGAAGATGCTCGCCATTAAGAATTATATCAATTGGTTGAGCCGCCATAATACTAGTTGGTAAACTAACTATAAGAAATATTGCAAACACTAAAGATAATAAGCACTTATTCACTTTTAGAACCTCCCTCAAGAAATTTTTCTAAAGTGTATAGATGAAGGGGACCACTATAACTATGACGGCAAAGAACGAAATATATTCAAACTCGATTAACTCTACCTCTCCATTTCTCCGGTATAGGCATTTACGTAATAGATCTCGCCGTTTTCCAGTTCCACCTTCCAGACCGGGGCCGCCTGCCAGCGGTCGGCGTTGTAAAATTGCGAGTAAAATCCCTGTTCCACCTTTTCTATTACCACCGGTTCCCCGGATTTTCTTTCGGCATCCACCCTCAATATTGCCGTTATGGGCGGTATTACCTCCCGCTTCTTTCCCCTGAACTCCAGGGGTTTGAGCCAGTTCATAGAAAAATTCGTGACGCCGCAGGGTGTAACCATGATGTCTATGTAACTGTTGGCTATAAAAAATCCTTTGTAATCCCTCACGTATTCGATCAGATACCCTTTTCTCTTGGGGTCGTATGTGACGGTGTTCAGCCTTGCGTCTTCCGGGAAAACGCCGTGGGTTTTTAGAAAGCTTTCTGCCACCTCAAGGGCCTTTTGTTCATCCAGGTTTTTAAAAATCTGCTCGGACCTTTTGTCTTGGTACGTAACGGTGCCATTATCCATCACCACCAGCTGCCGCTTATCCAGCAGAAATTTTTTTCCTCCGCTTATCACCTCGACCCGTGGCACTTCTCCGCCGAAAAACTGCCGGATGATGCTTTCTTCCCGGACCGGCTGATAGCCAATCTCCAGGAAGGAAACGGGTACCCCCTCTAGGGGAATTTGGGTTTTCAGGATTATTCCCTTGCTTTCGAGAAAAGTCTTGATTTTCTGCTGCTGGCTTTCTTCAAGGGTAAAGGCTCGCCGCGGTACGGCCCTGATATACAGGCTTACCGCCAGCATAACGTTTAGCACAAGAAAAGATACGACCAGGATCCTTACGGCTTTTCTCCAGTCCATACGAAATCCATCTCCGAGTCAGTTTAGATTCATGATCATCCCGTTTCTCGCATCAATAAAAATCTTCCCGTCCTTTGTGTCCACGATCCATACCGGAATAAGGATGTTTCCTTTTGAGGTATAAACAAGTCGCAAGGATTTTATTTCTTTTTGACCTCCGGCGACGATGGCGGCATCGAGAGCCTGTATCGGCGATATCGGTTGGATTTCTTCCAATACCCCGTCTTCCCTGACGAGTCTGCGGTAATACCCGGATACCTGATTGCCTTCTACGGTCACGGTCAGGTAGTCCTTTTGCTCTACCAGGGGAAGACCTTTCACCCGTACTCTGAAATTAAAGGTATACATAGGCGCCTGGTCACTCGAGATTTTATAATCGGAGAGGTATGCGCTCCTCGGCCACCCGCCGTGGGCGTTAACGAAATCTACGGCTAAATTCAGGGCTTCGTAAAAGCCCAGCCTGTGCTTTTGATCGCCCGGTACCGGCCTGCTGTACTCGACGGCACCGTCCGGATATATCCTGAGGCCTCGACTCCCGTCGGTGTATATTACGGCTCCGTCCCTTTCCTCGATCCTCCGGGTTATTGAAAAGTCGGGGAAAAATTCCGCTATGAAGCTTTGCCCCGGCCTTTTTTCAGGTTTAAAGGTAAATACGGGCAGCCGGTCTTGGGTGTCTGAAAGCGTCACGTACATGCCTTCAGCAAGCTTCAGGTTTAGCCGGGCGGGTGGAAGATAAGCATAAAGGGGCGGATTTTCGGCACTCAATTCATCAAGGAGCTGTCTGAGATCGGAGCTGTCCGCTTTCTTTTTAAGCCTGAAAAATCCTCCACCGGCCTCCTTTAAAAATACGGAAAGGCCATCGTCCTCCACTATTACAATGGTGTCTACCAGGCGGTCCTGGGAGATGGCCTGTTCATCCCCTTTTATATTCAGAACTTTTGTTAAAAAATTAACAGGCAGAGGGGTTGCAAAAAAAAGCTCGAGCCCTCTTTTCTGCTGAAATTTTTCGGCGCTAAAGCCGGCTTGCTTAGCTTCTTCGTGCCACTCGTCAGAAAGGGCCGTTCTTACGAAACTCCAGATTTTTTCGTAATAAGGAGAAGACTGGTTTATCAGGCTGTGGGTGTTCTGACCAAAATGCAGCACAAACCTGTCGGGCGCCACTACATTTGATAGGTCCACGGCCTTCAGAGCGGTGATTTCCGCCTCTATGGCGTCCGTCCCTTCGGGGAGCCGCCACCAGGTGAGGCTGGAAAGCAAAAGGCTGATGCTAACCAGTCCTATGAGCAGGACGCCCAGCAGGAAATCCCTGTTGTTCACGCCAGCACCGCCTCTTTATTTGAGGATGAGCAGTTTCAGCACCTGGATTATAGAATCTATACTTTCCAGCTTCATAGAACTGTCGATCCTGTACACGATCCGGGAAATCGCCTTCGTTTCCCCAGAGGGGAAAACCGCCTTTACGGTTATCACATTTTTGCCGGTTTTAAGGTCCACCCGGGTCACAAACAGTCCGGACGCTCCGACTTCAATGCTCTCCTTCTTTTCACCGTTCACCAGCACTATTACCGATGTATCCGCAAGGGCTTCGCCAGATACGACCGTAAAGTCCCGGATGGTTATCGTGTTTTCCCCGGGTTGGTTGAGGACGAGTGTGTCCTTGGCGGCGGCGAAAGATAAAAGAAAAACGGTTATCAATATGGCTACCGCTGTAATCCTGATTAGACTTTTCATGTTCTTTCCCTCTTTACAGTATATTCTTCCTAATCATAGTGTAGCTCATAAATATTACAAATATATTACGCGGAAATTACGTTTAATTTACACCACTATGGCCGGGAGTTTGATAATGACTTCGGTACCCTGCCCCAGCTCGCTTTCTACCTTTATCTCTCCTTCATGGGCCAGAACGATCTCCCGGGCTATAGAAAGTCCCAGGCCTGTGCCCCCCAGCTGCCGGCTCCTGGTCTTGTCAACCCGGTAAAAGCGCTCGAAAATGCGCGGCAGGTCTTCCTTAGGTATTCCTATACCTGTATCCCTTATGGAAACCTGCACCTGACTCCCCAGGTTTTCGGCTTTTACGAAAATCCTGCCGCCCTCTGGGGTGTATTTTATGGCGTTGGAGAGGATATTCTGAAATACCTGCTCCATCTTGTCACTGTCGGCAAAAACTTTTGGCAGATCCTCCGGCAGGTCGCATTCAAGCTCGAGGCCCTTTTTTCTGACACTTACCATCATTTTGGATATTACGGCGGTCAATACCCCGTCTATCCTGATGGGCTTCTTGTCCCAGTTGGTTTCCCTGTTGTCCAACCGGGAAAGTTCTAAAAGGTCGTTCACGAGCCTGGTCATCCTATCCGCCTCGTCGTTTATCACGCTCAAAAACTGCCGGGCCACCGATGAATCGTCAAGGGCTCCATCCAGCAGGGTTTCCGCGTAGCTCTTGATCGTGGTGAGGGGTGTTCTGAGCTCGTGGGACACGTTGGCAACGAATTCCTTCCTCATTTCTTCCAGCCGCTGCTGTTTTGTTATGTCCTGTAAAAGCAGGATGTAACCCGTCACCCTGCCGTCCCCGACGAGAGGCGCAAAAATGGCTTTCAGGGTACCGTCCCGCACCTTGACCAGGACCTCCAGTTGGGTTTGCTCTGTCTTTTGGAAGTCTTCCGGGTTTATTTTGAAAATTTCCCTGAGTTTTTCGGCAAAATCCTGGCCCAGCTGGTCCTCTTCCAGCTGCAGCATCCGCCTGGCTGCCGGATTGATGTGTATCACCTCGCCCCGACCGTTTAATGCTATGACTCCGTCGGCCATATTGGTGAGTATGGCTTCCATTTTCTCCTTTTCTTCGGATATCACCTCAAGGGTGGCTTTCAGCCGTGAGGTGAGAAAGTTGAACATTTCGGTGAGTTTGCCTATTTCATCATCGGATTTTACCTCAATCTTCTGGTCAAAGTTGCCTTCAGCCAGTAGCGCCGCCCTTTTTGTCACTTCCTGAATGGGGCCGGTTATGGTCCGGGAAAGAGCGTAACCCAGAAAGCCGGTTATTGTCAAGGCTATGGCCGTGGCTATGAAAAGGATCGCTTTTATATTGTTCAGGGTTTCGTAGATATCCTCCATGGAGGTTATGAGGTAGAGTATTCCTACAACAGTGCTGTTGTTTTTTATGGGATAGGCCAGGTATTTGTAGCTTTTTTTGGTATCCGGGTCCTGGCGGATGTCCTCCGCCTGCTCTCCAAATGTAGCCCGTATTATTTCCGGAGCAAGGATCCTCGAACCCTCGCGAAACTTCTGTTTATCGGTGGAGGCAATTACTGAAGCCTTGTCGTCCAGCACTACTATGTATTTTATGGTGGGGGCCACCTGTTTTATGTACTCCTCTATGGTGGAATCGTTATCCGAAAGTTTTTCTCCCGAAACAAGGTGCCTCACCAGCAGAAAGTCGGATATGAGCTGGGCGTTTATTGTCAGGCTCTCTGTCAGTTTCCTGTCGTGATACTTCTCCAGAGACTGCATCAGGTAAAAGCCCACTACTTCCATGGCGAGCAGGATAAGCAGTATGTATATTGTAACAAGCTTACCTTGTATGCTCTTGAACAACCAAAATCACCCTAGTTTCTGTTAAAATAATATCCCACCCCTCGCTTCGTCTTTATATATGAGGGATTGGATGGGTCATCTTCTATCTTTTCCCTGAGCCTCCTGATGGTTACGTCGACGGTGCGGATATCGCCGTAGTATTCGTATCCCCAGACTTCTTCTAATAGCTTTTCCCTTGAAAAAACCTGCCCCGGCTGGGCGGCCAGGAATTTCAAAAGCTCGAACTCCCTGAAGGTGAGCTCCAAGGTATTGCCCTTTTTTCTCACCTGAAAGCTTGCAAGGTCTATTTCCAGGTCCTTCACCTTCAATAGCTTTTGTTCTTCAACGGGATTTGAAAGCGTCAGCCTCCTCAAGTTTGCCTTAATCCGGGCCATGAGCTCCCTCATGCCGAAGGGCTTGGTTACGTAATCGTCAGCCCCGAGCTCCAGGCCCAGGACCTTGTCCACTTCCTCACCCTTAGCTGTCAGCATGATGATGGGACAGGCGAGTTTTTCCCTCAACTTCTTACACACCTGAAATCCGTCCTGCTTGGGCAGCATTACATCCAGCAGTATGAGGTTCGGGTTTTGGGAAAAGGCTACCTCGATTGCCTCTTCGCCGTCGTAAGCGGCGATTACTTCGTATCCTTCCTTGGCAAGATTATATTTCAGTATATCGACTATGGGCTTTTCGTCGTCCACCACCAGTATCTTTTGACCCATAATATCACCTCTAAGTTCCTATATACGCCATCGATAGAATTTTTCCTTCATTCAAATTTATCATCCAGCCCTGGTACCGATGAGCACTAACAACACACCCGTGAAGATTATCAGCAACTTTGTAGTGGACACTTTCCCTGCCATTCCGAAAATACCTATAAGGCTTACGGCAGTAAAAATCAGGGGACCGACAAGGCCCAGCAGGGCGTTTATTCTGAGGGCAGCCTCCACGCTCTTGAGCCTGAGAAATATCATTGCGGCTGTGAATTCTATGGTAGCGGATATAAACCTCATGACAGCCATGGCAAAAAGGAGTTTTTCCATGGGCTGAACTCCCCTTTATCGTTTAATATATAAAAAGCACGCGGGTACTTTTAATATATGCCGTCCCGCGTGCCGAAATACTCCCAAAAAGGGTCAACGGAGGGTGGCATCAGCCCATTTGAGCCTGATGGCGGGCTCCCTCACGGGCTCCTTTCCGGTATCGGCCTCCTCTCCTATCACCCGGCTGACCTCAGTAAAAAAGTTTCTGTAATCGGCATCTTCGCACTGCCTGGGCCTCGGAAGGGGATTGGTGATAGTGGCCTTGAGGCCTCCGGAGGCCATTACCAGGATTCTGTCCGAAAGCTTAATGCACTCGTCGATGTCGTGGGTCACAAATACGATGGTTACCCCGGTTTTTTCCCACAGTTTCAGGAGCAGATCCTGCATGGCCCTGCGGCCGAAGGCGTCAAGGCTCCCGAAGGGTTCGTCCATGAGTAGCACCCTGGGATTGACCGAAAGAGCTCTGGCCAGGAAGGCCCTCTGCTTCATGCCCCCCGAGAGCTGATAGGGGTAGCAATCGGCCCAATGGGACAGCCCCACCAGTTCCAGGTAGTAACCGGCCCTATCCCGCAGCTCCTTTGCCGCCATGCCTTTATGTACCGATTTCATGGCGAAGATGATGTTGCCCCTTAAAGTGAGCCACGGGAACAGTTGGTCAAGGCCCTGGAATACCATAAACCTGTCGGGGCCGGGACCGCAAACTCTTTTACCGTCCAAGCAAATTTTCCCGCAGTCGTACTTTTCAAATCCCGCAATGCACCTGAGCAAGGTGGTTTTTCCGCACCCGGAGCGTCCTATCACACTCACCAGTTCCCCTTCTTTTACGGAGAAACTCACGTCTTTTATCCCGGCAAAGGCCTGCCCGGAAGTCCCGTATATTTTTGTAAGGCCCGTTACTCTGATCAGCGGTTTCAATTTCGCTTTCCCCCTTCAATCGGCCACTATCTTCCATTTTCTTACGGTTCGGTTTTCGACCGTTGTAAATATGAGGTACTCGACAATCAATCCTATGACTATGATCACCAGCATTCCGGCGAATACTCCCGGTGTCTCCATCATGAACCTTTTTTTGTAGAGGTACCATCCCAGTCCTCCATGGCCTCCGGCGGCACCGAATACGAGCTCCGCCGCCACCGAGGCCTGCCACGCCCTGGCCCACCCGCTGCGAAGCCCGCCGAGGATATGGGGGAAGGAGGCTGGAAGCATCACGGACAGCACCAGTTTAATTCCGGATAGCCCGAGGTTCCTCCCTATCTCCAGCTGGTTTTTAGGTATGGACCGGAAGCCGGTGTAAAAGTGATTGGTCAGCGGCCATACTGCTGAAAAAACTATTACGAACAGCACCGCTTTGACCCCTATCCCGAACCATAAAATGGCTACGGGAAGTATGGCTATTCCCGGCAGAGGGTGCATTATCGCCATAATATCGGTTATTACCCCAGGAAAAAGCCTCCCGTTCATGCACAGGAGTGTGAGCACCATGGCCAGAACAACCGCCGTGGAAAGGCCGGTGCCTATTATCCTGAGGGAAAAGAGGACGTTCTTGAGAAGTTCCGCCCTTTCCGCCCAGAAGGAAGAAATTACGCTTGAAAGGCTCGGCAGGAGAAGCTCGGAGTAACCGCCAGCGATTCTTACCGCTTCCCACAGGACCGCAAGAGACAAGAGAAAGGCGGCCTTTGACAGCAGTTTCTTCATAATCATCCTCCTACCTGGCAAGCTGCATTTTTTCAAGCTGGCACGGCTCCCCTTCTCTCTTGCCCACAACGGCCAGCACGTTTTCCCAGGCTATTTCCGAAAGGTCCTTGGGCACTTTCGAAATATAGCCGGCCTTTTTCATGAATTCGGCAAATCCCAAAAGGCCGTAGGGTGCCGTTGTGAAGTTGAGACCTTCACTGGTGAGGTATTGGTAAAGCTTTTCTTTTTCAATTTTAAATTCCGGAGCTAATAATTCGGCGGCTTCCATCTTGTTTTCATTGATCCAGTTCATGGCTTCGTTCAGGCCCATAATGAAGGCTGCATAACCGGCCGGATGCTTGTCGTGGTAGTCTTTCGTCACCAGCAGCACGTTGAAATTGAATTCTCCGCCGAAAGCTTCAAATCCGTCCAGCACCACGTGGTAGCCGGGTTGGGCCAGTTCTTCGAAAAGGTACGGCGGTGTCGTGAAGTGGGCCACCACATCCTTTTTGCTCAGCATGGCCTGGGTCCCGTCGGGGTGAGGCAGTGCCACCAGGTTATCGTCTAAGGCCTTTGGATCGCCCAGCTCCTTTTCCAGGGCCATGGCGAGCAATATGTGCTGAACGCTACCGGGCGAAGGTACTGCTATTTTGTGCTGTGGCTTGAAATCCTTTATGCTCTTGATGTTCGGATCGTAGGTTACGAGCTGTACCGGGCTCACCGTGTATCCCGCCGCTATTTTAGCGGGCATTCCCTTATCCCAGCCTATGAGAAAGGGCGGTATTCCCATGAACGCTGCGTCCAGCTCCCCCGAGGCCATGGCTTCCCTGACGGCACCTCCAGAACCTAAGGTAACCCACTCAACTTTCAGGCCGTATTTGGAGAAGAAATCCTTCTTTTCAGCCACCATAAGGGGCGCGTACACAAGGCCGAACTGCTTTGCCACCCGGATAACTTCCTCACCGGAGGAATCCTGAGTTCTCCCGGTGGAAGCATCCCCGGCCCCATCGCCGCAGCCGGATAGCATCAAACCTGCGGACGATAAAAGTAGCAGCGTAAGTAGCAGTGACAGGGCTCTTATAATTCCCTTCCGCCTCATCAGCCTATTCCCCCTCCAAAAAAATAATCTATATCCATAATATTTTTCAGGCACCCTTTTGGTGAATTATTTAACAACACTTCAAATATACTTTATTGGAGATCGTGTCGGGGAGGCTCTCGGTTTGAAACCATCATCGATAATTTTTTTAATCCTGGCGCTGGGGTACCTGGGTAAAAACCGGCTCATCCTGGTGTCATCAGGAGTGCTGCTTTTGTTTTCATACCTGGGCCTGCTTCCCAAATCCACCGAGGCCCAGAACATAATGCTCGACCTTGGAGTGATATTATTGGTCATGGGCATCCTCTTGCCCCTTTCCACCGGGGAGGTCTATGCGAAGGATGTATACAGGAGCATTTTTACCCTTGAAGGGCTGGTTATCTTCCTGGTGGGCATAGCATCGGCGGTGATGGCGCGGGACGGCGTCGACCTTTTAAAAGAAAACCCCGGCATAATGATATGCCTTCTCATGGGTTCTATCGTGGGCACCGCTTTTTTCAAAGGCCTACCCACCGGCCCCCTGGTGGCGGCGGGGCTTGCAGCGTTCATCATAAACCTGCTGAGGAGAATGTAACTGGGATCGCCCTTGCGCGGTGGTGGCACAAAAAATCGCTGAGGTGAAAGGCCTCAGCGGTTAAACAATAAAAGGGCTGCAATTATGCAGCCCTTCATGTCCTATTTTCCAAGATAAAGTAGCGGGTTTTTGGGTGTTCCGTTCACCCTCACTTCAAAGTGCAGGTGCGGCCCGGTGGTCCTCCCGGTGCTGCCGACGGTGCCCAGAACCTCACCTTTTTCAACCCTTTCCCCCACCGATACGGATATGGTGTTCAGATGGGCGTAATAGGTTTCAAAACCTCCGCCGTGGTTTACTATGACCAGCTTACCGTAGCCGCCGTTCCATCCGGCGAAGGTGACAGTTCCGACGTTGGCAGCTCTCACCGGCGTCCCCGTACCGTTGGCTATGTCAAGGCCGGTATGGTACTCGCCCCCTCTTTTACCAAATCGCGAGGAGATACTCCCGGTTACGGGCCAGATAAATCTTCCGCTGCCGCGGTAAGCCACTTCGGACTTGGTACCTCGAGCCAATATCCTGGCTGCCGGCTCCTTTATTACCTTTACTTCGAGAGGCTTCTCGCTCACCCGGACCCCGTTTTTATAGACAAGTTCGGCCGAAACCTGCTTTACGCCGTTTTTGCCGGGTTGCTTTACAACCTGCTTCCCTTCCCAGAGCGAGCTATCTTTCACTATCCGGGTCTCATAGGGTATCGGTTTTTCGAATGTAACCCTTTTTACAACGGTGACGTTCAATAAGGGTTTTGCTTCCTTCAGATAGATCACGTCACCCGGTGAAATGCTATCGGCGGATTTCAGTTGGGGATTAGCCTCAATCAGTTCGTTGAAGGAAATGCCTTTCTTTTGGGCTATGCTCCAGAGGTTCTCCCCCTGCCCGACGGTATGGGTCCTGGTCTCAGTAGTCCCGTTTAAAATCAGGTTTTTGGCTTCTTCCAAAGTCATAACCTGCTTTATCTCCAGGTACTTCTCGGCCAATTTAACCCGGTCGGGCACCTCTACGCGGACCAGTTCTCCCGGAACTTGGCTGATGTAGTGGTCCTTTACGGCCTGCAGGACCGCTTCAGCGGTTTGCTTGTCTTTAACAGCGGCCACTGCTTTATCGTTGATTATTATAACAACGGCTTTTACCCTTACCGAAATTAACTCTTGCAGTTTATTTAAAAGCTCCTCTTCGCCGAGCAAATCACCGTTTTCCGATTTTCCCGGCGCTACTTCTATGTTTTGGACCAGCTGGATTTCGCTACCAAGTTTTTCCCGATAGCTTTCTATAAGCTTTTGCTTTACATTTTCAACTACCTTTTTATTCTTTACGTTGCCCAGAAATTTGCCATCGATGGTTACCGCATAAACCCTGCCGTTTAATGAGGTGATCAGGATGATTAAGGCCACCGCAGCAAGGACGCAGGCAACGGCCAGCGGTTTCTTGCCCTTTAACCCTTTCAGGTCCGGTAATTTCATCCTCCTACTCCTTTCACTGTTTTGTTCCATGGTCAGCGGAATTTGCTAAAATTTTGTAATAAAGTTGTAACAGAAATGTAATATATTCTATTCTATAAATAATTATTTTTTCCTTCTCCCGCTCTCATTTTTTTATACAGTATTTTTTACCATAGATAAAAACTAATTCCGTTTAAGATAATAATTCCCAAATTTGCTATAATTATGCTTAATTCTATATTTGAGTTTTTTTCTTGAAGCAAAACTGCCATCGTTATAATTTATTATTGGGAGCTATATACCAAACTCATGGAATTAGCGAGGTGGTAATAAGCACTTTCGGCGATTAAGATAAAAAAGCTGCCGAACACTGAAAAAGGTCATCTCACCCACAACAGTCCGGCAGCGAACCTTGTCAGTATAGAACTTGTCTGAAAAAACAACAATATGCTCCGCCGCTCGCCTTTTAAGGCGCCATCTCCCCTCCGATTAAGCTCAGGCAGCGTCACGCTCCTGCAGGCGCCCCGATTTTTTCAGCATATCGTAAATTATATTGCTGAAATCGGTGCCCATTACGCGGTTCACGGCTTTCACGAAATCCTCGGTGGTTGCGTTGCCGTAAGCATTCTCCCGCAAATAAAGGCGAAGCACTTGCCGCAACTTGGTCTTACCCAGGCGGCTCTCCAGCTCTTTTAACATTATTGCCCCCTTCTTATAGACGGTGGCATCGTACTCGCCCCAACCGGCGAACTGGGGCAGGGACCTGAGTATGGGGCCCGAGTTGTTCCCGAGCTCGAAGAACCGGTAAGGGTATACGATGAAGTCCTGATATACTTCGCCACCCCTTCTCCTTCCATACACCCCCTCGTAATAAAGCACCGTGGAGTATTCAGTCAAGGCCTCGTCCAGCCAAGGCTCCTTTACCTGATTGTTGCCTACCAGGCCGTACCACCACTGATGGGCGGTCTCGTGGGCGACCACGTATTCCAGGAGGGTTTCGTCGTCGAAGAGGTGCCAGTCGATCAGGACCAGATTGGGGTATTCCATACCTCCGATGTAAAAGTCCGCCGCTACGATGGAGTATTCCTCGTAGGGGTAAGGACCGAAATAATCGTTAAAAAACCGGATGGCCTGCTTGCCGAATTCCAAGGCCTTTTTCGCCGCTGCTTCATTACTTCCGAAATAGTACGTGGATACCTTTACGCCGTCAACCTTACCGGACAGCACCTTAAATTCGGAACCTGCCATCCAGGCGAAATCCCTCACCAGATCGGCCCTGAAGGTCCATTTCGTCCGGTCGCCTTCCCGGATTTTTTCTACAAGCCTGCCGCTGGCAGCGATCGTATAGCTGGATGGGGCAGTTATGCTTACGGTGTAGACGGCGGTTTCGCTGTAAAAAGGATCCCCGATGGAGTAATAGGGGTCCTTGTTCCAACCGTTTTCATCGTAGACGCACAGGATGGGGTACCAGTTGCCGAAATTGTAGGTGTTCTTTCCGTGGCCGAAGCGCCCCAGGGAAAAAGGGATCTTTTCTTCAAAATCCATTTCTATTTTGATTTTCTCCCCGGATTTTAAAGGTTCCGGCAACGTCACCTTTAAAACGGTGCCTTCGGCGCGGTACTCCAATTTCTTACCGCCCGCCCTCACGCCAGTCACGTTTAAGTACCCTTGCGAAAAACCTTCCGGGTAGGCGTATTTCAATTCTTCCGCCGGGAAGGGCGCGCTTTCGATTGACCTGAAGGCGTTGGGGTAAAGGTGAAAGTATACTTCGCGAAGCTCGCCGGCGGTGTTATTGTGAAAAACTACAGTTTGCTTGGCCGTGATCATTTCTAGAGCTGGATCGAAAACCACCCGGATATCGTATTCCGGGCAGGTTTCCCTGACCTCCCGGGCCCGGGCTTCGTAATAGCCTTCGAAGCTTGAGCTCTTTTGGTAGATAATATAAAAGGCGAAAGCTGCAGCGGCCAAAAGCAGCGCTGCAGTAATCAGCTGTTTCTTTCTGTTCACACCCATCTACCCCGGTCTCATCATGTTTGATACTATAAATTATATTTGAGACACCAAAGTAATATTCTCCTTCATTTTACCAAAATATTTATTACACTGTAAAATTCTATGTTGTTAACCACGCAAAACCTTTTCTTTAAAGTACGCTTCTGCGGCCTGATCCCGGGATGAGCAGCATAAACTTTTCTCTGTAAAAAAGCTATTTCGGGGAGCCTTCATCGCTTTCTTCTTGCTGCTTAAGATGTACACATATTCACAGGTTTATCCACAGCTGTGTACAAAAAAAACTCTGAAAAAGGGGTATTACTGAACACGATATCTTTAAAAATCATTTCATTCTACTCCATAATTTAATTCTTTTAAAACATTCTTCTTTGGGAAGAAACCGTTTCTGTTCCAGCATCAAATTCAGTGATTTTATTTTGTTTTTCACCATTTCATCCATAATCCATGGAGTTCCGTGTACACTTATACCTTCTTTTCTGGCTAAAAAACGCAAATTTTTATCTCCTGTAAGTAATGCCACATGTTTATATTTTGCTAAAACAAAAACAGATAAATCAGGAACTGATAGTTTATTATTTTGCTGTCTTAACTCATATATCTGTCTAATTTGAAAGCTTGACAGTCCTTCTACATTTAGACCGTACTTTACTAGATCCATATTATTACGTCTTTTAAATTCATTATAAACTAGTTCGGTCGTTATAAAGGTATATGGACAATTGCGTTTTTTCTGGTGGATATGGGTCTCCGGGCTCTTATTTAAAAAGTTCTGCTGCTAATTTATCTGATATTATGTTTAAGTCTTTAGCTCTATAGATCCAACCTTGCATGCTTAATTCGTATTTGTGTTTCAATAGATGCAGTTCATAAAGGTTAATTGAATGACGCTTTTTCCCCAACTCTTGAATAACCATCTTTTTCGGAACTAAAAAAGCACCCGCGAAACGATGGGCAGCTTTTTCTAAATCTATTCTTTCATCTGCACTTTCATCAGCCTCTATTATTAAGTGTCCGTTCGTGGGCTAAATTAAAACGTTGTCTATCCCCGGGTAAGTCTTTTCTGGTCACCATAATAGGCCACGTTTCTTTTTGTAAAATTATACAACTGTCAAAATCGTCTAATCCTTCAATTAACCCAACCTTTATTCCTTTTCCCTCAAGTAACTCAGTTAAATTATTGATAGGACCTGTACCCAGTTCCCACTCATCCCTCAGAGTTTCAGCCAATTTTTCTATGTCGTCGAGTTTTTTAATTCGCTTAGGTAAGGTTGGTGGAATCCGGCAGCTTGACGAGCATACCTGAGTCCCCGGTACTCTTTTGCCTAACTGCCGGAACTCAGATTGACCCTTCAAGCAAACTACGCAAACATATATTCAGTAATAATATCGTACACCTTGAAAAGAAGCTCTGCCATATGTTTATTTTTCATGAATTTCAATTCCACTTTATACCCACCCGCTAAATTAAGTTTTATTTCGGCGTCTAAATCAAAGGTGCCAGCCGTTTCGATTGAATACGTAATGATCGATTTATAGGGAATTGTGCAGTATTCAATCTTTTTCCCTGTAAGTCCCTGCCTATCAGCGATTAAAATTCTCTTATCGGTAAAAACCGCAACATCCCGGTAGGTTTTTACTGCGAAAATTGGCTTTTCGTTGTTTATTAACATCTTGTTCAAGTGTTCGGGCACCGGGACTTCTTCATAAAAAAAATACTTGGTGGATAGCACATCGGCCATAAAATTATATCCTCCTTTTGCTTTTCCCTTATTATTCGGCAAAAGGAGGATAAATTCCTGCAACTACCATTAAAGCCCGGTCAATGGCACCAAATTGGCACCAAAAAAGGTCCTGGGACCGATACAAATTCCCAGAACCCTTTTTTCTTCAAAAATAAAAATGGAGCGGAAAACGGGATTCGAACCCGCGACCCTCGGCTTGGGAAGCCGATGCTCTACCACTGAGCTACTTCCGCCCATCATTGCAATTATATTATATATCAAATTTAAAGTCTAAGTCAAGATTCCCAAGAAAAAATGGTGACCCCGAGGGGAGTCGAACCCCTGTTACCGCCTTGAAAGAGCGGTGTCTTAACCACTTGACCACGGGGCCACAAGGATGGTGAGCCATCCGCGACTCGAACGCGGGACACCCTGATTAAAAGTCAGGTGCTCTGCCGACTGAGCTAATGGCTCACACAAAATATTCGCTTTTTGCAAAAGCAAACAGCAAGTATTATACTACTATAAAACAAAAAATATGTCAACCCCTTATAAATTTCCTTCTACGGTTCAAAAAAGCCTTATAAGTTCGAAACCCTGACTCCTCTTCGGTCCCACCGATATAAAGCAGATATCCACGCCGGTGAGCTCTTTGATGCGCTCCACATACCTCAGCAGGTTGGCGGGTAGCCGATTATATTCCGTGATATTCGATACGTCGGCATCCCATCCTGGGAGCTCCTCGTAAACCGGCCGGCATTCTCCCAATACTTTGAGGCTCGCCGGAAAGTTCTCTATTATCTCGCCTTTGTATTCGTAGGCGGTGCAGATTTTTACCTTATCCATGCCTCCCAGAGTATCCAGCTTCGTTATGGCAAGGTGTGAAAGTCCGTTCACCCGGACGGCGTATTTTAGCATCACTACATCCAGCCAGCCGCAGCGCCGCGGCCTGCCGGTAGTGGTGCCGTATTCGAACCCCCGCTCCCTTATATAGTCCCCGGTGGAGTCGGATAACTCGGTGGGGAAGGGACCTTTGCCTACCCTTGTGGTATAGGCTTTCACCACGCCCACCACGCTGTCTATCATGGTAGGGCCTATTCCGGCGCCTATGCAGACCCCGCCAGCTATGGGGTGGGAAGAAGTGACGTAAGGGTAAGTCCCCAGGTCCACATCAAGGAGCGTACCCTGGGCTCCTTCGTAGAGGATGTGCTTTCCGGCCCTGGCTCCCTCGTATATGACGGCGGTTGTGTCGCATACCATGCCCCGCAGCTCCTCAGCGGCTTTCAGGTAGTTTTCCAGGATGGGGCCTTTTTCCAAACCCTTTGCGCCGTACACCTTTTCCAGAAGGTGGTTTTTCGTCTCCAGGTTCAGCTCCAGCTTTTCTTTGAACACTTCGGGGTCCATCAGGTCGCACATCCTGATGCCCACCCTCTCGGCCTTGTCCACGTAAGCAGGCCCTATTCCCTTCCGGGTGGTGCCCAGCTGGTGCTCTCCCTTTCTATCCTCTATAAGTTCGTCCAGCAGCTTGTGGTAGGGCATTATAACGTGGGCCCGGTCGCTTATCTTAAGATGTGATTTCACGTCTATACCGTGGCCTTTCAGGTACCTTATTTCGTCTATAAGGGCCAAGGGGTCTACCACCATTCCGTTGCCTATTATGCAGATCTTCCCCGGATGGAGGATACCGGAGGGTATAAGGTGAAGCTTGTACTTTACGTCGCCGACTTCCACCGTATGGCCGGCGTTGTTGCCTCCCTGATAGCGCACCACGATGTCAGCTCTTTGGGCCAGGTAGTCGACTATGCGCCCCTTACCCTCGTCACCCCACTGAGAACCTATGACAACAACTCCAGACATCATTTTCACCCCTTGCAATTATATCCCGGTTCCGTTTAATTTTCTGTTCAGGATTTCCCGGGCGACGATGACCCCGGAAACGGACGCCTGGGCCAGTCCTCTGGTAACGCCCGCCCCGTCTCCCGCGGCAAAAAGGTTCCTGATCTGGGTTTCCAGGCTCGAATTTAAAGCAGGCCTTGCGGAATAGAATTTCACCTCTACGCCGTACAGCAGGGTGTGCTGGGAATAAACGCCCGGTGCCAGTTTATCCATAGCCTGAAGCATTTCCAGGATGCTCACCATGTGCCTGTAGGGAAATACCAGGCTGAGATCTCCCGGTGTGGCCTCCTTGAGGGTGGGCACCACCAACCCTCTCTTTATCCTCTCGGGGGTCGAACGCCTGCCCGAAAGAAGATCTCCCAACCTCTGAACGAGCACGCCGCCTCCCAGCATGTTTGCCAGGGTAGCTATATACTTGCCGTAGGAGATGGGCTCACGGAAGGGCTGGGTAAAGGTTTTGCTCACGAGCAGGGCAAAATTCGTATTTTCAGTCTTCCGGTCGGCATAACTGTGGCCGTTTACGGTGATGAGTCCGCTGTTGTTTTCTATAACAACTTCGCCGTAGGGATTCATGCAAAAGGTCCTCACCCTGTCGTCGAAGGACTTGGAGTAGTAGACCAGTTTTGACTCGTAAACTACATCGGTAAGGGGCTCCATAACCACGGCCGGGACTTCAACCCTCACCCCAATGTCCACGGGGTTGATCATCATGTCAAGTCCCAGTCGCTGGGCCTCTAGGGCGAACCACTCGGCCCCTTCCCTTCCGGGTACTGCCACTACGTAATCGGCGGTGTATTCCTCTCCGCTTTCGGTGACGACTCCTTTAACTTTGTCGTCATCGACCTTGATGGTTTTCACCGGCGCGCACGTCTTTATATCCACCTTTCCACCTAAGTAATTCCGCATTTCCCTTAGTATATTCCAGCACTTTTCGGTGCCCAGGTGCTTAACTTTCGCGGGTATCAGCCTGAGGTCGGCGGTTGCCGCCTTCCGCTGCAGCTGCTTTACCTTTTTTTGGTCGGTTCCGTGCACCATTTCGGTGGCTCCGAAACTGAGGAACACCTTGTCCACGTAGTTTATCAGTTCGGCCACTTTTTCTTTAGGGATGTATTCATCCAGCCATCCACCGAATTCGGTGGTCAGGGTGAGCTTGCCGTCGCTGAAGGCGCCGGCTCCTCCCCACCCGTTTACTATGGAACAGGGATCGCAATTACGGCATTGGATCTTTTTTTCTTTGGAGGGGCACAGCCTTGCGTCGATGTCCCTGCCTTTTTCCAGGATCAGTATCTCAAGATCCCTGTCTTTATCAACCAGCTCCAGGGCGGTAAAAATACCTGCCGGCCCCGCCCCGATTATTATGACGTCGTAATGTTTGGGCATATTGCCACCACCCTGCCGTTATTAAAGTCACACATTATAAAATTATTATTCTCAGCCTTAGGGAATATTAAAGATTTCAACAACCTAAATTATAATAGCAGAGGAAGCCCGTAATGTCAAATAAAAAAGCGAATATTTTTTGTAATAATATTAACTAATATTCGTGATTTCCGCGCCTTATACCCTTATTGCAGTAATATTTTGGGAATAAAAAAGCGCGGCCAGTAAGCCGCACCATCACTCTCTTGCACACCTCATCAGCATTTTCTCGTTTATCACTATTATCTTCTGCCTGTCTATATCTATTATACCTTGCTTTTTCATCTGGCCCAGGATCCTGGTCACCGTTTCCCGGGAAGTACCCACCAGCGCCGCCAGCTCCTGGCGCGTGACCGGCAGGTCTATCTCGATACCCCGGGATGTCCTCTGCCCGTAATTTATCGATATCCTGTGAAGAAGACACGCGGTGCGGTCATAGGTATCCTTCAGGGCCAGGTCTTTTATTTTGTCCTGGGAATCCCGGAGTCTTGAGGCCATGACCTTTATAATTCTTAAGGCCAGGTCCGGAGTTTGGCCTATCAGTCGCTCAAGGTCCTCGTTTTTTATAAAGGCGACGGTGGTATCCTCCACCGCTTCCGCTGTGGCGGGATACGGACCTCCCCCCAGAAGCACGGCCTCGGCGAAGACATCACCTTCGCCGAATATGTGCAGTATGTACTCCCTGCCTTCATCGTCGGATTTGTATACCTTCACCTTGCCTGATTTTATAAAGTACACCGCCTCACCCGGTTCTCCCTCAAAAAAGATAACGGTGCCCTTTTTATAATGCCTGGTATTTACAAGACCCCTTATTTTTGCTAAATCACCGTCGGAGAGGCCGGAAAAAATGTAAACTTTCTTCAACGCTTCTTCTACCCCGGTATCCCTATCGCCGCTTTGTGCGGGCACCGCTAACCCCCCTTCCGAAACCGCCTTTTATGCATACTTGGCCGCCTCGCTCTGGCGGTGTTTTTCAATGCTCACGAACTTGGTGTACTGGGAGAGCCATACCAGCTCTACTTTGCCCGTCGGGCCGTTTCTCTGTTTTGCTATGATGACTTCGGCGATGTTCTTCCTGTCGGTGTCGGGATTGTAGTAATCCTCGCGGTATAAGAAAGCCACCAGGTCCGAGTCCTGCTCCTGGCTGCCCGATTCTCTAAGGTCGCTGAGCACCGGCCGGTGGTCGGCCCTGACATCCGGAGCTCTGGAAAGCTGGGACAGCGCCACCACCGGGACGTTGAGCTCCCTTGCCAGAGCTTTTAAGGACCTGGAGATCTCCGAAATCTCCTGCTGCCGGTTTTCCGACTGCCCCCTTCCCGCTATGAGCTGCAGGTAGTCGATCACCACGAGCCCCAGTCCCTTTTCAGCTTTGAGCCTTCTCGCCTTGGCTCTGATCTCCAGGCAGGTGATGCCCGGGGTGTCGTCTATGTAGATAGGGGCTTCCGATAGCGGACCCATAGCCCGGGCTAGTCTTGGCCAGTCGTCCTCTTCAAGCCTTCCGGTGCGCAGCTTGTGGCTGTCCACGTTGGATTCGGCGCAGAGCATTCTCTGCACCAGCTGCTCTTTGGACATTTCCAGGCTGAAAATGGCCACCGGGATGCGGTGTCTTATGGCTGCGTTCTGGGCTATGTTCAGAGCAAAGGCGGTCTTGCCCATACTGGGCCTTGCAGCCACAAGTATGAGGTCCGAGGGTTGCAGTCCGGAAGTCATTGCGTCCAGGTCGGGGAAGCCGGTGGGCACCCCGGTTATTCCTCCCTTTGAATTGTAGAGCTGCTCTATGCGCTCGAAGGTGGCAAGCAGCACGTCTTTTATATGGTGGAAGTTATCCACCCGGCGCTTTTGAACTATGCCGAATATCCTTCTCTCGGCTTCGTCCAGCAGCTCCTCCACGTCATCCTTCGGCTCGTAAGCCAGCGACAGTATCTTGGAGGCGGTCTCGATTAGGCGACGCAGCAGGGCCTTTTCCTCGACGATCTTGCAGTACTGGGCTATGTTGGCGGGTGTAGGTACCACTTCGGTAAGGTTGGTAAGGTATGTGACCCCACCCACTTCTTCCAGCATCTTTCTGCTGCGCAGGGCTTCGGTAACGGTTATAAGGTCGACGGGGTCCCTGTTCTCGTGGAGCTCGGCAATGATATCGAATATTCTGCGGTGAGCCTCTATATAAAAGTCTTCGCTTTTCAGGCGTTCCAGCGCCACGTAAATAGCCTCCCTGGAAAGAAGCATGGAACCCAAAACCGACTGTTCGGCTTCCATGTTATGAGGAGGCACTTTTGGAGGCATCAAATTCATAAATATCACCCTTCGGTTACCCTGACGATTATCCTCGCCTCAACTTCCGGGTGCAGCTTTACGGTAACCTCGTAGCTGCCCAGGGATTTGATGGCTTCGTCCAGCTGGACCTTTCTTTTGTCTATTTCCACCCCGTACTGTTGTCTTAGGGCTTCAGCTATGTCCTTTGAAGTGATCGAACCGAAAATCTTTCCCTGTTCGCCGGCCTTGACTTTCAACGTCACGGTGCCTTTTTTGATCTTCTGGGCCAGCTCTTCGGCCTCTTTCTTTTCCTTGGCCAGTTTGTTTTCCCTGGCTTTTTTCTCCTGCTCCAATTTCGCCAGGTTCCCGGGAGTGGCCTCTACAGCCAGGTTTTTGGGGAAGAGATAGTTCCTGGCGTAGCCGTCGGCCACATTTACCAGGTCGCCCTTTTTGCCAAGGCTTTTTACGTCCTGAAGGAGTATTACCTTCAACTGGAATCCCCCTCTTCCATAAATTCCTCGATGGCTTTTTTCAATCTTTTTATAGCTTCTTCCATAGTGACGTCAGGAATCTGGGCTCCGGCAACGGCCATATGGCCCCCGCCGCCCAGTTTTTCCAAAATCCTTTGAACGTTTATATCACCAAGGGACCTGCCGCTTATGGCTATGCCCCCGTCTACGGGCACCAGCACGAAAGCCGCAAAGACACCTTTTATCTCAAGCAACGTATTGGCGGCCTGAGCTGCGGCAAGCCGCGGATTTTCGGGCTTATAATCGTAGCAGGATATGGCTATGTGACCGGGCAGGATTTGCGCCCTTTTTACCACTTCAGCCCTGCGGTTGAATTCATCCAGTTGTTCCTGAAAGAGCCTGTGCACTAAGGTCGGGTCGGCGCCGGCCCTCCTCAGATAAGAGGCGGCGTCGAAGGTCCTGACACCCGTCTTAAAGACGAAGTTCCTGGTGTCCACGGCAATCCCGGCAAGAAGCGCCGTGGCCTCCCGCGGGGTGAGCTTCACCTCTTCACCGATGTAAGACAGTATCTCCGTGACCATCTCGCTGGTCGACGAAGCGTAAGGTTCCAGGTAGACCAGCAGTGCGTTTTCGATAAACTCTTCGCCCCGGCGGTGATGGTCTATCACCACTATCCTCTCGGCCTTTTTCAGGAGCTCCTGGGAATAGCAGAAGGAAGGCCTGTGGGTATCCACGATGACCACAAGGGTGTTCCTGGTGAGAGCGTAAAGAGCATGCTTCTCGCTGATGAAAGTCTCCTTTATGTCCCGGTCTTCCAGAAGAAGGTTGAGGAGGGACTCTACCGCGTGGCTCTGGTCCGGGGATAGAACGAAGAAACTTTCCCTGCCCAGGCACCTGGCAGCCTTTACTATGCCCACCCCGGCACCCAGGGCGTCCATGTCCAGGAAGATATGTCCCAGCACCAACACCAGATCCGATTCTTCCATAAGGTCCCGCAGGGCATGGGCGATCACCCGGGCTCTAACGCGGGTGTACCTTTCCACTTCCTTCGTCTTCCCCCCGTAAAAGAAGGTCTTCGACCCGGTCTTCACCACCGCATGGTCGCCGCCCCTTCCGAGGCAGAGCTCCAGAGCGTTCTGGGCGATCTTACTTTGCTCCAGCAGGCTCTTTTGCCCGTAAGATGCGCCTATACTGAGGGTGACGGGCATGGCGTTTTTGGTCCTGATCTCCCTGATTTTCTCCAGAATCGCGAACTTGCCTTCCTCCACCCGGCGAAATTTGTCCATGGTGACTGCCGCCAGAAATTTATCGTCGTCGAATTTCTTTATGAACCCGTCCAGACCCTGGACCCACTGGGTTACCGCCTTATCTATCCTGGCCAGCAGCTCGGGGCGGTTTTCCTCGGGGGTGGCGGCTAGGACCTCGTCGTAGTTGTCCACCTGAATGTACATAAGTACCGGGGTGTTTTCATCCGGGCATCTCAAAGGCTTCTTGCCGTCTTCGGTTTTTTCGGCCGGTTCTTCCCGCTCCGGGCCCCGAAAGTAAATATACAGCAAAACAAGGGCGAATAGAACACAAAACCCTAGAGCAGCCTTTATGTCGGCAAAAGCCATTACCAGGAGCTGGAGAACGATCAGGCCGAGAAGCAGGCTATTTTTTTTGATAAAGTCAAAGAAATTACCCCGCATAAATTACTCTCCCTGAATCACAACCCGCGGAAATTGAAAACAGTATCTACCATTCCGGCTAAGAAGATCAACTGGGCAAAAAAAGGGTTGGTAAACACAAAGAGGACGATCAGCGCCCTGACGGGTTTTGCGACATTGTACCTGCCCAGGTAAAAGCTCAGGATGGATAATCCCTGGACGAAAAAAGCGAAGGTGAATATCATCTGCAAATTTAACCCCAGCTGCTTTAAAATACCCACCGGCCAGTAGGCTTCCAGTAGCACGGCGAGCTGCCCCAGCAGGAGTAAAAACACCGTAAAGACCGGTAGCCGCCACTGCCAGAAGGGCGGAAAGTCCTCGATTTTGTATCCCAGGCGGCGAAGCACGACCCTTGAAATCTGGTAGCTCAAAAAGGCGCTGGTAATCGACGCCAACACCAGGATCGCCGGGATCAACAGGGGCATTAAATCCAGCATTTTTTCGTACATCCCGACCACTGTTTTGACCGTTTCGGGATCAACCCCCATGCGGTTGTAAAGATCCGCGGCAGCTGAAAGGCCTTCCTTGTAGGCGGCTATCTCCTGTAGAAAGGGGTTTATACCCATTATCATAAGGGATATCAGGAAAAGGGCTACGTTCGACGCCAGGGAAGCCACCGCGCCCACGCCGAAAACCCTGAAAGGCGGGTAATTTTTCCTCAAAGCCCAGCCCATGCCTATGCCTATCAAACCGAAACCCAGCATCACCGCAAGGGCCTTAAGGGGGCCCGAGAACATGGCGGTCACAAGTCCGGTAACCAGCACCGAAAGCACGGTGATCCTCAGACCCTGCCTCATACCCAGTATTATTACGGGCACCGGCAGCACCAGGTCGAGAAAGATCCCCAGGGCGGGCACGTACATGGAAAATAGGCTGAGTATTATTGTTATCGCCGAAAGCAGCGCTCCTTCCACTACGGCTTTTGTACTGAAGCGATGCATCGTCTCCTCCTCACCTTTACAAAAAAGAGAGGGTATACCCCTCTCTTACTCGCTCGTGAAAGGCAACAGGGCAATGTTGCGCGCCCTCTTTATAGCTACCGTGAGCTGCCTCTGGTGTCTTGCGCAATTACCGGTTATACGCCGGGGCAAGATCTTGGCTCGCTCGGTTATGAACTTCCTGAGCCTGGCAACGTCCTTGTAGTCGATGTAATCTATCTTATCCATGCAGAAGCTGCATACCTTTTTCTTCTTGTTCTTCTTGGATTTCAACCCTTTCCCTCCTTTTCATCAAAAAGGTACATCGTCGCCTTCGGATACGTTTTCATCGAAATCGAAATCAAAATCTATATCTTCGATTCCCTCGTTGTTCCCACTGAAACCAGAATTCGGTTCGGCCGATCTGGGCCTGTCTAAAAACTGCACTTCATCGGCGACCACTTCGGTAACCCAGCGCCGCTGCCCGCCGGGCGTATCGTAGGACCTCACCTGAAGCCTCCCGGATACGCCCACCAGCCGGCCCTTCTTGAGGTTGTTGGCACAGGTTTCCGCCAGCTTCCTCCATACCACTACGGGTATAAAGTCGGCTTCGCGCTCACCCTTTTGGTTTATAAAGGGCCTATCCACCGCCAGGGTGAAGGTGGCCACCGCCACTCCGTTAGCAGGGGTGAACCGCAGTTCGGGGTCTTTCGTCAACCTCCCTATTAGAATAACCTTGTTCAAGGTTTCCACCCCTTTATTTATCCTTTCGGAAAATGATGTGCCTGAGCACTCCGGTGGTTATCTTGAAAACCCTCTCCATCTCCTGGGCCGCGGAAGGGGTTGCGGAGAAATTCATCACCACGTAGTAACCCTCTTTGCGGTGGCTGATGGGATAGGCGAGCCTTCTCTTTCCCCACCGGTCGATTTCTTTGACCTCTCCCCCTCTTTCCTCGATGAGGGCCTTGAACTTGTCTACCAGGCCGTTGATCGACTCTTCATCGAGTTCGGGGTCGAGGATGTACATGGTTTCGTACTCCCTCATTTTTTCACCTCCTCGGACTATGGCCCTAGATTATCTCTAGAGCAGAGATGCTTCTTGCGTATTATATCATTTATCAAAGGGTTTTTCAAGCAGTTCCGGCTGGACGCACTTTATAATCTTTTTCACGCTCTTTTCGAACTTGGGCCTCGGTATCATGACCTTGCGCCCACACCCCAGGCATTTTATGCCGAAATCGGCTCCCATCCGCCAGATTTCCCACTCTAAACTGCCGCAGGGGTGCTTTTTCTTCATTTCCACCACATCACCGATGTGAAATTTCAATTCTCTTCCTCCTCCCGGGAAGCCCCGTTTATAAGCACCATCCTGGGGTATGGAATTTTTATCCCCTCTCTGTCGAACCTTTCCTTTATGGCCTTCCTGAGTTCCCTCTCCACGCTCCACTGCTGCATCGGCAAAGTCCTAGCCCATATTGTTATAACCGCTTCGGTGGGACCCAGGTCGCTGACGCCGAGCACTGTGGGACCCTCCACGATATCCTTTCTTTTGTGCCGGATTTCATCAGCCACTTCTTCCAGCACTTTCAGCACTCTGTCCAGATCCTCCTCGTAGGACACCCTCACGTTCACCATAGCTCTCAAGTTTCCTCTCGAGTGATTGGTGACTCGGGTAATCTCCCCGTTGGGGATTATGTGAAGCTGGCCGCCGAAATCCCGAAGTTTCGTGGTCCTTAAGCCCATTTCCTCCACGGTGCCCGAAACTCCTGCGGCTTCTATGTATTCCCCCACCTGAAAGTAGTCTTCAAATATGATAAAAAACCCGGATATAACGTCCTTTACAAGGCTTTGGGCACCGAAGCCGATGGCAAGACCCCCTATGCCTGCAGCTGTTATAATTGATGTGGTTTTCACACCGAAGGTCTCCAGCACAACTACTGTTGCTATAAAGTAAACAATGTAGCGGAGAATACTTTTCAACAGGCCGACGAGGGTCTTCATCCTGCTTTCGTTGAGCGGTATTTTCTCTAACTTCAGTGCAAAGATGCGTTCGATCATCCGGGACCCGATCCTTATCGTTACGGATGCCAGAAAGAGTATAACCAGGGCCTTTAGTGCGGACCTGTAAACCGGCGGTAAGCCGTAAAGCATATCCCTAATGAGCTGATAGTTCAGCAAGAAAAACCCCTCCGGTTAAATGGTAATCGTCCTGAAAGCGGAAAGTTTCTCGGCGATCGTGTACATGTTGGTGATGCTCCCTACAGCCAGCTTTTCCTTCAGACCGTAGTAGTCAAGGCACGTGCCGCAGGACATCACTTCCATCCCCCGGGATTCCAGTTCCCTCAAAGTATCCAGAACTTCCGACCCCTCGGTGGTCAGGTAAACCCCCCTGTTCAAAAACAGAGCACACTCCGGAAGCCGGGGCGCTTCCTTCAGCGAGTAAAAGTAATTTTTTAAAAGAAGTTTCCCCAGCTCTTCCGAACCCCGACCAAGGGTGTCGCCCGTAACCAGGAGCACGTACGGCGATCCGTCGGAGGGTACGACTTCGCAGCACCCCCCTTTTTCCGGCTTCCCTGCTGTTACCGCTTCTTTGTCGATGGAAATGTAAAAGTTATCGCCTTTCGTTTCCACGAGAAAACCGTACCCCTGGTTTTTCGCGAACTTGATTATATTCTCCCGGGCTACCTCGTCATCCACTATAGCCACAACCCTGCCCCGGTCGATGGAATCCAGAGCTTTTTTAGTCATTATCAACGGTTCGGGACACTTTTTGCCTCTGCAGTCCACTTCTATTGCCATATCATTACCTCCTGCAATATATAATTCCGAAAGCTTCTCTCTTACTTTAAATAAATTTTACCACAACGGGCAGGATGAAATCCAGGAACTTCATGTGCTGCAGGATATACGAACCGCTCACACCCCTTTCAAGAACGCTGCCGGGCCACGCCATGACAAAAGGCGAAAGCACCGAGCTTATTAGGGCAATCCATACCGAGGTGGAGAGCAGCCCGAACCCCATGCCCATTATGCGGTTCGTGAATGAAAGCTGGGAAAACATGAACACCCCGCTCAGAAAAAAGCCTACCAGGGCAAACAATACCTGAACCGCCAAAAAAATTGCCAGGAAGCCCAGTGCCGAAAGGGCCATTTCCATCAGCGTGCCGGCGCCGATAGAGGTTTCAACAGCATGGGCCGTTCCCGGAAGCCCCGGGTTTAACATCGGCGAAAGCGCCTCTTCCATATTCAGGCTCTCCTTCAAAAACCCCACCGCAACATCCCGGTAGAATATACTCACGTAAAGGGCAACCAAGGTCCCTGCGATTTTAAAGGCCGAGAGCAGAAAACCCTTTGAAAAACCGTCAAAAGCACTTTTTAAAAACAGAACTATAAGCAATAT
This sequence comes from Thermosediminibacter oceani DSM 16646, assembly GCF_000144645.1. Taxonomy (NCBI): domain Bacteria; kingdom Bacillati; phylum Bacillota; class Clostridia; order Thermosediminibacterales; family Thermosediminibacteraceae; genus Thermosediminibacter; species Thermosediminibacter oceani. The sequence continues at coordinate 2,259,478 of NC_014377.1, forward strand.
GTCGAGCCAGTTCATGGGCTCTCCCCCCTTCCTTTCTTAAGATTAAAGTTCTATTTATTCCGGGAAAACCCTTCCTGCGATTCCCCTTTTTATAATTAATTTTATTTCGTATTTTAATATGAATACCTAGTTGCCGAATTACATATAATGTTAAAAAAAGGTTCGAGGAGGCATGACATGCTGCTTAATCCCCATGTATTTAAGCCCTACGACCTGAGGGTTCATATAGATAGCCCCAACGCCGTAGAAACCATCGCCAGGGGATTCGTCAAAATCCTCTCCGAAACTTACTGTCCTCAGTCGCCGATAGTGTTTTTATGCATAGGCACCGACCGTTCCACCGGGGACTCCCTGGGCCCTCTGGTAGGAAATATGTTGAAGGAAAAAGGTTTCTCCAACACGAGGGTGCTGGGGTGTTTGGCTGAACCCGTCCACGCCGGCAATCTCCAGAAGGTAGTTGAGGAGATTCACGACCTGTACGATGAACCTTACATAATAGCAGTAGACGCCTCCCTGGGCCGCTCGGAAAACATAGGCACCGTAAAAATCGCAAAAGGACCTCTCAAGCCGGGGGCCGGGGTCAACAAAGACCTGCCGCCGGTGGGCAGATTTCACATAACCGGCATAGTAAACGTGGGTGGGTTTATGGAATTTATGGTGCTGCAAAATACCCGCCTGTTCCTGGTTATGAGAATGGCCCAGACCATTTCGGAAGGCATAACCCTGGGAATGAAGCAATTTTTCGCTTAATAAAAGGCTGCCTGCGGCAGCCTCAGCTTGTAGACAAAGCCGCTTTTAGGATGCATAACCTAAAAGCGGCTTTTTGTTGAAGGCGAAGAAAATTTTTAAGAAAAACGAATGTAAAGCGGGGACTGTTGGCGGAAACGTTCCCCGTCTTTTCTTCCATAAAGCCAGCTTTTTTAAATTCATGCATGCGAAAAGAAGCGTGAGGTAATGTCCAACTTTCCTCAAGCCTCGTAGATTTGTATAGCGCATGCCATGCTTTTCCTTCGCATCGGCAAATACCCGCTCGATGGTCTGGCCGCGCATTTTGTATAGTTCTTTACCCCATTGGGTGTGTCTTATATCTTCCGCTATTTCTATGTAATGCTCCCATATATGCCGAGTTATGATTTTTGTGTAATTTTTACTTTTGGTGCACTGTAGGCGCATGGGACATTTACAGCATATTTGGGGGTTGCTCCTATATTCCCGGTATCCCGCCCGGTTGGTGGTGCTGTATTCTAATATTTGGTTGTTGGGGCATATGTAACAATCATAATATTCGTCATAGACGTATTCGCGTTTTTTAAAGTAGCCATCTTTGGTCATCGGCCTCTTGTAGGGCATAACGGGAAGCGCTCCTGCCTCAATGATTTCTCTGCATATCCCGGGGGTTTTGTAGCCTGCATCAACCACTACCGCCTCTATTTTAGAAAATTTATCGTTTACTTCTTGAAATAAATCGGAGAATACCTGGCTGTCATGAACATTTCCAGGTGCTATTTTGACACCAAGGACAAAGTTGTTCCGGTCACAGGCTACAGAAGCTGTGTAGGCAAAGCAGCGCTCTTTTTCCCCTTTTTGAAACATCCCACTTTCAGGATCTGTGGTGCTTACCCTGACTTTTTTAGAGCTATTTTCTCCTTTGTTGTTATCGTCATCATCATCTTCTTCTTCAAAGGGCTTTTTACCGTTTGCTTCCCGTTCGGCGTTGATTTCTTTTAAAAGTTCTTCCTTATATTTTTGAGTCCGTTGCTTAGCGACTTTCTCGATATATTTATTCTTATTGGCACTGGCTTTTATGTGAGTAGCATCGATAAATACTGCATCTGTTTTAACAAACCCGCATTCTATTGCTTCCATCAACACCCGCTCGAATATCTTTTCAAATAGATCACTTTCCTTAAACCGCCGTTCATAGTTTTTTCCAAAAGTTGAAAAGTGAGGTATTTTTTCTTGTAATCCATAGCCTAAAAACCAACGGTAAGCTACATTGACTTCTACTTCTCTGATGGTTTGGCGCATGGAGCGGATTCCATACAATGCTTGGAGCATGAGTAGCTTAATTAACACTACCGGGTCAATACTAGGTCTTCCTGTATTTTCGCTATATAGGTCTTTTACTTCATCATAAATGAAATTAAAGTCGATGCTTTCTTCTACTGCCCTAAGGAGATGGTCTTGAGGTACTAAGCTATCGATGCTTACTAATTCTACCTGCTCTATTATTTCTCGATTTTTCTTCGTTAACATTTCATCGCCCCACAATATTTTTGTATCTTCTTTAATTTTACTAAAAAGCTGATGATTTTTGTACTAGCTTTTGCAAAAAAAGACTGTCGACAGTTACTTTGTCGACAGTCTGAGGCTGCCTGCGGCAGCCTTTTTTGTATCATAACTTACCTTCCAGTTCCTCGAGAACCTGGAGGACGGTTTTTCCCTCGGCGTTTACCACCGGAATGTTAAACGTAGTATCCTCAATACCCGAAAAGTTGTCATCTAGGCCATTTACTACAATGGCATCGGCCCTGTTATCGCCGATTCGGGTTACGGCGTATCCCCTTTCCTTCAGCAGTTCCTTTACATTGCTGAGGGAATCGTCCACGGCTATGGTTTTTTTCATCGGCACCACCTCCTGTTTAAATAAAATGTTCGTAGACCCGGTTTTTTATTATCTCGTATACCTCCTCCGGAGTCCTTTCTTCGGCGTTTACCAGCAACACCCCAAAGGGGCTCATCGGAGTTAGTTCGTCGGACATCTCCTCTGAAAAGCTGTTATAGGGTTTCGAAACTATATCCTTGAGCTTTCTGCCGGTGTAGACCACGGCGTCTACCGGACCGCTGACCTGGCTCCAGGGTACGGTGATAAATCCCCGCTGCCTCAAGTATTCGCCCAGATCCTCCAATCCATCCTCCAGTGCTATCACCCGGGACATCCTGCCACCTCCCGAATTTATTTTTATCGGAAGCTGGCAGAATTATACTCTCCCGTTATCACTTTTAAAGCACCGGGTTCCACAGAGAATTCTACAGGTGTGGTGCCTATCACGTCGCCGTCGGCGTGGACTTTCGTGGGCCTTTCGAACTCAACCCTTACCTTTTTGCCCCTGAAAACCTCGTAAGCGGGATGATTTTTGTGCTTCCCGGTAAACACGCTGGGAAGGAATCTTAAAAGCTCCATCCTGCCGATGCTGTTCACTATGCAGACGTCCAGCAGCCCGTCGTCGAGCAGGGCGTCGGGGCATATCATCATGCCTCCGCCGTAATAACGGGCGTTGCCGACGGACACGAGCCAGACTTTACGGTGCAGCACCCGTCCATCGATTTCGATAACCGCCCGCCGGGGAGCAAATGTCGCCAGAACCTTAAAAAGCCCCGTTACGTATGCCGGCGCACCCCTTAAAAACCTCATGTTTTTATTGATGGCATCGGCCACTTCCGCATCAAGACCGGCGCCGGCCACGTTTATAAAACAATTGTCATCCACTCTTATTAGGTCGATGCATCTTACCTTGCCGTTCTTGACGGTTTCCAGGGCTTTTTGAGGGTTTTGAGAAATTCCCGCTGACCTTACAAAATCGTTGCCGGTGCCGGCCGGAATCACCCCCAGCAGGGCTTCGGTACCGGACAAAGCCCGGGCCACCTCCCGCACAGTGCCGTCGCCGCCTACGGCCACTATCCTCTCGTATCCCGCCTTCACGGCCTCTTTTGCGATGGCGGTGGCTTTACCCGGGCCTTCCGTCAGGGCGAAATCGTAGGGAAAATCAATGAAAGGCTTTAAACTTTCCCAAACCGCCAGAGCTTTTTTCCTGCCGGCAGTAGGATTTACAATAAAAAATATTTTCAATATTGGGCCTCCTTTAATAACCAAAGCAAAACCCAACTTACGTTGGGTCCGTTTTTTGAGTTTTTGTTTTTTTCTCCCTGCTCATTTCGCACCTGCCTTCGAAAACCGCCCCGTCCTCGATGGTAATACTATCAACTTTCAAATCCCCCAGCACTTTGCCGGAAGATTTTATTTCCAGCTTTCCGGTCAGGAGCATGTTTCCGTTGAGCTCCCCGGCTACAATGGCATTCCTAGCCTTTATCTGGGCGTTGACGACACCGCCCTCGGCAATGATTATATCGCCGGAACTCTCTATTTCCCCTTCAATCCTGCCTTCGATGCGAAGCACGCCGCTCGCCTTAATAGTGCCTTTAAATTCCGTCCCCTTTCCCAGGAGTGTATCCACCCGTTCGGTATTTAAATCCACAGTTTCGCCTCTTTTGCCGAACATGCTAGCCCCCCTTAATCCAAGTATTCCTCAGGGTTCCTGGGCATACCGTTTACCTTTACCATGTAGTGAAGATGGGGCCCCGTGCTCCTGCCGGAACTTCCCACCCTGGCAATAGTGTCCCCTTTCTTGACCCGCTGTCCCGCCTTCACCAGAATCCTGGAGACATGGCTGTAAGCAGTCTCAATGCCGTAACCGTGGCTTATCTCCACCGTATAGCCGTAACCGGACTTGTACCCGGCAAAGGTAACCTTTCCATCGGCGGTAGCCTTTATCGGGCTTCCGTAAGGGGCCGCTATGTCAAGGCCGTCGTGAAACTCTGTGCTCCGGCCGAAGGGGGAGCGCCTGTACCCGAACCCGGACGTTACTCTCCCCCTAATAGGCCATATAGATGGAGTGCAGGCCAACCTTTTGTTTCTGGCCTCTAACGCCGCCACCAGCTGCTCAAGGTTGTTTTCCTGTTCCTCCAGCCTCCTGTCGAGCTCCTCGAGCTGCTCAAGGGCCCTTTGCCTGTCGATTCCGCTCCTGCTGGCAAGCCCCGCAGGCTGAGAGGGCGGTGAAGTTTTCCTATCAAGCTGCGCTTTCAGCGCCGGGTCATTTTTAAGCATCTCCCTCAGGCTTGCATCCAGTTCCTCCAGCTTTTTTACTTTCTCCTCCATGCTCCTTGTTTTTTCTTCAAAATATTCAATCCGGTCCTGAATAGCTTCGTATTTTCCGGCCTTATCGGAGAGCTCCTCGTTCCTGGCTTTAAGCTCTCTGTAAGAAAGGAAAAAATAAACGGATGCTCCCGCTAGCAGCACGGCCGTCCCGGCGGCTATGTACTTCATGAGTTTTATAAGGGATAAAGTAACCGAAATAGAAAAAGTGGGCTTTTCCGAGTGCGGTATTATCATCAATGTGATAAATCCGCCCCTCTTATTTCCTTTCACCCGCCTCACATTCCTCCTTCTTTTGATGCCGGCTTACAACGCATATTATATAAATTATTAAAATTCGCCATCGTCTGTAAAAAATCCTTTTCCGGAAATAGCCTCCTCCAGCACTTCTTTTTCTTCCGGGCTCAGCGGATAAGTAGAGCTGCCGTTCACTACGGGTTTCAGGTATACCCGGTTTTCATCCCTGCCGTATATGCTGGTAATTAGAACCCCGCTGTTATGTCCGTTTAGAAGGGAAATGGAAAAGCTCAGGTTCCCGCCCATATCTTCGAAGGCGTTGTACCTCTTGATATGTACCTTTTTGATCGCGTTAAGGCTTTCCTTTTCCAGGGCCTCTATCCGGTCCTTCAATTCCGAAAAATCGGATTTTGCGCTGGCGACACTATCCATATACTCCATCAGTAAGGCTTCCAGGTTTTTGCCGTTCACGCCCCGCATTATGGCGGTGTATTTTTTGGAAATCGACGAGAGTCTGGCGTTTATGACTACGAAAAAAAAGAGGCTTAAAAGCGAAATTACGGTGAGCAAAAGCAGCACCCAGTCCAGGTGTGCGAAGATAAAATCGTTTAGAAGTTTTGTGAAATCAAAGACCATATATAGATTCCTCCAGACCAGCCTTTACAGTTTCGGAAAGCGCGAAATGAAAACCGTTATGACGACTGCCGTAAAAATCGCCGGCAGCAGGTTCCCCACCTTTATACGGGGTCTGCCTTCCAGCATGTTGATACCTATCCCGAAAATGAGCAGACCTCCAGCGGCGGTCATTTCAGCTATTATAGCGTCGGTAAGGTATGATTTAATAAATACGGCCGCCAGGGTTATACCTCCCTGGTAGAGGAAAACCGGTATGGCCGAGAAAGCCACACCGATTCCCATACTCGACGAAAACACCACCGCGGAAACCCCGTCAAGAATTGACTTGATAAACAGTATCCTGTGATCGCCGGTAAGGCCGCTCTCGATGGACCCCATGATAGCCATGGCTCCAACGCAGTATATGAGGCTTGCGGAAACGAAGGCCCTGGTGAAGTCGCTGTCACCGTTGCCGAAACGCTCTTCCAGGTTCTTCCCCAGAAAGTTGAGCCGTTCTTCTATCCGCAATGCCTCTCCCGCTATGGCTCCCGTAACTATACTTAAGGTCACTACAAGCAGGTTTTTGGTCTCCAGGGCCATGGAAAGTCCTATAAGCATCACTACCAGGCTGAGGCCCTGCATTATCGTGGACCTGACGTTTTCGGGAAACCGGCCCTTCAGCACATTCCCCGCAAAGGCCCCTGCTATAATAGCTGCTGCGTTTACGATAGTTCCCAGCAATTTTTCATCTCCCCTGATTCCTGAAATTATCGGCTGCTTAAAGAGATCTCTCTTAAAGCTTCCAGGGCCCTGTCTATCTCTTCAACGGTGTTGAATACCGAGAAGCTGAACCTGACGGTTCCACGATCTTCGGTGCCTAAAGTCCGGTGAGCCAGGGGGCTGCAGTGGAGCCCCGGGCGAACCTGGATGTCGAACCGGCTGTCCAAAAGGTAGGCAAGCTCCGCCGAATCGAGATTATTAAAATTCAGGGAAATTACGGCACAGCGATCGGCGGCCTTTTCAGGACCGTAAACGGTGACGCCGTCAATTTCTTTAAGGCCTTCTAGAAATCTTTGGGTCAGCTGCTCTTCGTGGTAGCGGATGTTTTTCAGGCCCTTTTTTTTGACAAAGTCGACACCGGCGGCAAGGCCGGCAATTCCCGGTGTATTAAGGGTGCCGCACTCCAGCCTGTCCGGCAGAATTTCGGGCTGCTCCAGTTCTTCGGAAAAACTGCCGGTACCTCCCTGCCTGATGGGAGTAAGCTGCAGCCCCTCCCTGACGTAAAGCCCCCCGGTGCCCTGCGGACCGTAGAGGCCCTTATGGCCCGGGAACGCCAGTAAGTCGATGTTCATCCCCTGCACGTCGATGTCCAGCACTCCCGCCGACTGGGCGGCATCCACCAGAAGGAGAATGCCCCTTTCCCGGGCTATTTTTCCGATTTCCCCGACGGGCATTATGGTTCCGGTAACGTTGGAAGCATGGGTTATCGCTATGAGCCGGGTATTGGGCTTTATGGCCTTCACTACATCGTCGGGATCCAGAGACCCGTCGGTGCCGCACCTTACGATATCCCATTCCACTCCGGATTTCGTCAGGGCGAAGATCGGTCTTGCCACCGAGTTGTGCTCCATGGAAGTGGTTATTACGTGGTCACCGGGCTTGAGTACACCCTTTATGGCGGTGTTTAGAGCATCGGTGGCGTTCATGGTGAAAACTATATTCGTCGGACTTTCAGCGTTGAAAAATTCGGCCAGGGTTTCCCTCGCCTCGTACACCAAGCGTGCGGCGGCCAGAGCCATCCTGTGGCCGCTGCGGCCCGGGTTCCCGCCGAAATTTCTCATGGCATCTTCCACGGCCCTGTAAACCTCTTCGGGCTTGGGCCAGGTTGTGGCCGCATTATCAAAATATATCATGGTATAGCACCTCTTTTGTGGAATCAATAATTACTTTACCATAAAAAAGTATCTGCGAAAAGACCCTTCGCAGATACAAAGTACCAAAGAAAATAAAAGATTTTTTTATAAAGGCCCGGTCCAGGGCGTCATGCGGTCTCTTTTATATACGGTGGCAGTTTTCTCCCCAGACTCTTTACCAGGTCCACCGCCCACTGCAGCGTTACGACCGCTTTGTTGGAGTATATCTCGTAGGATTTTCTGAAAGCGGTCGGGGTGAAATTCACCATTATCACGTTGGCTCCCGAAAGGAGTCCTCTTTTTAGTCCATCCGGCGATAGGGTGGCCATAGCGGTCGTCGATGGTATGAAGACGTGTTTAAGCACCAGCCGGGCTACGGCCACCATCTTTAGGGACATCAAAAGGTCGCCCGGCGGCAAGTTCTCAAAGGGCGTGTTTCTGGCGGGGAGGAAAGGCCCCAACCCCACCATGTTTATACCCATATCTCTCAAAAAGACGATATCCTCCGCCAGGTGCTCGGGCCGCTGGCCCGGGAGTCCCACTATGCAACCGGAACCCGTGACGTATCCCAGTTCTTTCAGGTCGCGGATGTTTTTTACCCGGACGTCGTAATCGTCATCGGGGTGAGCCAGCTTGAAGACCTCCCGGTTTGCCGACTCTATTCTAAGGAGGTAGTTGTTAGCCCCCGCCTTCCGGAAGGCCTCCAGCTCGTGCCTGGGCCTTTCGCCTATACTCATGGTTATCCTCATGCCGGTCTCGCTTTTTATGCCCCTGAGGATTTCGACCATTTTTTCCTCGGTGTACCATGGATCTTCACCGGATTGGAGTATCACTGTGGAAAGGCCCAGCTTCCTCATTTCAACGGCCGCTTTTATGATTTCTTCCGGCGTCATTCGGTAGCGTAGCAAACTGGTGTTTGCTCGACGCAGGCCGCAGTAGTTGCAATTCTTTCTGCAGTAATTCGAAAATTCTATGCCCCCCCTTATGTCCACTACATCCCCCACGGTCTTCTGCCTCATCTTGTCCCCTGCCGCCAGTAGAGCCTCCACCTCTAACGGGTTTTCCGAAGCCAAAAGGCGTTCTATCTCTTTTAGGGAGAGGTCCTGGCCGGCCTCTATTTTTTTGATTAGACCGGCGAAATCCTCCCCAACCCTTCCGTCCTCGGGAAGAAGGTTTTCTACCTTAAAAGGCTCGAACTCATAGATACCCGTGTATTGCACCTTTTCGCTGCTCAGTATAGCCTCGGCCTCCTGCTTCATCTCCGAAGGGATGACGATAGCGGTAGTGCAGAGCCGGCCGTATTTTTTCGGAGTCGGTATGAGGCGGACGGGTATACCCGCCGTCCTCAATACCTTCTCACCCTTAAGCATGTGACTTGTCGTCGAGCATACTATAATGTGTTCCGACATGGCATTCACCTTTAAAAGAACAGGTCTCTTTCGCCCTGTTCGATTCTTGCCAGCCTCTCTTCGGTCTTTTGCTTTACGGTAGGATTAGGGATATCTTCGAGGCTCTTTTTTATAACCTTTTCTCCCAGTTCCTTTAGCCTGGGGTCGGCGTAGTCCATCAGAAATTCTTTAAAGGTAAGGATTGCATTTGGCTGGCAGCAGTTGTGGATATTGCCCGATTTAGCGAGCTGCATGAACCTGTCGCCGGTACGCCCGCTACGGTAGCAGGCGGTACAGTAGCTCGGGAGGTACCCCTGCTCGCACAGGGAAAGCAGAACTTCGTTGGGGGTCCTGTGATCCTCCACCTGGAACTGGGCGTGGGATTCCCGGTTTTTACGGGATATTTCATCGTAATATCCTCCGACTCCGGTGCACGAGCCGGCGCTTATCTGAGAGATACCCACGGAGATTACCTCTTCCCTGAAGTCGGGGCGCTCCCTGGTAGACAGAATCATTCCGGTATAGGGCACCGCCAAGCGCACTATGGCGACTATCTTTTTGAAATCCCGGTCGGATACCAGGTACGGGAAGTCCTTTACGCTTACGCCCAGAGCCGGCCTAATCCTGGGAAAAGATATGGTGTGGGGGCCGACGCCGTATTTTTCTTCCAGGTGCTGTGCATGCTGGAGGAGTGCCAGCACCTCGTATTTGTAGTCGTAGAGCCCGAAAAGAACACCCAGCCCCACATCGTCGATACCGCCTTCCATGGCGCGATCCATGGCGGTGGTATGGTAATCGTAGTCACTCTTTGGGCCCGACGGATGCATGTGTTTGTACGTGGGCCTGTGGTAGGTTTCCTGAAAGAGGATGTAGGTTCCTATACCCGCATCCTTTAATTTCCGGTAATTTTCCACCGTGGTGGCCGCTATGTTCACGTTAACCCGGCGGATGCTGCCGTTTTTCAAACGGGTGTCGTAGACGGTCTTGATCACTTCAAGGGTGTATTCTATAGGGCAGTTTACCGGGTCTTCTCCGGCCTCCAGGGCCAGCCGCTTGTGACCCATCTCCTCCAGTATCTCGACTTCGCGCCTAACTTCCTCCATGGTGAGGCGCCGGCGCGGGGTCCTGTTATCCCTCCTGTAACCGCAGTAGCGGCAGTTATTTACGCAGTAGTCGCTGTAGTAGAGGGGTGCAAAGATCACTATTCTGTTGCCGTAAATCCTGTCTTTTATTTCCCTGCCAATGGCGTACATTTCCTCCAGCAACTCGTCATCTTCGCAGTGCAAAAGGGCTGCCACATCTTCCAAGTCGAGGCCCCTCGCTTCCCCGGCTTTTTTGAGGATCTCCCTTATACCATCTCTGGAAACCCTTTTACCGGCCTCCAGTGCGCGGTTTATGGCTTCGTCGTCTATGAAATCGGCCTTCAGTTCCTCCAGGTCCCGGTTTTTACCGATGTAAGGCATAATCCTCTCCCCTTGTTAATGAAGTTTACCAGCGGTCCAAATAAAAAAGCTTTCCCTCCGGGAGGAAAAGCTTTACATGCACGCATACGAGGCCCGCATATTCCCATTCCCTCCCTTCGCTCAGGTAACCCCCTTGCGTCAGGACCGGTTCGATTTAAATTATATTACAATTATACAATTTACCGCCCCATGAAGCAATAACTTTTTTAACAGCCACCGGTGTATATCATGGTACCGAGGCCCATTAAAAAAGTTAGCCGCTCTCTGTCCGGCTTTGGCCGGGCAGGCAGCGGCCAACTTTTCCGTTTCAACGTCAGCTAAGGGCAGCCAATTGGCCCGCTACTTTTCTGAGATTTTCCGCCACCTGTTCCAGCTGTTCGATCCGTCCCACAATCTGTTGGGTTGCACCTGCCTGGCGCTCGGTAACCTGACTTGTTTCCAGTATTCCCCTGGTAATCTCTCCAATCGATCTTTCGATATTTTGCAAAATGCCACCGATTTGCTCAACAGCTCTCGCGCTGTCCTCGGCTAATTTACGGACCTCACCGGCCACAACGGCAAAGCCGCGCCCTTGCTCCCCGGCTCTAGCAGCTTCTATAGCTGCATTAAGCCCCAAAAGGTTGGTCTGAACGGCAACTTTTTTTATAAACCCAAGAACGTCACCCGTATTTTGTACATGGCTCTTTGCACTACCGGCGGATTCGTTTAAGGTGTATCCTTTAAAGGCAAGCTCCTCAGCGCCGAGAGCCAGTTCTCTTGCCGCCCTTGCGATTTCTTTGATGGCATTGTTTAACTCCTCAGCTGTAGCCGCTAATTCCTGTGCCTGGTTATGCAGTTTTATCACCATTTCTTCTTTAGCATTGACCATGGTCATCATCAATCGGGCAGCAAAAGCGTCGATGATGACCGTTTGTTTTTGTTTATGGGTATACAGCAGTTCCTGAACTTTAGAATTTCCCGTCGCTTCGATCACTAAATCCAAGTGCGGTGTCTGTAAGAGCTCAAGACAATCGCGAAAAGTTGTGATCCCTTTTTCCTTAGCCAGTTTTATACCAGGAGCGTTTTCGTCAATATCGGCGATCCCGACAATTCGCACATCCGGAAGTTCATAAATCGCCTTGAGAATCGCTGTACCACCTTTGCCAGCACCAACAATCCCCAGGTTAATCGTAATACTCCCTCCCCCAAGCTGGACTCGGTTGAAAGTTTCACGTGAAACATTATCCTTTTTTGGTAGTAAATTTTAAGAACCTATAATAATCTCCAGAATCCTCTCTAATTCGTCTTCTGAGTAAAATTCTATTTCAATCCTTCCTTTTCTCTCACTCCCCTTTACCCTGACTTTTGTGCCAAGGACCTTCTGGAGCTGTTCGGTCACATGCAAAAGGGCGGGATTTATCTCTTCTCCCCTTCCTTTTTCGCGCTTTTTACCCGCTTTCAGCGCCACCGTCTTCGCTATTTCTTCCGTTTCCCTCACGGATATGTTCTCTTCCGTTATTCTCCTCGCTATTTTCATCCTTTCCCGAGGGTCATCGACGGCTAACAGCGCTCTGGCGTGTCCTGCCGTGAGACGTCCTTGTTTAATCATCTGCTGGATTTCCGGCTCCAGGTTCAGGAGCCTAACCGTGTTTGCTATCTGCGATCTGCTTTTACCGATCCTGGCCGCCAGCTCTTCCTGGGTCATCCCGAATTCTTCCATAAGCCTTTTATAGGCCGCCGCTTCTTCAAGGGGGTTCAGGTCTTCCCTCTGCAGGTTCTCTATCAGGGCTATCTGCATCACTTCCGCATCGGTCAGTTCCTTCACTACTGCCGGAATTTTATCGATGCCCGCTATCCTGGCCGCTCTCCAGCGCCTCTCACCTGCTACAATTTCATATCCGTTCTTCACCTTTCGGAGTATTACCGGTTGGAGGACACCGTGTTCTTTTATCGAAGCCGCCAACTCGCTCAGCTTTTCGTCATCGAAGGCCTTCCGCGGCTGGTGCTCGTTGGGCCGTATTTCGCTTATGCTGATCTCCTGAATGTTTTTTTCGTCGGTCTTTTCGTCCATCATTGGTATAAGGGCCCCGAGCCCCCTTCCCAGCCCCTTTTTAGTCAATTCCCAACACCTCCTTGGCCAATTCCATATACACCTCTGCCCCTCTTGACCTGGAATCGTAGACAATAATCGGCTTGCCGTGGCTGGGAGCCTCGCTCAACCTGACGTTCCTCGGAATTATCGTCCTATACACCTTGTCCTTAAAAAACTTTTTTACCTCTTCCACCACCTGTATGGACAGGTTGGTCCTGGCGTCGAACATGGTCAGCAGGACGCCCTCCACCTCCAGGCCTTTGTTCAGGTGTTTTTTAACCAGATTGATGGTATTCATCAACTGCCCCAATCCTTCCAAGGCGTAGTACTCGCACTGGATGGGCACCAGCACCGTGTCGGCCGCCGTGAGGGCGTTGAGCGTGAGCAATCCCAGGGATGGTGGGCAGTCGATCAATATGAAGTCATATTCTTGCTTTACTTCCTCCAGGGCATTCTTCAGTTTGTATTCCCGCGATATGGCCATCACCAGCTCTATTTCCGCCCCCGCCAGCTGTATGTTGGATGGAAGGAGGTATAGATTTTCGTAACGGGTCTTCACGATGTTGTCCTTTATGCTCTCTTCGTTTATCAGGACGTTGTATACGGATTCGCCCACCGTGGTCTTATCAACTCCTATACCGCTGGTGGTATTGCCCTGGGGGTCGATATCAACCAGCAGTATACGCTTTCCAAGAGACGCAAGGCACGCGCCCAGGTTTATCGCCGTGGTGGTCTTCCCTACACCGCCCTTTTGATTTGCTATAGCTATTATCCTGGACATTTTACCACTCCCGAAAAACCGTTTTCACCTGCGTATGGCTACGGCGTTTATTATAATCATTTCTTTTTTTAGTTACTTTTTCCTTCTATTACTTGCAAAAAAAAAATAGTTCATCACCTTTTCGGGATCTGAACTACCATTTCTATGTAATCGCCTCTATCGAATTCTTGGTAATCTACTTTGAAGCCGGTCTCCTTGATGGTGTTTACCAGCTTCTTTACCGAATTTACAAAAATCCTTATGTCCTTTATGGCTATCTTTAAAGTTTTTTTCCTCTTTGTATCGGTTTTCGCCTGTATCTTTTCAAGGGTCTTGTCCACCAGTTCCTCGGTCTGCCGCACGTTCAACCCCTTTTCGACCACCTTATTCAGAACCTCTCTTTGGAGTTTTTCATCGGGCAGCTTTAGCAGGGCTCTGGCGTGCCTTTCTGTCAAATTTTCCCGGGAAATAACTTTCAAAATATCTTCCGGCATCTTCAGCAGCCGAACCTTGTTGGCTATGGTGGACTGGCTCTTTCCCAGCCGCTCCGCCAGCTGCTCCTGGGTGAGCCCGTGCTCGTACATCAACTGCCTGTACCCCTCGGCTTCCTCCAAAAAACTCAAGTTCTCCCTCTGCAGGTTTTCTATCAGCGCTATAATGGCCGTATCGGTTTCTTTGGTATCGCGGACAATCGCAGGTATCTCTTTGAGACCCGCCTTCTGGCAGGCCCTCCACCTTCTTTCGCCGGCTATCAGTTCGTATAAATTTTTCCCCACGCGCCTTACCACTATGGGCTGAAGTACCCCGTATACCTTTATCGAATCGGTCAGCTCCCTGAGCGACTCGTCGTCGAAATTTTTCCTGGGCTGATATGGATTGGGCTTGATGGCATCCACCGGGATATTGATCACTTCACTCTTCCTGTCCCCCCACACAGATAACCACCGCCTCATATATTTTTTAATTTTATTATTCTATACTGTTATCTAATCTCCTTCTTTTTCTATGGAAATTTTTAGATGTATTGGCTTTTTTTGTGGCATTCCCGGCCGTCGGGGAAATTTCTCGGGAGTATTTTTTATTTTTTCTACGACTATAAGGTGCCTTTTTATACCCCCCGGCAGCTCATAGGGAATTACATTTCCAATCCTCCCGCCCAGGATATCTGCGGCGCCAAGGGCTTCTTCGATTTCCGATCCCGGGTCTTCGCCCTTCATAGCGATAAAAATGCCCCCTACCTTCACCAGGGGCAGGCAAAGCTCCACCAGCGTATTTAGACCTGAGACGGCCCGCGCAACGGCGGCGTCGTACATTTCCCGGTAACCGCCGCTTTTTGCGGCTTCTTCCGCCCGCGCACATAGAACATCTGTTCTTTGTAACCCCAGCTTTTTAACCGCATGCTTCAAAAACTCCGTTTTTTTTCTGCTGGAGTCCATAAGCAGCACTACTAAGTCCTGCCTCATTATCTTTACCGGTACACCCGGAAAGCCGGCCCCGGTGCCGACATCCACCAGTTTTGCCCCCGAGTGAAAGTCTATTTTTTTCAATATAATAAGAGAATCTATGATGTGTTTTACTATAAATTGCTCCTCGTCCACAATAGCTGTAAGGTTTATCCTTTTATTCCATTCCACTATCTCGTCTTTAAAAATTCCGAGCAATTTCGCCTTTTCCGGGTCTATTTCTATTCCGCATTCCCCGGCCAGCTTTACGAGTTTTTCTACAAAATTACCGCTCATTTTTCCCTCCGTCTTTTTTCCGATTCCAGGTATATCAATAGAATGGTTATATCAGCGGGGTTTACACCGGAAATCCTTGAAGCCTGGCCGATCGAAGCCGGCCGAATTTTCTTCAGCTTTTCCCTCGCCTCGGTCCGGAGCCCGTGAATTTTATCGTAATCAATGTCATCGGGGATGCGCTTATTTTCCATCTTCCTGAAATTTTCCACCTGCTTCAGCTGGCGCTTTATATACCCGTCGTACGCCGTCATTATCTCAACCTGCTCTATAACTTCCGGAGGAAGTTCAGGTCTTTCCGGGTCCAGGGCTTTCAGTGCCGCGTAATCGATTTCCGGCCTCTTTAGGATGTCTTCCAGAGTGGCCGGTGTTGCAAGAGGTGCCGTACCTATTTCCTCCAGAGCCTTGTTTACTTCAGCGGTTGGCGTAATTTTAGTTGAGCGCAGCCTTTCTATTTCTTCCTCGATCATTTTCTTTTTTTTCAGGAACCGCTCGTATCTTTCTTCGCTGATAAGCCCCACCCGGTAACCTATTTCCGTCAACCGCATATCGGCGTTATCGTGCCTCAAAAGCAGCCGGTATTCGGCTCTGGATGTGAGCATGCGGTACGGTTCGTCGGTGCCTTTGGTCACCAGGTCGTCGATCAATACGCCGATATAGGCGTCGGACCTTCCGAGTACCAAAGACTCCCTTTCCTTCAGCTTTAAAGCGGCGTTTATGCCGGCAATCAGGCCCTGGGCTGCCGCTTCTTCGTAACCGGAAGTGCCGTTTATCTGCCCGGCCATGTAAAGGCCCTCAATTTCCTTGGTCTCCAGGGTCAGTTTCAGTTGGGTCGGTATCACATAGTCGTACTCGATGGCGTATCCCGGCCGCATCATCTTCACGTTTTCGAGGCCCCTTATAGTCCTCAAAAGCTCCACCTGTACGTCTTCGGGGAGGCTTGTGGAAACGCCCTGCAGGTACATCTCGCAGGTGTTTTCGCCCTCCGGCTCCACGAACACCTGGTGGGATTCCTTTTCTGGGAAGTTGACTATTTTCACTTCTATGCTGGGACAGTACCTGGGGCCTACCCCCTTAATATCTCCCGTGTAAAGCGGTGCCCTGTAGAGGTTCTTCCTGATTATCTCGTGGGTCTTCTCGTTGGTGTAGGTCAGCCAGCACGAAATCTGCGGCCTTTTTATGGATTCGGTTTCATAGGAGAAGGGGATGATTACCTCGTCTCCCGGCTGTTCAATCATTTTGGAAAAATCGATGGAATCCCTGTGTACCCGAGGAGGCGTTCCGGTTTTGAACCTCCCCAGCTCGAAACCCAGCGCTTCAAGGCATTTTGAAAGCTCGTTGGCGGGAAAAAGACCGTTGGGTCCTCCGCTGTAACTCACGTCGCCGATGATTATCCTGCCCCTCAGGTACACGCCTGTCGTCAAAATTACAGCCCGGGCATAGTACACCCCTCCCGTCTTGGTGACGACACCCTTTACCCGTCCACCCTCCACCAGGACCCTAACCACTTCTCCCTGGACGATGTCGAGGTTTTGTTGCTTTTCCAGGGTGTACTTCATGGAAAACTGGTATGCCTTTTTGTCGGCCTGAGCCCTCAAAGCCCTCACGGCGGGACCTTTTTTTGTATTCAGGAGCCGCATCTGTATCAGAGTCTTATCAATATTTTTCCCCATTTCCCCGCCGAGGGCGTCTATTTCGCGCACCAGGTGCCCCTTGGCAGGCCCCCCGATGGATGGATTGCACGGCATTAAAGCAATGCTATCCAGATTTATTGCAAAAACCACGGTCTTCATTCCCAGGCGGGCCGAAGCCAGGGCAGCCTCGCAACCTGCGTGTCCGGCTCCTACTACGGCCACATCGTAATAACCTGCGGTGTACTCCATTCCGATCACCCTCATTTGCCTATGCAGAAGTTTTCAAAAATAGCGTTGACCACGTCTTCCCGCACCGTATCTCCGGTTATCTCGCCGAGGCGCTCCCACGCTTCCCTCACTTCCATGGCCACCATCTCCATGGGAATTCCGGATGAAAGCGCACTTTCAGCCCTTTCTAGTGCCTCCACTGCATTCTTTACAGCCTGGCTGTGCCTTGCCCTTGTTACAATAACGCCTTCATCTACGGGACCTATCTCTTCGGTGACCGCCCTGTATATGGCTTCCTTCAGCTCCTCGATCCCTTTTTCCCGTAGAGCCGATACCCTTATCAACGGCTTTCCGGGAAAAGCCGATTTTACCTCATCCACACTCAGCTTTTCGGGAAGATCGGTCTTATTTAAGACCACTATTACGAACTTATCCTTTACCAGTTCCATTATCGCGCGGTCCTCTTCCCTCAACTCATCGGAGGCGTCCAACATCAAAAGCACCAGTTCCGCTTCTTTTAACGACTCCAGAGCCCTTTCTACGCCGATCTTCTCAACTGCGTCGCAAGTTTCTCTAATCCCGGCTGTATCCACTATCTTCACCGGTATGCCGTTAATATTCAGGTACTCCTCGATTATATCCCTGGTGGTCCCCGGGATGTCGGTGACTATAGCCCTCTTTTCCCTGAGCAGGGAATTTAAAAGCGAAGATTTACCGACGTTAGGCCTCCCGAGGATTACGGTGGAAAGCCCCTCCCGCATAATCTTCCCTGCCTGGGCTTTTTTCAAAAGCTCCTCCAGCTCCACCCGGATACCCCGGATATCTTCTCTTATTGTGTCGGGGTCGGCTTCCGGTATATCATCCTCCGGGAAATCTATATTGGCTTCTATATGGGCGATAATCCGGAGAATCCTTTGTCTCACTTCCCGGATCCTTTCCGAAAGACCTCCCTTTAACTGGTTTACAGCCACGTTAAGCGCCCGGTCGGTCTTGGCCCGTATGATGTCTATAACCGCTTCGGCCTGGGAAAGGTCAATCCTGCCGTTTAAAAATGCTCTCTTGGTAAATTCTCCGGGTTCCGCAACCCTCGCACCGCGGCCCAACACCACTTCCAGGATCCGGCGCTGAACGGTGAAACCTCCGTGACAGTTTATCTCAACCATATTTTCCCTCGTGTAAGTAAAGGGGGCCTTGTATTTAACGAGCAGCACCTCATCGATTACCTCGCCGCTTCCCGGATCGACTATGCTGCCCAGGTACATGGTCCTGGGCTTCATCTCCGAAGGATCTATATTTTTTTTGGGGCGGAATATCTCGCTTGCTATACGGAAGGAATCTTCTCCGCTTATCCTCACTATACCGATACTACCTTCACCCAGCGGCGTTGAAATAGCGGCTATGGTATCCCCGGTCATACTCATAAAATCTCCTCCACCTATAATATATCCTCCTGTCATCTGACAGGAGGATATTTCGGCGAAATTATTACTCTCCTATAGGGTTCTTCGCCCTCGCTGTGGGTTTTTACCCAATCGTCGCCCTGGAGCGCGTTGTGTATAATCTTCCTCTCGTTGGGCGGCATCGGCTCGAGGGCAATGCTCTTTTTAGTCTCTTTAACCCTTCTTGCAATCTTTAAGGCCAGCTCCTTTAGGGTTTTTTCCCTCTTTTCCCTGTACCCTTCCACGTCCAGGATTATCCTCTTGTAGCCCGTATCGTTCTTATTGGCCACAAGCCCGGTCAAATACTGGAGTGCGTTCAGCGTTGTGCCGTGCTTTCCTATAAGTATGCCCATATTATTTCCTTTTATTTCGATCCTGCACATGCCGTCCTCTTCGTGCACCAGGTTCATGACGGGGTCCAGTTTAAGTATCTTCATAAGGCCTTTTAGAAATTCCAGCGCTTTTTCTTCGGGCTTTTCCTTTAGGGTCACCCTAACCCTCGCCATCCTAGAGAGCAGACCGAACAACCCCCTGCTGCCCTCCTCCAGCACTTCCACTTCCACTTCGTCCTTTTTGGCGTTCAACTCCTTTAACGCCAGTTCCAGAGCTTCGTCTACCGTCCTTCCCTGCTTTTCTACGGTCTTCATATTACTTTACTTCCTCCTTAACAGAGGCTGTGGAGCGCATTATTATAACCTGTTGTAATATCTGTATCAGGTTACTTACTACCCAGTAAAGCGCAAGGCCCGACGGGAATTTTAAGGCCATCCATCCTATAACAGCGGACATAATGAGGTTCATCGAGCTTTGCGGGTTGTCCGGGTTTTGAGGCATTCCTATTTTAGACGATACGTAGGTGGTCACCGCAGCCAGGAGCGGCAGTACAAATGTCCTGTCGGGAGCACCCAGGTCGGCTATCCACAGGAAACCTTCATTCCCGAAGTTATGATGCTGCAGCAGGCTGAAAAGCGCTATTATAAACGGGAACTGTATGAGAAGCGGAAGACAACCCCCCATGGGGTTCACTTTGTTTTCCTGGTAGAGCTTCAACAGTTCTCTGTTGAGTTTTTCCTTGTCGTTCTTGTATTTTTCCTGGAGCTTTTTCTGCAACGGTGCTATCTCCTGCATCTTTTTTATCGACTGAAATTGTTGAAAACTAAAAGGCAGTAAAACCAGCTTTATAAGTGCTGTCAAAACAATTATGGCAACGCCGTAGCTTTTCGTATATAGGAATAAAAAATCCAGTATCTGTTTCAAAACGCCCTCTAATAATGCCATTTAAGCGCTCCCCCTTAATTTATCAAACCTATTTTTTCTATTATTTACTATTTTTTACTGCGGTTATTCGACCGGATCGTAGCCACCGGGGTGCAAGGGGTGGCATTTTAATATTCTCTTTATAGCCTTTATACCTCCTCGGAAAGCCCCGTACTTTTCAATCGAAAGCCTTGCGTATTCCGAACAGGAGGGATAAAACCTGCACGTCCGCGGCTTTAGCGGCGAGATTACTTTCTGGTAAAAAATTATCGAAGTAATAAGTAATTTTTTAATTAACATCGTTCCCAGTCCAGAGGTTCAATTTTTTCAAAAGGTATATCAAACTTCTTTTTATCTCGTTAAAGTCGGCTTCCCTTGCATCTTCTTTTACCGAAACCACGATGTCGTAACCTTTTTTCACGTTTTCCATATTCGTCCTGAAAGCTTCCCTTATCCGCCGTTTGATCCTGTTCCTAACAACGCTTTTTCCAGTTTTCTTTCTAACCGATATTCCCAGTCTTGAATACCCGAGCTGGTTTTCTTTTGCGTACATGCTAAAAAGAGGGCATCCCGCTCGCCTACCCTTTTTGTAGACCCGCATAAATTCGAAATTTTTTGTTAATCTGAAGCACTTTTTCAACCTGTAACTGCCCTCCGAAAATCTGGAATAAGGCCGCTTTTTGTAACAGTGCGGCCCTATGCTGTTAACCTCTTTCTTCCCTTCAGTCTTCTTCTTTTTATCACATTTCTTCCGCTCTTCGTGCTCATTCTCTTTCTGAAACCGTGCACCTTTTTCCTGTACCTTTTTCTCGGCTGGTATGTCTGTTTCAAGACTTCACCCCCTCAGGACTGAAAACTAAATAGATTATAGCCTATAATATTAA